>JBBKVQ010000429.1:0-7251 GCA_037968515.1 Bradymonadaceae bacterium
GTCCATCACCGACTGAACACCGTCTGCAAAACCCTCAGCGCGATCATTCATTGCAGTCAGGCTCTCGAGCCGGGTCTCGGCGTCGATCTTCTTACGCTGACCCTCTTGAAATGCTGTTCGAGCCGCCTTGGCCTCAAGACTCAAGGTGTTCACCTCAAGCGCCCCTGCCGATACGGATTGCGCCGCCAAATCCGAGGCCGCCTCTAAACCCACCAGGTTTGCTACTGCGGCCTGGTGCCGAGCGCGCCACCGCTCAAGCTCAGCGGTGAGTTGGGCCAAAATATGCCCATGCTCGGTTTCTCGGGTTTGAAGTTCAAGGGCCTGGTTACTGATCCATTGGGCGCGGTCCTCGATCCGCATATATTCAGCGCGCTGTTGGTCAAAACTCGATTTCGCCCGCTTCATGTCGGCCTCGGCCTCCGCGAAACCAACCCGCGCTGCCTTCAGGTCGGCCTCTTGCTCTTGCACGTCCTTTTGCGCTTCCGAAGCGACCGTCATTCCAGCTAATTCCTGCCGAACCTGGGCGAGTTCACTGGCCAGACGTTGACGACGGTCAGTCTGCGACGTGATTTCTCGGGTCGATGTCTCGAGCCGTCTGCGGGCTTCCGATAATGATTCCACCGCGTGTTCACGTTTGCTTTTCGAGATATTTAGCTGTGTTTCGGCACGATAAAATGTCTCGGTGCCCTCGGCCTGCTTTTTTTCTGCCGCAAAAAGCTCCACTCTGGCGCCTTCGATTGCGGCTTCATGAAGCTCCCAAGCCTTGAGCGCGCGATCAACCTCTTGCTCAGCGGCGTGTTGTTCAACCATGATCTTGTCTCGTCGCACGACCAAGTCGTCGCGTTTGACCAAAAGGATCGCGATCTCAAGCTCCGTCATCTCGTCATTTAGTCGCCGGTGCTGTGACGCCCGCTGCGCCTGTCTTTCCAGCGATCGAAGTTGCTTCTCGACCTCGGCCAAAATGTCTGCGACCCGCTGAAGATTTTCGTCAGCTTTCTCGAGCCGACGAACGGTTCTGTCTCGCTGCCCTTTGTACCGCGTGATTCCGCTCGCTTCCTCAATGATCAGGCGTCGCTCTGAGGGCCGTGCGCTGACAATGAAGCCGACCTGATTCTGCTCGATGATCGAATACCCCTGCTTCCCAAGGCCTGTGCCCGCGAGCAGATTCTGGATGTCGAGCAAACGACACGCGACCTTGTTGATCAGATACTCAGAATCACCAGAACGATGAAGCCTGCGAGTGATCGCGATCTCAGACAGCTGCTGGAACTCGCGTGGCAGCGAATCCCCAAATGCTTCCTCATCCAGATCGCCATCGTTATGAAACGTCAGTGTGACCTCGGCTAGCCCCATCGGTTTTGCGGTCTCGCTTCCAGCAAAGATCACATCTTGCATGTCTTGGCCGCGAAGGCTCTTTGGCGACATATCACCCATCGCCCATTTCAAAGCGTCCACGACATTGCTCTTACCGCAGCCGTTTGGTCCGACGATCGCAGTCATGCCGTCACTTAACTCGATCGTCATACGATCGCGAAAAGACTTGAAGCCATGAATGTCGATTCGATTCAAACGCATTTAACGCGAGCCTCTCAGTGCCAGCCGTGGACAATACGCATCGACCGCAGCACATATCAAGAATTCAACCATCACTAGAGGTCCACGAACTCCGCGACGGTTTTAACCAGCTCGTTCAAGCAGGATCGCGCCCTAGCCTCAAGTGTCGCTTCAACAATCAAGCTTCCGTCCACAACCGCGCACGGAAGCTTCAATCGCCTCAACGGCGTGGCGTAGAACTCAAACATCACACCTTTGCGCTTCCCCATAATTTCGAGTTGTTCATGGATTTCCGGCGAGTTCAAAACTGCCATGAGCCGAAGCAGGTACCCGACCGGCTCGGCGATGTGGTCGGGAGCCACAAGGTAAGAGCAATCGCTGGAAATCGCAGAGCCACTGAGGTCCAAACAGAACGTAGGTGCAGTAGCACGCCGAGGCACCACTAGTTTTGGACCGCTCATATCGAGCCGTCGTCGAGGCCAATGCAGGCGATACCAAGGCATTCGTCCCAATTTGACCTCTCGACGAGCTTCGAGCTTCGGGCGTCCCACACCAAACCAATCTACCAATCGCAATTCATGGTTTGACGACACCGGCCCGTCGACCCAGATCACTTGCAGATTCCCCGATGGCGCCAAAAAAACTCGGTTTGCCACACATTCGGATGCGCGAAGAACCGGCCGTAAATGCAGGTTTGAAGCTTGTGAACCCTCCAAGTCGACCAAGAAACCGTTTGAGACTTTGCCCCGGTCCATCCCGCTCACAAAACCCTGTTGATCGTTTGCGAGGTCCTGCAGCGGCACACCGACAACCGCATCTCCGGCTCGGCGAGCGCCATCAGGAGCGACCAACCAAAGCTCGCCTGAGTTTAGCGAGATGGCGTCAGGGGACGGAACAGCTTCAGCTTCGATCAGTCGACAGCCGTCGCCGGACTCTTGGTTGACCACAACCAGCGAGTGATGGCCTTTGGCTGACAAAAAGCGTCCCTGTCCGAGTCGAAACATCCATCGGACAGGCAGACGGGCTGCCATGAACGAGCGCAGGTTCTTGGCAGAGTCTGCCCACAACCAGTATTCGGAGACCAAAAAAATCACGCAGGTCGAGCGCTGAATCGAGCGCCACCAAAACAGATATGCGAGGTCCATTCGGGGCGTGAAGGCGTCTGCCAAGTCGGGGTGTTTGTTCCGCACGGCATCAAAAATTGCCTTATTGCCCTTCTCTCCAACGTATGGCGGGTTTCCGACCACCGCCTTCACGTTTTCAGGCCAGTTCTTGTTCGCAAGCCCATCACCCCAGATGATCCGAGCCTCGGCACCCGCTTGATGAAGCCTCAGTGCGGCAGCAACGGCCGAACATAGTTCGGCTTCGATTCCCCAAACTTCGTGCCCCAGCCGCGCGGCCGCCATCAAAAGTGCGCCGTCGCCGCATGCGGGATCGAGCACCCAGCCGTCGCCATCAGGAATCCAAGCCGCCATTTGATCAGCGATCGGCGTGGGGGTGAAGTAGATCCCGTTTTGGCGTCGATATGCGGGGGAAAAGAGCCCATCGATCTCTTCCGGTGCAGATTTTGCGGGAAAGCCAGCGAGTTCAATGAATGTTTCGACGCCGGGTGATGACAAAATCCCGTTAAGAATCAAACGCAGTCCTTGTGCGGATTCTGCTTCGATACCAAGGAGTTTTACGCCCATTGCCCAGACGCTCTGGGCACTTTGGACATCTTCACTTATCTTCACGGCGCGAACTCGGTTTACGAAGTCGCGGCAAACTTGCGTAAGTTTGCCGGTCGGTCTTGCTTCGAACGGGTGTTTGTTCCTATCCTTGAACAATTCGGGGTTTACCCCATTTTGGACAATATGACGATGTCGGAGCCTCATGGCAGCCTGACTCCGGGGAGAATAATCGCCGGGCGGTACGAGCTCACTGAAGAAGTGGGTCGCGGCGGCTTCGGAATGGTATGGCGTGCGCGCCAATTGAATATGGACCGCGACGTTGCGGTCAAGATTCTTCCCCCTCGGTTTTTAGCAATTCCTGATGTGGTCGAGCGCTTCAAACGTGAAGCTCGGCTTGCAAGTAGGTTGCGTCATCCGAACACCATCACACTGCATGACTGGGGCCAGAGCGAGGATTTACTTTATATTGTCATGGAGTTGCTGACCGGCGAAGACCTCGCCGATATGCTTCGTGGCGCTGGAAAGTTCCCGCCTGAGCGCGCGCTCGCCGTTGTGCGGCAAGTGCTCAAGAGCTTGGCGGAAGCCCATGAGCAGGGAATCACGCACCGTGATCTCAAACCCGAGAACATCTTTTTAAGTGTTGTGGGCAACGACCACGACGTCGTGAAGGTCCTCGATTTTGGTATTGCTAAGATTGCATCGCCGCAAGCAGCTGACGCACATGACGAAAAACAAAGGTCACTGACCATCAGCGGATCGACGGTCGGGACACCGACTTACATGTCCCCTGAGCAAGCCGCGGGCGAAGACGTGGACGGTCAGACCGACCTCTACGCGCTTGGGATCATAATGTACGAGATGCTGAACGGGCGGCCCCCCTTCAGCAATCGCGATCCCGTCAAAGTTATGCGAGCGCACCTTTTTGAGGAGGTTCCTCCTTTTAAGGACCCTGCCCTTCAGAACTCACTTTTGGATCGAGTTGTTCGCAAAGCATTGGCAAAAGATAAAGGCGAGCGATTTAGAACGGCCAATGAATTCCTGCTGGCGCTCGCAGCCGATGCGGTCGCGAAGCCGGTCGTTGTTGGTCTGGATCTTCGCCACCTTGATGAGCCCTCGACGCAAGAGTTTGTTGTGGGCATGCAAGACACCGAGAGCGCGTCCGACCCGCCGATGAATATGCAAACGCTTCCGTTCGCAACAGCGGCAGCACGAATCGAAGACGCGATTCCGTTTTCGAATATTCCGCGAAAGACCCCTCATCCCGAAAAAATTCGCGCGACGGAGACCAGCTCGAGTCTCAGCGATTTGTTGCCCCCACCGGGTATTTCCACGGGGAGTTCTGCGTCAGCGATCTTACGGATCATCGAACCCACCGATGAACAAGACGTCATCGTGTTGACCAAAAAGGTGGACGACTCGGCTGAAAGGCTTCCCACCAAACCACAGCAAATCAAAGCTCCGCCCCCGAAGAGCGGAGAACATCGAGTAACTGCGCGTCAGTCGACCCCACCCGCCACCGAGGCTTGGTCATGGGGAGAGGGCGCTGGTGACGTTGATGAGGAAGAAGAACGCGCGTTAACCGGCCCTCATCCTGCCGCTGTTCACCGGTCCAAGAGTTGGATCTGGTTCGTGGTGATCCTGATGATACTCGCGTCCGCTGGCGCGATCTTGATGTTCACGCCGTTGGGAGCAACGCTCGGAATTCAGTAACGCGTCAGTTGTATCTCGTAGGGTGTGCACGATTCGGGGCCCTGTGCTCGGATGAAGTAAACGCCATCGGGCAGCTCCACTTCGAGTTTCCGAGCCCTATCAGATTGGGCAATCAGGGCATTGGTCGAATCTACCAACTCGATGGTGGCACCCGGCCCGGCATTCACAAGGTCGATCGCAACTTTCTGAGTTCCTTCGGGCTGTGCGACCAGCTGAAAGCCAAAAACATCCACATCATCCTTGCCAAAAAAACCGCCCCGGACTGTCTTGATTTGATCGGCCTGCTCGATGGAATTATTGGGCTCGATTTCGAGTTCGGCGCCGTCCAACACCTGTGTTTCAATCCGATAATCGAATGTCTTTCGGTCGGCCGGTCCTAACTGTACTGGTCGAATCGAGACGTCCATTTCGCCTGGACGAAACTCCGCTTCACACACTTCAACGATACGAGTCGAAGCATCGAGCACCCAGGTGCGTTCCCCTCCTGGGCTGTTCAATGACACCCCAATCACATCGCCATCCTGCAATGCTTCGACCTTGAGGACCATCATCGCCCACTTTCGTAATTTCGCAGCAAACTCAAAGGGCGGCAGGCCGGCGTCAACCGCAAGGTGGCCTGCATCCAATGCAAGATGCTTGTTTGGTGGAGTAACCACGCCGTCCGGGACCTCTAAGACCTCTGGGACCAACACGCCAAGAGTGAACCGATCGATGTCTTCAGGCGCATAAAACGTTCCAAGCAGCTGTCCTGGAACCGCAAGGGGCCGCGCCATTCTATCGTTGGGCTCCACCTCGACGTCCTTGTCCAGTTCCGTCTGCAATGAAGTACGCAGTAAATAAGGTGTACGGCGGTCAAATCCTCCGCTTGTGGTGATGACGACAAACAGAAGTTGATGGGCGGCTTTCTCCCAAGCCGGAACCCCACCCCGTTCACCCTGCGCACCGCCGAATTGCATCGCCGCCAGTGACGTGTCGAACCGATCCGAATCGAAGATACGGAGGACCTGCGTCACTCCAGGCACCGGCTCATAGTCGATTCGAATCACTTGAGGGGCCTCGGACGCAGCGATAACAAACACATCGCGGTCGTCGGGGCGGTCGATCAGCCCCTGGATTTCGCTCGGAACCGTCAACGGGATTGCAATCTCGGGGTTATCGTTGGGTTCAAACTCGACGTTGGCGTTCATGCGTCGAGAAAACTCGATGCGGTAGGCGCCCTGCCCGTCCGCCGCCGAACGGACCGCAAATCTCAGCGGCACACTACCAATCTTGAGCACCGACACGACCTCGGCCTCGCCAGGCCCGCTCACGTCGTAGGTCAATGGAGGTGTGGTACCGGCCCCCGCTTGCAAGTGAAGCGAAAGATTCAAACCTGCACTTTCTGGAACCACCCGAAGCTCGACCAACTCTTGTGGAGCAATCGTCGATGTGAGGGCAAACCAGTCGATATCCCCCGGCGACTCGAGGCCAGCGGTAAATACGCGAAGCTCATGCCCCAAAGCCAATGATGTCGCTTGTTCGGGCGCATCATTGGGTTCCTTTTCGGCAGTCTCTGGAATGATTTGCTCAAGCTCAGCCGGCTTGGGCTTCGAGGCCTCGACGGCTTGACGCACGGTGTCTTCGCACTTGCAGTCCACAAAGGTTGCGGCAAAAACGAGAACAAAAAAAACCCGCACCGAAGCTGAACGGTACGGGCGATGGGCTGAGAAGAATCTCACTTCTTGTCGAATCTCTTCACCAATTCGGTGGTGAGATCTTGGTCAGGCTTGGCATACAGAACGGCAGAACGCTCCACGATCATATCGTAGCCAAGTTCTTTCCCCATCTGTTCGATGATGGGTCCCATACGGTCAAATATCTTCTTGGTGGCCTTGGCCTCGGCCTGGCTCAGCTCTCCTTGGAGTTGGATGAACTTCTGCTGCAAAGCGTACATGTCTTTTTGCAACTGCATCGCGCGAGCACGCTTCGTGTCGTCGCTCAGCATCGAAGCATTCGACTCCAGATCTTCCTTCTGCTTGCGGACACCATCCTGAACCTTGTCGAGCTCTTTCTGCTTTTGGTCGAACTCTTTCTGCAGCTTGTCTTTTGCGGACTTGCCTTCTTTAGTCATGCCCAAAGCACGCTGCAGATCGATATAACCGATCTTCGACTGTGCAGAAGCCGTCTGTGGCAAAATCAACATCGCTGCAAAAGCGAGGACAACAACGAGTCTAAAAAAACGAAAAGGAACCATTATCTACTCCCAGGACTCAGCTCAGAAAGCGTTGCCAATACTAAAGTCGAACACCAGTGGTTTTTCATCCCGCAATCGTGCGAG
>JBBKVQ010000430.1:0-3409 GCA_037968515.1 Bradymonadaceae bacterium
CTGCCTTCGACTTTCGATCGGTCCTGCGCTTTCGCAAGTTGTTGCGGGGAGATTAGCTTTTCGCGAACGAGAAGTTCGCCGAGACGCTCCTGCTTCATTTATACGCCACGTCGTAAAAAGGCAAAGGCATGTATGAACGCCTGTAATTGACTTGTGTTTCTGGATGAACCTGATGCGAGACGATATCAGCGACGCAGTCAGCCTGTCAATTTCCCCGAGGCTCACAGTCCCCCAAATCGCAAAAGAACCATCGAAGGCACAATAAAGTGGATTGGTCCTTGACAGTATGTGGGCCTACCCATACATTCCGTGTCCACCTGATGCGGGGTGGAGCAGTCAGGTAGCTCGTCGGGCTCATAACCCGAAGGCCGTAGGTTCGAATCCTACCCCCGCTACTCTTCAAAACAAAATGAGCCTCGAAAGAGGCTCTTTTTGTTTCTTGTCCTTTCTGGGCAAAAAAAGAGCCCGCCGAATCTAGGCGAGCTCATAAAATCCAAATGTAAGTGTCAGGTCACTTTTTGTCGCTGGGCTTCTTCCGAGGCGCTGCGGTGCGCTTGGTCGTTTTCGGACCAGGCTTTTCGGTGCGCACTGGCTTTTCTCGGCGCACGCGCGCGCCTGTCGAAACACGCTCTGACTTCTCTTCGGTCTTCGCACCTCTACGACTCGGGCGCTCTTCGGAGCGTTCGCTCGGGGTGGTCGTTTGATCGTCTTTGCCTCTGGGGCGCTGAATCTTTTCGCCACGACTGTTCCGGTCCGGAATTCGTTCCGACCGAGGTACAGTCTCGGTTCTTGCCGCGGCATCGGGAGTTCTTACCGACCTAGCCTTGGGTTTGCGGCTGTATTGACGAGTTTTTTCGGCTCGTTTACGCGCACGGCGTGAAGGTTCTGCGAGTTCCGGCGGGGTTTTGCCAACCGCGTTATACAGCGAGCGGACCTCGTCGTTGTCCAAGGCGCGAAACTGCCCAGAACGCACACCAGCAATGGTCAGTGGCCCAATGGCGATTCGGCGCAGTCGCATGACGCGGTAACCGACGGCTTCGCACATTTTGCGGATCTGCCTGTTCCGGCCTTCGGCGATACGAAACTCAAGCCAAGTATTCTTGTCGGTTTGCCGTCCAACCTTGACCACGGCGGGTTTGGTGATGACATCGGGTTCGATTTCGACACCTTTTCGCAGTTCTTCAAGTTCTTTGGCCGTCTCCTCGATGACGCCGTTGACCTTGACCGCGTAGGTCTTTTCGATCTCGTGACTAGGGTGGGTCAAAAGGTTTGTCAGGTCGCCGTCGTTGGTCAGCAACACCGCTCCGTCGGAATCCCAGTCCAGACGTCCAACCGGATAAACTCGCGGCATATTTGCTGGGATAAGGTCGGTGATAATAGGGCGGCCCTCGGGGTCATCGAGCGTTGTGATGTATCCCTGAGGCTTGTTCACCAGCAGATAAATCAAGCTGGCGACACCTTCGATGATGCGCCCGTCGACCTCAACGCGGTCGGTCGCTGAGTCAACTGTAGTTCCGAGTGTTTTGCACACCAGTCCGTTGACCTTGACTCGTCCGGCGACAATCATGGTTTCGGCGGTGCGGCGGCTGGCCACACCCGCGTGAGAGAGAAATTTTTGGAGTCGCATGTCGCTCATTCTTCTTCCTGTGAGCCGTTTTCGAGAATCATCTCGAAGTCAATTTCCAGTTGGTCGAGGGTCGGCAAGTCCGAGAGGCCCTTCAATCCAAAAAACTGGAGAAAACGTTGGGTCGAGCCATAGAGATTCGGTCTACCGATATCGTCCATTCGACCAATTACTGTGATGAGTTCAAGTTCGTTTAGTTTTTTTATCATCCCCGATGAGTCCACACCTCGAATCTCGTCGACCTGTGCGCGGGTTACGGGTTGCCTGTACGCTACAATCGCGAGCGTCTCAAGTGCAGCTTTGGAAAGCTTGAACGGACGGACTTCGTAAAGGCGTAAAACGGCCTGATTGAAGTCGGCATTGGTCCGGAATTGGAAGCCTCCGGCGACCTCGATGAGGTGGATGCCGCGTTTGGTCCCCGAGAAGTCCAATTTCAACTGTCGAAGCGCGCGCTCTAGGTTTTCTGGGGGCTCCTCGGGAAAGAGTCCTGAGATGTGCGTGCGGGCGAGCGGTTCGTCAGCGGCAAAAAAAACGGCTTCCAGATGGCCTTTTAGCAGGTCGATATCGGTCGCGATGGGCGCCGCTGTAGATTGTTCAACCATGGTCAAGCTCCAGCATCTGCGAGACCTCTTCGATGTCGAAGATCGAGCGTTCCACCCAAAGTTGGTCTCCTTCTAATCGACTCTGAAACAACTTTATCATTTTGAGTCGCGTCATTTCCAGCAGGGCCAAAAACGTGGTCACGATTCGATGTTTACTGAGGTCCCCATGTTCGAAGAGGTCTTCGAATTTCACGCGAGGGTGATTGGTCAGGACGTCGGCGATCTCAAGGATTACTGAGCGCAAAGTGAGTTTCTGTGAACTGACTTCGTAGACCCATCGGCCATCGACTTTGCTTCTGGCGACCACCCGTTGAAGCGCTTCAAGCAGATCACTAACCGAGGCCTCTCTGATAGGGGGAGGGCCGAGCAAAGAAGTGAACTCTCGGGATTTTTCGGGGTGTGTGAACACGTCTCGGTCCAACATATCACGTGAGTCGAGGCCTTGCGCCGCGGCTTTGTACCGTTGGTACTCGAGGAGCCGTTCGACGAGTTCTTCACGCGGGTCCGGACCGTCTTCGTCGGCCAAAAGCTCGTCTTTGGGCAGCAGCATCTTTGACTTGATGAAAATCAACAAAGCGGCCATTTCTAGCCACTCTCCACCCACATCGAGGTCGACTGTTTCAACGGCTCGAACGAAGCGCAGATACTCTTCAGTAATGAAAGAGATGGGGATGTCGAACACGTCGATTTCGTGCTTCCGAATCAGATCGAGCAGGAGGTCGAGGGGACCTTCGAATGCGTCGAGCCTGACAAGTAATTCGGGTGGGGTTGTTCGAGCAGGTTCCGTAGCCATCTACCGCTTCCTTGGAATCGGCCGTGGAGTGTGACGAATGATGGCAGAAAGTCAAACCACGGTTGATTTATCAGCCGCGTGGATGGTGTTCCGAGTGGATCGCTTTGAGCCGTTCTTTCGCGACATGTGTGTAGATCTGCGTGGTTCCAATATCTGCGTGACCCAGCAGTGATTGAACAATACGAAGGTCGGCTCCGCGTTCGAGCAGGTGGGTCGCAAACGAATGCCGCAGCTTGTGTGGGCTGATTTCTTTGTCGATTCCTGCGGCAACCACATACCGTTTCAGGTTTTTCCAAAAGCCCTGGCGAGTCATTTCGCTGCCACGTCGAGTCACGAAGAGCATGGGGGATGAGCCTGGCCCTCCGCATGCTGCCAAAAGGGCTCCACGGC
>JBBKVQ010000431.1:0-15241 GCA_037968515.1 Bradymonadaceae bacterium
CCTGTGGCTGGTTTTGTGTCGAAAGAACGGGTGGAATATTCCGGCCGAATCATCGCCTCACCAAAATCTGCTGCAATGTTATCCCCTTTGGATAAAGCGTGGGTTGGGTTTGGAGATGATGCCTACACGGACGAAGAAAAAGAAGATATTGATGAGGGTGACCGCGCTGTCGGTAAAACTGCCGCCAAACCACAAGTGGGTGAGGTGTTTGCAATCATTCGCGAGGTAGGAACCCTCGAGAATGAAGATGGTGATACCGAGGCTCACAAGTACTTTGTGATTGGAACGTTAAAAATCACTGAAGTTAGTGATAAATATCATGATACGGCCGAGGTGGTACAAGCTTGGCAGGAGATTGAACGCGGTGATTATCTCATCCCATATGAACGTCAACTCAAGTCAGTTCAACCTGTAAAGTCTGACCGGGATATGGTTGCCAAGATTGTGGATAGTGTTGATCCGATTTCGCAGTTCGCAGAACACCATTACGTCTTTGTAAACAAGGGTGCAGATGATGGGTTGAGGATTGGAAATCGAATGTTCATCTACCAACGTTTTGAAGGCCTGGACCACGACTCGTCGGATGAAAAGATTCCGTGGCAAAGAGTAGGCCAGGTGTTGGTTTTGGACGTACGTAAGAACTACTCACTGGCCGTGATTACCGATTCCGCTCGAGAGATCGCGAAGGGTGACCGGTTGGAGATGTATTCCGGTTACTAAAAAACCTTGTTGGTGGAAGTGAAATGGCCTCATTTGGGGCCATTTTTGTTTCTTGTGAGGTCGGTTCAAACCATCTTTCAATCATGAGTTTACATAATACACATTATCAGACGTCGGAAGTGTCGAAAAGAGGGAGCCGTTTTAACTCCCTAATCCACCCCACAACTACTTTTTACCAAACAACCGCGCGAAAAAACCACCACTCTTAGTATTACCCTTACGCATCTCCAACAAACGAAGTTGGCGTTTGGCATCATGATTATTGGGGTTGAGGTAGGTAGCTTCACGGAAATAAGAGATGGCCTGGCGTTCATTATTCAAACCCAACTGAATGGTACCCATGAAGGACATCCTCCAATCTTTCTCTTTTACGTTGGTTTGGATTTCTTCCAATTCCTTAAAAATCTCGGTGGACCGAGTTTTGTTTACCACTCGGCCATTCTCATCTTTCGAGATTTGAAGATACTCCGTGTAGAGATAATACGCTTTGTATTCTCCCTCATCTGGGTTGGCTTCATGAGCTGCTTTAAACAATTCATGGGCCCCTCGATTACCACCTGTTTTGAACATGTTTTTTCCACGTAGGAAAAAGTTCTCCGCAGTTAGGATATCGGCCACATTTGGTCCGTCAGTTTCCTCATAATCATACTCCTCACGTTTCGCAGCGTTTGTGAGGGTTCGGTGAGCCTCGTTGATCGCCGAAAAGATGGCTTGTACCTTTGAACGCTCATCCTCCGTCAGCTCAACCTGCGAGAAACGGTCGACGTGCCACTTTTTTGCAAGTTGGCGAAAATTAGCGGTAATCTCGTCAGATTCAACATCACTATCCACGCCCAATAATTCGTAAAAAGTTAGCTCTTCGAGTTGGCCGTGAAACTTTTGGATTTCGTCGCGAATCTTTTGCGCGTCGACGCTCATAATCTTCTATCTCTTAATAGTTAAGCCAGAAGTTTACGTGGAGACGACTGGAAGGTCCAACCCAAATAATGCGCTTTTTGTCTGTACAAAAGTTAATTCTGCTACTAGTTTCCTCGTCCCAATGCGGCGGGGTAGCTCAGGTGGTTAGAGCGTAGGATTCATAACCCTAAGGTCGAGGGTTCAAATCCCTCTCCCGCCACTGGCCCCATTTATGGGGCCATTTTTTTTCTTGTTTGGGTTGTTTTTTTGACACTTAGGTGGGGCCACTTACAACTGATGTAGGACAAACACGGTGTATTTATGCGACTTCATCTTTCAAGTGCCCTTCTCACGACCTTTTTGATTGCCGGTTCACTGCCAGTTCTTGGTCAAACACCAACAAATATTGTGGCTCAGGCGCAGTTTCAAGCATCCGAGGCCGCCATCCAGTCAGGAACGACTGTTGAGGCAAAAACACGTGCCCAAGGGATTGCTCAAGCCGCGCGAGCTTTTGCGCCGCTTAAAGTCCCTGCGGGTAACAAAGATTGGACTAGCCTTGGTCTTGATATGAAAAAGGCTGTCCGCGAAGGCGACCACCTGGTCCAAACCCTCAAGGACGGCTCAAAGGTCACGTTCACCGTGGACCCCGACGTCCAGGCATCGCTCGAGAAGATGCTCGACGAGTACAACGTGCCCCACTCCGGCGTGGTGTTGCTTGAGCCATCAACAGGCCGAGTCAAAGCGTTTGTCAGTCATACCGAGGCTAAGCCAGCAGTTGAAGACTTGGCTCGTAAGTCATTGGCTCCCAGCGCGTCGGTGTTCAAAATCATTACCGCGGCCGCGCTTCTAGAGACGGCAGGAATCGATCCGGCCAAAGATACTTGTTATCACGGCGGAAAAAGCGGGTTAACCCAACAAAACATCAAGGGTGACGCCAAACGCGACCATAAATGCGCAACGTTGGGCGCCGCCTTAACGTGGTCCATCAATTCCATCATCGCCAAACTCACCTACAAACATCTCAAAACGCAGGATCTTGAGGTTTGGGCGGAACGTTTTGCTTACAACTCCGAAATTCCGTTCGAGTTTCCTGTTGAAGTGAGTACGGCAGAGTTTGTGGATGAGCCTTTTGAACGTGCGCGCTCAGCCGCTGGTTTTTATCACACCCACTTGAGCCCACTTCATGGCGCGATGATTGGTGCCACGTTGGCCAACGATGGTGTGATGATGCAGCCGTCAATTGTCGAGAAATTGGAGAATCGCAAGGGCGAAACTGTGATGACGTTTACGCCTCATGTTTTTAAGCGTGTGATGAAGGCCGAAACGGCGCACAAGTTGAGCGAAATGATGATGAGCACCACCACGATTGGGACTGCTCGGAAGTATTTCAAACACCGCAATGCATTCCCGAACGACATCGTCGTTTCCGGTAAAACGGGCACGCTGAGCAACTACAACCCCTACCTTGGGTTCACCTGGTTTGTTGGTTTTGCGGAGCGTGACGGCAAGAAGATTGCGGTCTCGGGCCTCGTGTGCAACACGCCGACTTGGCGCATCAAAGGACCGTTTGCAGCCAGCGAGGCCGTCCGGCAGTATTTTTCAAGCCGCCCTGTCGAGTCGACCGAGAAAGTTGCCGCACTAGTCCCGTAGCTCGGCCTCTTCTTCCCGATAGCGAGCCTCGACCTCTTCGATCTCCTCGCCCAACTCTTCCCAACGCCCCATACATTGTTCGAGTTCTTCGCCGGCTTGGCGCAGTTTTGTGCTGACTTCGCGCATCTGCTCGCTGTCTGAATAGATTTCAGGGAGCATCTGCTGTGCTCGCAGGCCATCGCTGATTTCCTCGAGAGCTTCGATTCGTTTCTCGATTTTACTGAACTCTGTGTTTCGCGTCTTCAGCTCGCTTTGTTTGCGAGTACGCAGTTCCGCAAGCAGTCGACGGACGTCTTTCCTGGACGAACCAGATTCAGATTCGGATTCGCCGGGGGTTTCAACCTCTTGATGTGCCTCTCGAGTGACGCGGTAGTTATCATAATTTCCAATGTAGGTTAGCGCCTTCCCGCCCTCTACATGCACAACATGGGTTGAGACTTCGTTCACAAAAAAGCGGTCGTGTGACACCAACACGATGGCCCCTTCAAAAGCACACATCGCTTCTTCCAAGACTTGTCGCGTCGCGATGTCGAGGTGGTTGGTGGGCTCATCGAGCAACAACAACCCAGCTGGGTTCATCAGGAGGCGGCACAAGGCGACGCGGCTTTTTTCTCCCCCTGATAACACCGAAATCTTCTTGCTGGAGTCGTCTCCAGAGAATTTGAAAGCTCCGAGCATATCCCGGACCATTCCTGATGTTTCGGTGGTAGCTACGGCCTGTACGGCCTCAAGCACACTGTGATTTGGGTTCAAAGATTCGAGCGCATGTTGAGCGAAGTAAGCGACCTCAACCTTGTTGCCAAGTTCGACGGTGCCACGGTCGGGTGAATCAACGCCTGCGAGCATTCTCAACAGAGTGGTCTTCCCTGCCCCGTTCGGTCCCACGAGCGCAATACGCTCGCCGCGATGCACCGTAAAATCGAGTTTGTCGTAAACGATATTATCGCCGAAGGCTTTGGCGAGTTCTTTGGCATCGACGACAATTTTCCCGAGCCTTGGCGGCTGCGGAAAACGAAAACTGACGGTTGTTGCTTCGGCATCTGGGGTCTGTAATCGATCTAGTTTATCCAGTTGTTTGATTCTGGACTGAACCTGCGCGGCTTTTGTCGCCTTGGAGCGGAACCGGTCAATGAACGCTTCGACCCGTTCGATCTCTTTGCCTTGTCGAACCGCGGCAGCCGTTTGACGTTCTCGTTCTTCGGCTCGGTTCTTTCGATATTGGTCGTAATTCCCGGGGTAAAGCGTCAGCTTTCCTTGGTCGAGTTCGGCGATCTGGTCGACCATTCGGTTTAGGAAGTAACGGTCATGGCTAACGATGATCACCGTGCCTTCATAACGACCCAGAAAGCGCTCAAGCCACTCAATGCTAATCAGGTCGAGGTGGTTGGTGGGCTCGTCGAGTAGCAACAAGTCGGGCCGCCGAAACAGCAGTCGAGCCAATAACGCGCGCATCTGCCAGCCGCCTGAAAACTCGACGATCGGTCGGTTGAAATCAGCCTCTTTAAATCCGATTCCGACCGAGATCTCACGGGCTCGACTGCGAAATTCGTAACCGCCCATCAATCGAAAACTCTCTTGCAGCGACGCGTAATCTTCGCGAATCTCGTTGGATTCGGCCAGTCGTGGTTCCAGCCCAGCAAGTGTGGCTTCGATTTCCAATAAATCTTCGCGACCGCGCAGCACCGTTTCGATCAGTGTGCCCTCTCGTTCGCTTAATGCGATCTCTTGGGGCAAAAAACCAACATGAACGTTTTTGGGTTGAATCACCCGGCCCGAATCGATCTCCTCGGTCCCAACCAAAACTCTTAAAAACGTTGTTTTGCCCGCCCCATTGGGCCCAACGAGGCCAATACGTGCGTCACGGGGCAACGCCCACGACACACTTTTTAGAATCGCCCTCGTTCCAAATGATTTTTCGACCGCTTCCAACGCTAACATTTGAACCTCCGTGCCGTCGCTTCTTTGCCAGATCGCCTGAAAAACGCAAGTGACTTGCCCACAAAGGCCAGAAGCTCAATAATGGGTTTACTTAGACTCAAGGAGACCGGATGAGTTCTCGCGTTCTCGTATCCGCCGTGTGGTTCCTGCTGATTACTTTGGTAAGCGGCATGGCATTCGGCCAAAAAAACGGCGCTAGCGTCGTGATCTTGAAATTCGAACGTTTCAACGTTCCAGACGACGTCATGACGACTTTTTATAAGGAGCTAAACCGTGTCGTCGATGAAAACGATGACATGGACGTCAAACCTGGTGGCGAGATCACCGTCCAAGATTTGGCTCTCACGGCAGGCTGTGACGCCCCAACCGTCGATTGCCTGTCAGGTTTGCGCGATATTGTCGACGCTGACCAAATTATTTTTGGTTCGGTTCAGCGGTCGGACGATGTTTTCCTTTTCACGATTCGGAATTTCGATTTCGGTGAGGGGATTTTTGTTCGTGATGTTGCCGACCAGACAATTCAGGGCACCAACGATGAGATCAAGGCCGCGATTCCAGCGATTGTTGAAAACTTCGTTTATGGCGCGGTCGGTAGTTTGCAGGTCTCTTTAAATGGTTCCAAATCGGCCGAGATCTTCTTGAACGGCGAGAAGATGGGGTTTGCGCCCACGACCATCGAAAACCTTCCGCTTGGCGAGCACGTCGTGATGGTGCGGGCTGAGGATGGAACTGAAAAATCTCAGACCGTGATTCTTCGCCATAATGAGTCGGAGAACGTCGAGTTCAGTTTTGCGCTCGCAAACACAGACACGGTCGCCGAATCATCGGGCGTCTCGCCTGTCATCGGCTGGGTTGTCGTTGGTGTGGGAGTAGCTGCGATTGGATTGGGCGTTTACGAGACTCTGGAAGTTGGCCGGGTAGACGACGAGTTTGCTGACCTATGTGCCCGTCCAGGAAACAACTGTGAGGGCGCTAACGCCGCGTTGGGAAGTCCCGCGGATGCGGCGATAGCAGACGACTTGCAAGCTCAAGGGAGTTCGGCGAAAACCCTTCAGCTTGTCGGCTTTTCGGTCGGTGGAGCGGCCGCATTGGTGGGTGGATTTCTGCTGTACAAGGCATATAGCGGCGGCGGCGAAGAAGCCGACACCGAGCTCGGATTTGGATTTACTCCATCCCCAGATGGCGTAGCCGCATCGCTCAACGGAACTTTCTAGTTCAACGTTTTGCACACAAACAAAAAGGCCGATGCATTTGCATCGGCCTTTTTTTGTTTAGAACGTAAACTATTGGTTCGCAGCAGCGATTCCGTAAAGAGCTAACGATTGGATCGCGACGTCTTTCTGACTCAGGTTGCCTCGGAACGTGGGCTCCAGCTTGCTGGACGGGTTACGTACCAACAACCACGCGGCAAGCTGTGACAGTGGCTTGCTGTCTTTGCCACGAACAGCCCGCTCGATTACGGCCCACTCCGCTGCACCGCCGTTGGAAGCAAAGTTCAGCAATATCGTGCGCCGATCTCCAACGGAAACCGAGGAGTCCAATGCGAGCGTACGCAGGATTTCGTCGAAACCGCCGTGGGTCAAAGCATATCTGATGGCATCGGATTGAACCGTACCCGTCGTTTTGGTCAGCAGGTGTTCAAAAACCTGCTTCTTGGCGTTGTCGCCGCGAATGCCACGAATATCGTCGATGTACGAGTCGGGAGGATTCCTTAGCGCAGTCTTGATATTCTTCATGCCTAAGTCGGGCTTGAGTTCCATTGCTGTTAGGAAAGCCAACCACTGGATATCCGTGTTTCGGTCTCTAAACAGCACATCAAGCGCCTGAACACCCTCTGGAAGCTCCATTTTCCGAATGGCGCGCAGGGTGTGCTCTTTTACCTTCAGGTCTGAATTGGTGACCAGAAATCGCAGAGCTTGCAAGGCCTTCGGGGACTGAAGTGTGCCGATTGCATCAATCACTGCGAGCTTCATAACTTGGTCTTGCTCGCCTTTGAGCGCGCGTTCAAGTGCTGGGAGCGCTTCGATGCGGCCCAGCTTCTGCAGGCTTTTGGCCGTCGCGAGACGAACATCCATTCGTCCCTCAAACAACGTTCGATTCAGCACAGCGGTGGCTTTTTCTGATCCGGTGAATCCGAGTGACTCGATCGCGAGCAGGCGATCTTCGAACGTCGTGCTCTGCTCCATCTTAAGCAGCGTCGCCACAAATTCAGGGTCTTTGCTCGTCGCGGCGAGTTGGTGCGCGAGACGCTTCTCCTCGACGTCTTCGGCTTTGAGATATGGCGACGTCGATTCAAGCGGCACATACTGTCCGCTTGCCAAAAGTAAACCCAACCAGTTCTTCCGATCTGAGGATTCCTTTGCGTTCTTGATCAGGCTAAGTGCGCCAGCAATCGCAGCAGGGTCACGCAACTCAAGCATCCGTTCGACCGCTTTCCCTTGAACCAATGGATCCGAATCGTTCAATAGGCCGGCCAATATTGCTCGCGCCTCAGACTCGAGCCGGGTGTTGCGGCTTAAAGTTACCAAAGCGTTGGTTGCCTCCAACCGTACGGCAGGAGTTTTGGTCTTCAGCAGTTTTTGCAACGGTGCAAAACCATCTTTGTTATTCGCAAAAACGATCGCTTGGATCGCGATCTTGCGGTCCGCTTCGTCCTTTCCGGTGATGGCATCACCCAGAAGGTTGAATAACGGACCATGCTGGACAGCAAGGTACCGTGTGAGGGTTGTCTTGATCTCAGGGGTTGCACTCTTCCACAGCTCGTTCAGCAGTTTCGCTTCGGCTTTGTCGGGAAGCACCGCGACGAGTTCGTTCAGTGTTTCCAACAAGCCAGCATCGCTTGTGAGCTCCGCGCGAAGGAATGGCTCAGCCTTTTTGTCGCCAGTCATGTACCAAGCGATCCCAGCCGCAAGCCGGACGCGTTTATTTTCGTCTTTGGTGGCTGCTTCCAAGTCTTTTGCGCTGGCTTTGCCTTCGAGCACGGCTCGAGCAAGAAACACGGCCTGCCGCGCGACAGGGTCACCTTCGCCCTTCAAGGGCTCGACGTAGCCATCAAGTTCGGCACGTAGCGCCTTAGAGATTTTGGCCGATGCCGCGCCAGGTGCGCATAGAGCCCCCGCCAAAGCGAGAACTGCAAGTTGATTTCGGAGTTTCATGGGTATCCTCGGTTCACATTCAAAGTGCAGAAAGGCTCAACCAAAATATCGTGTCATTCGTTCTTCGATCTTACCGGAAATTTTTCCCTTCAATGGCTTCACGAAGAGCTTGAGGTCGATGTCGATCCCGACCTTTCCCGCGCCCAGGGTGAACGTGCCTTTAAAAGCTTTCCCTGACACTGCAGCGCTGGTTCGGTCTTTGTTCCAGGTGACGTCGGACACCAAACTTCCGAACTCCGTCTGAATGTCTTCAACAATCATGTCAATTTTGGCGCGCGCGTCATCAAGTGAAAGCTCGTGTGTGCGGTGGATCGAAATATCTGGCATGTCATTCTCCGAGTGTTGCTAATCGCATGTCTATAAGGCGCGCACGCTATCAACGCGCGGAATGCCGTGTCAATCAGTTGACCACCGTCAAAACTTGCCGCTTGTGTGGGTTGAGTGCTATCTTCACGGCAGTCACAAATTCTCAGATACTTGTACTGAGTTCCCCTCAAGGAAATTCATGATGACGAAACGATTGTTGGCCCTCACTGCATGCATGCTTCTGTGGTCCTCCACCGCGTATTCGCAGACCATTCGTAATTTTGGTGCTGACGCGGAACGCCAATATGGAGTCCAGCCTCAGCAGACCAATTATCCGGGTGCACCCGTTCAGACACCACCTGCAGCGCAACCGACGCAAACAGGTCAGCCTGCCGCAGATGGTCAAACTGAAGAAAACAAAGGGGATCAGGAGGTCACGAGCGGTGTGACCACCATGTATCGTGGCGGTCAAATGGCAACCAAGCCACTTCCGGCCGATATGCCTGCCGATCAAATGTATCGCGGCGTGATTCCTGGGACTCGGGATTCCGTGTCGCATCTCGAAAAGGCTGCACAAAAAGGCAAAACGGGCGCTAACGAGCTGCTTTGGATCGGATTTCAGTCGCGTGAACAATCCACGCGGGTGTTCGTTCAGACAGCACGCGAAGCGAATTACAGCATGGACACAAACGCCGAGGGCTCGGTGGTTCTCACGTTCACCGACACCAAGCTTTCTGCGCGAAATTTCTCGCGTTTTATCGACACCAGCTTTTTTAATCGAAACGTGACCCGCATCGAGTCCAAGAAAAAGGGCAAGGATGTGATCGTAACGATTTCGGTGAAGACGGCTGAGCGCCCCCAAGTCAACACGACCGACAAATACGTCTACCTCGAATTCAGCGCTACACCGGCCGAAAAGCCGGCGAGCACGACAGAGGCGACCGATAAGTCGACCCGAGCGCTTGACGAGTAAACCCAGTTATAGTGGACCTTTTGAATGATGGGCGCGTGTTGACGCGCCCTTTTTTGTTTATGCGCTTCTTTGTCTTCATCATCGGGTTCCTTGGATGTGCCAGCGCGCAAGCCAGTGAACTCCCCGATTGCAACCGGCTGCAAGAATCGTTGCGCGCCCTACCCTTGAGCGTCTCCGAATTCGCCGACGCCGTATCGCGTAAACAAATCATTGCCGATCAGTGTGTTTGGGATGGGAAATCACTTCTGTGCAGAAGCGTCAGCGGCCCAGGCTGGAGCGCAGCCGACGTTGAGTATCGAGACACCCAAGCGGCCTTTCATGATCTGATTCTATTGAATGTGGAAGCTAAGCATGCTCAATGGCAAGACGATTTTTGGACGTTGGACACTGTCGATTTTGCAGGTTTCCATATTGGAAAAGCATTGCTTGCCGACTCGTGCGTTTTTCGAGACCTGGTTGGGGATGGAATCGAAATTGACCGGATCGATGGAAATCGTACTCAAGGGGTCTCGGTTGAAGGCCTCCCAACCTTTGCAGAACAGGCTGGACAACCATCTGCAGGCTTTTTGCCACCGGTCATTCGTTATAGCGACCTCTTGGAATTCGCTGCATCAGGCTTCTTCACTGGGTCGCTGGGTGTCGGAGCTAACATTGCGCCAGGTGAATGGTACGGCGTGCATGGGTTGGCGGCCTCAGACAATGCGCGAGTATTCGAGGTCGGTGTAAACACCCCCGATCTATCCACCTTTGATAGCTACGTTGTAGGCGAGTTGTCCTTGGGGGACCGAGTCTCCGGGACAGCCGAATGGGGGCACTCAGACGCACTACGAATGCGTGAGTTGGACACAGGGGCGTTTTCTCGTTCCGATCAACGCACTCGGTTTGGTGCTTCCGTGCGCGGCGCCAGTCACGAGTTGACGACGTCGATGGAAGATTATGATGTGCCGGGCGTAGACCGATTCCGTCGGGCCAAGATTCGTTTTGGATCTGATGAGACGTTGGGCCGGGTCCTGCTTAAAACTGACGCTGAACACGAATCGAGGTGGATAGAGCAACGTCTCGCTGGCGAAAGTGTCTCTGTTCACTCCGCACTTGTCGCACTGCGAGCGGAGGTTCCCTTGAGAGGTCGTGGTTGGGCCGTGGCTCCCGCTGTGGATATGAACATGAGTTTCGGCGTCGTCCCGACTGACGACGGATTCGAAGCGTCCACGACAGCGTCCGTGGTTCCTAACCTGTATCTTCATACGGGAATGATCGGACGATTTGCCGGATGGTCTCACCGTATCGGCTTGAGCGCGCGTGCAGGGGTCGAGGTCTATGGGTTCTCGCAGCGTGAACCTCTGCCTCCTCGAGTGCCGGATTACCTGTTCGACCGCGAGCCAGGCGGATTTTTTGTGGGCTCGGCTCTTGAACAATCGATTGAAGCAGGCAACTTGCGGGTCTCACTTCCCGTTGGCGTGATGTTAAACCGGCGGGATCAAGAGCCAGAACTAACGCCGTGGACCACGTTATCGATTCAGGGATCTTCGCAGTTTGTCGTCGAAACACATGCCTTGTGCGTTGACGGGTGTTCCAGGCTTCAACTGCTTACGTCCGCTGAAATCGCCTGGGACGAACTGAGCGTTTTTGGCGCGGTCGGCGACACGCAATTCGGCCGATCGGATTCTTTTCTTCTGGGTGGTCCAGCGGCCGCGGCTTTCTCTCGGAATCTGGAGGACAAGAATTTTGGTGCTCTTGTTGGTGCCCGTGTTCGCTTGGGTCGCTACTACACGTCGGCGCGAGTGTTTTCGGGCGAACAGCAGTCGGGATTGGATGCGTCGATGGGCTGGAGCCCAGGGCTTGGTTGGAATGTTGGTTTGGCAGGGGGCTTGAAGTTCGAATCGAATGATGTCGCGCTGACGGCGGGACTGTCTCACGAACTCTAATCAGGCCAGAATCAACTAGGTCTGACCCGCGACCTGTCGCTTTAACTTTTCTAATTTGGGGTGTTTTGGATCGATGGCTTCCACCCGTTCGACGGCCAGAACTGCATCTTCGTGCTCGCCCAGCTTTAAATGCATGCGGGCGACAAGCACCCAAACATCAGGGTTCTTAGTGTCGACACGTGTCGCTTGATAGAGATTTCGACGCTGCTCTTCGACAACATCGGGCTCGTTCATCCGCCTTCGAAACGTGGTGTACGACAAGTACGCCAGAAGGATTCCGCGGGTTGGGTCGTAGTCGCATCCCGTACGGAAACACTCTTGAGCAGCTTCCAAGTCACCGAGTTTTAGGAATGTCAGACCGTCGCGGTAATAAATATCACCCAATGCGACGCTGTTGGGGTCGAGCTTGAGCATCCCGGTGTTCGACTCGGTCGACACTTCGTGGTTGACCGTCATCGAATCCAAAATCCCTTGAACCTCGACAATTGCGCGGCCTACCGCCCTACGAATATCAAGTGCTTTACGTGTCAGATCAACGTCGCCAAGCCGTTGGAAGTTCTCGGCTCGATAGAATCGCTCATAGCGTTCGTACCTTGCACTGGCTTCTTCCCAATCGGTTGCGCGCGGCAGATTCAACACGACAAAAGGATCACTTGAACCCGTAATGCGCTCAAAATCCTCGTTGACGATGTCGCGAATTCTGTCGAGTCGCGCCACCTTATCGTTTGATTCAAAGGTCATATTGGCAAAGTACCATTCATAGTCGCAGCGAATCTAGCATCGACGTGCAAAACGGCCAAGGACTGTAGGCGTCTGGTTGTTTCAAAATAATGTTAAATCATGCTAACAGCGCCCGCGCGAGGTGGCGATGAATGACGATACAGATGACATCACGAGTTATGATTTTGAACTGCCGGTTGAGTTAGTGGCGGAAACTCCCGCCGCAAAACGCGATGGATCACGCCTGCTTCTAGCCTCTGTTTCGACTCGGAAAAATCGCATCGTCCCCTTTGATTCTTTGCTGGATCAACTTACGTCCAACGACTTACTGGTGTTCAATAACTCTCGCGTCGTGCCAGCTAGAATCTTTGCCCGTAAGCCTACCGGCGGGCGAGTAGAACTTCTTTTCCTGGACGTGCTGGGTTCGGAATCTCCGACTCGATGGATCGATAAAAAGGGCACGATTCAAGTCGTGGCAATGTTTCGCACCTCAAAAGCGCTGGCGGTCGGCACTGATATTTTCCTGAGTGATGACACGGTGCTTCATGTGGTTTCCCTTGAGCACGGCCATGTGACACTGCGGGTGGAAGCCCCCGACGGCGCCTACGCCCTCCTCGCACGCCTTGGGGAGCTTCCGCTTCCACCCTATATCGTCAAGAAGCGGGCATCTTCTCAGAATGACTACGATCAAGATCATGAGCGGTATCAAACGATTTACGCGGCCAACCCCGGATCTGTAGCGGCTCCGACGGCTGGTCTGCATTTTTCAACCGATATGTTTGAGGCGCTCGATGTTGCTGGAGTTCGACGTGCTTATGTCACACTGGAAGTTGGCCCGGGGACTTTCCAACCGGTAAAGGCGACTCGCCTGTCCGAGCACGTGATGCATTCGGAACGCTATTTCATTGATGATGCGCTCGCCGGGGCGATTGCTGAGACGCGCAAAAGAGGCGGCCGAGTCATCGCTGTGGGAACGACAAGCGTTCGTGTGTTGGAGTCCGAAGCCAGGCTGGACACACCGTTTACACCCGGAACTCGGCACTCGACGTTGTTTCTTAGCCCGGGAGACGACTTGAAGGTGGTTGATGCCATGATCACCAACTTCCACCTGCCCCGCTCCACTTTGCTCGCGCTGGTTGCCGCCTTTGCAGGCCTCGATTTCATCAAGGCACTTTATGCTGAAGCGATCTCACAAAAAATGCAGTTTTACTCCTATGGAGACGCGATGTTTTTGACGCGCGAGGCGCTGAAATGACGATTCAATGTGAAAACTTCAAGTTCACCCTTCAGGCGACGGACGGCGAAGCGCGAGCCGGTGAGTTGCAACTGACCCACGGGGTTGTGCAAACGCCGATATTTATGCCTGTGGGCACGCAAGGAACTGTCAAGGCGATGGACCCACACGAACTGGAACGGCTTGGGGCGCAAATCATTTTGGGCAACACCTATCACCTTTATCTTCGGCCCGGTTTAGAGGTCATTGAGCTTCATGGCGGCTTGCATCAAATGATGAACTGGACCCACCCAATCTTGACTGACTCGGGCGGATATCAAGTCTTTAGCCTCAAAGAATTGCGGAAAATCCGGGAAGACGGAGTTGAGTTTCAAGACCATATCGACGGTTCGAGGCACCTGTTTACCCCGGCTCGAGTGACCCAGATTCAAGAGGTCTTGGGCAGCGATATCATGATGGCGTTTGATGAATGCCCTCCAGCAGGAGCAGACGACCGCTATCTGGCACAATCACTCGCACGGACCACGCGTTGGGAGAAAGAATGCCTTGAGGCCCGCACCCGCACAGACTGCGCGATGTTCGGTATCATTCAGGGAGGCACCAGCGAGGCATGGAGAAGCCGGCATCTGGAGGAGATATGTGCCCTGGATTTCGAAGGTTTTGCGATGGGGGGCCTCAGCGTCGGCGAAGATATCCCGGTGATGTACGACACCGTCGCGTTTACCGCTCCCAGGATGCCGCGAGACCAGCCACGCTACTTGATGGGAGTCGGGAAGCCTGACGATTTGGTGGAATGCATCGCTCGTGGTGTCGACATGTTTGACTGTGTGTTGCCCACACGGAATGCACGCAACGGCCAATGCCTGACTCGATTCGGCACGATCGTGATTCGCAATGCTCAGTACGCCAAAGACCTCGATCCGATTGACCCAGATTGTGAATGTTATACCTGCAAGAACTTCACCCGGGCCTACGTTCGGCACCTCTACAAAGCCAAAGAGATCCTGGCGGCTCGCCTCTGCACGATCCACAACCTGCATTACTACCTTGAGCTGGTCACCTCCGCTCGCGAGGCGATTCTTGCGGGCGAGTTTACCGCTTTCCGAACGCTTTATTACGAGCGCTCGGGCCGGTCGGCTCCCACGGTCTGAGTGCTTGACCTTCAAAAGGAAGGCTGCTAAACGCTTGGCCTCTTATGGGCCCGGCGTTGTTTTACAATGCGTAACGAGCGCGTTCCCCCGAAAGGACGCGGCACCAAGTGACCGCGCGGTATCTTATGGAATTGAACGGAATGACTTCGGTGTGGGTACTTGCTCAGCAACCTGGTGGTGGAGATCTGCTGGGAATGTTGTTTCCGCTCATCCTCGTGATGGGCGTCTTCTACCTACTGATTTGGCGGCCTCAGGCCAAAGCGGCCTCGAAACACGCTGAATTGATTGCCAGTTTGAAGGTCGGTGACGAAGTCATCACCGATGCTGGTCTCTACGGAAAAATTGCTGCAGTCGACACCGATAACGTCACGATTGAGGTCTCAAAAGGCGTCAAGATGAAGGTTCGACGAAAGAATATTGAAGGGCATCAGGGGCAGGAAAAAACCGAAGAAGCGGCTGCATCTTGAACGGCGCTTTGACTCGATAACCGTGTCATATAGCGATGTAAGGAATCACCGGCTGGTGATGGAGAGGATGGATGAATTCAAATAAATTTCGATGGGCGATTGTAT
>JBBKVQ010000432.1:0-7198 GCA_037968515.1 Bradymonadaceae bacterium
CCGCCGGTCAGATTGGTGGACACCACCGCATCCCAGCCCTTCTTGCTTGTGAAGGCTAAGGGGGCCGGGAATTGTCCGCCTGCGTTGTTCACAAGCCCGTCAATTTTTCGATGTTGCGCAATGATTTCGTTGACCACCGTCACCACCCGGTCTTCATCTCGAATATCACAGCTCCAGAAACTGACAGCGCCGCCGTCTTCGACGATTTCAGCGTGAACCGCCTCGAGCTTTTCGATCTTTCGGCCGATAAGCACAACATGAGCGCCAAGCGCGGCCAGCTCATGGGCGATACATCGCCCAATCCCGCTCCCGCCGCCGGTCACGACGTGGACCTGACCTTTAAATAAGTCGGGGCGAAAAATACTTCCATATTTCATGAGAATCTCTTGGTGCAGGCCTACCACGACTTCTGCGTCATTCTACTCCATGTTGATGACATAGATGTCCGACAGCGTGGGTCTTTTGAAGGCGGTTTTTCGTCAATGCTAAGGCATTACGACGACATTACGTGTTGGCCCGTCAATTGCTTAGTACTGTTACGCTGCGAAACTGAGCGGGTGGAGAATGAAATTGATGAATTATAAATACGCTATAGCCCTTCTGGCGCTGGTCGCCGCGTGCGGAGACGATGCCTCGGGCGCTTTTAATGAAAATTATGGCCCGAATAACTTCGCCAATAACACTGCAAATGGCGGACAAAATACCACCAACAATTCCAATGCCAATACGGACACCGAACGGTTCTTGGTCCGGGAAGTCGCGACCACAGAATCCTACGTGTTTGTGCCGAATGCCGACATCGCAAGTTCTACCCTTGCCAGGGTGGATGCCAACGATCTGAGCGTTATCCCGCTTCAGGTCGGCCAGAACCCACAAGACGTCGCTGCCAAAGATATCGAAGGCATCGGCGCAGTTGCCTACGCCTTGTGCGAGGGCAACTCTACAGTCGCGATTGTACGGGCCGACCTGCCATCAAGGACGGGTGCGGGACTTGGCGACGTGCGCCTGTTTAAAGTGCCAAGCGAAGTCAATCGCCTGACGATGTCGCCTGACGGCCGTTTTGCATTGGCTTGGATCGACCCGGAACGTTCGCTGTCGAACTCACCGATCGCGTCGCTGCAGGTCATGTCGCTAATCAAGCTCGGAGACACCCCCGAGGAAGACGCCGTCTATAATCTGAGCGTCACCCGGCTGATTCGGGACATTGAATTTACCGACAACGGCGAACTCTTTTTACTTGGTCGCGAAGGCGTAAATCGTGTTCGGCTCGCTGATATCACCGCAGACCGCTTGGTTCCTCGGCTTGACCTTGGTCTTGATTCGGCGATCTTTCCTTCTGACACCTTCGAAATGGAGGTCGACCCAGCAGCGCGTTTCATGGTTATCCGCAGTGCTGGTGCGGCTCAGGTAGTGCTGTATGAACTGCCAACGGATCTGAATGCCGATTTGGTGCCACGGCGCTTGGATTTGCCTGGACTGAGCAACGACATCGATTTGATTGGTGGCGCCACTCCACGCGTGTTGGTCACAGTTCCGAGCGCTGGGAAGCTGGCCGTCATCGACGTACTTGATGCCCTCGCAGACCCGCTTTATGTGCCGGAAATCAAAGACGTGGGATTGCCGCTGGGGCTGGCCCAGATCACTCCCGACGGAAATCAGGTCGTGCTTTATACGACCGTAGCAGGTGTCCTCGACGTGCAGCGGCTTGGGCTTACCGATGACTCTCAGGCGACCTGGACGCTGCGTGACCGCGTGTATGCGATGGCGATTTCACCGGATTCAAAGCGTGCGATTGCAATCCATCAGGCTGGGGTGATCAAGGATTCCAGCGCCGAAGACCTGTTTCGCCAATACAACGGTCTGACCCTCATTGACCTGGCGAGCGGCTACTTGCGCCCGATCGTGCTGCAGGGAACGCCGACCGACTTCGTGATGACGGCGGCGGGTGACCAGACGCTTCTTTATGTCCTGTTGAGTTCGACCGCCAGCGCCAGCCGCGGCGTGATGCGTATCAACCTCGACACCTTCCGGAGCGATTTTGTCTCGTTACCCAAACAACCCAATCAAATTGGCCGTGTTGGAAACAAAATTTTTGTCAGTCAGGAAGCCAGCGATGGCCGTCTGACCTTCTTCGATGTGGTGACCAACGAAGTACGAACGGTCAGTGGCTACGAACTCAATGCAGTGATCGACTGAGGAATGGCTATGAATTCAAATGTATATAAATGGGCGATAGGCGCCGTTCTTTTGGTTGCTGTTGGCTGTGCGAGTCAGGATGCCGATAAGTCGAGTTTCGACGGCGACAACTCGACATCTGAAAATAACTCCGCAAACAACGCGACGAACAACGGTTTCAACGAGGGCAACAACACCACGACGAACAACTCGACCAATAATGTTTTCATCCCTGAAGTCGAGACCGAGTACGACTTCTCGGCGCCGGCCGTGGTCGGGGACCGAGTTTTTGTGGCCAACGAAACCCTGAATTCGGTGTCCGTCATCGACTCGAGCACGTTGCGAGTTCAGAACATTCCAGTGGGATTTCGGCCGACCTCGATTGCTGGGCCGACAAACGCCGCAGTGGGCAACGTATGGGTGCTCAACGAAGGCAGCAGCACGGTTACTCGGGTCGATTCGGCGACGTCAAAAACGCAGACCTTTCGGTCGTTGCGCCGTGGTAACGCGTTGGCCGTTTCACCGGATGCCAAGTGGGCATTTGTATGGTTCGACTTCGCGCGATTCGAGGGGCCTATCCCGGCCGAAATCGACCTGGCTTCAGTGACCGTCTTAAATTCGACTGGCGCCTATCAAGTTGCAGTTGGTTTCAACGTTCGTGAAGTCCGATTGAGTGATGACGGGAAGTACGCGCTCGCGCTCACCGATGATGGCATCAGCCGCATCGATCTGGAAACCCTGACGGGCGATGCGTTGGTGCCTCCGACGTCCTTGATTGACGCGGCTCCCGATGATTTAGAGGTCGTCGTTGACCCGTCTGGCCGTTGGGCAGTGGCACGAGCATCTACTCAATCCGCCCTCAGCCTGGTCGACCTTGAATCCGGCGAAAAACTTCTGGTGAACCTGCCCGAAATCCCAACCGATCTTGACTGGATGGCCGGTGGCAAAGTGCTTGTTTCACTCCCACGGACCGGTAATCACTTTATCGCAACCGTTCCCGAAGGCCTGCAGAACCTGGCCGCGGCGCTGGCCGTTATCGAGCCGCCCGTGATGATGGATGCGGGCATGGATGACGCCGGTATGGGTGATGCCGGCATGTCCGATATGGGCGCCGACGCCAGTGATATGGCCGACGCTGGAACCGACATGATGGACGCTGGCGCCGATATGGACGTGATTGAGCCGTTCGAAATCCCAGAAGTCGCAGGTGTGGTCCGTGTTGGTCTCGCCGTTGCGACGCTCGGAGCGGCCGAGGTCGCACCACTGGGCAATATCGTGTTGTTTTTCTCGACGCTTAACGATGAACGTCGCGGCGTGATTCTGGACGTCGAGAAAGGCGAACAGGACGTAGTGACCTTCGAGAAAGGCATACGTGGAGCCGTCGCGGACACGCTTGGCCGCGCATTTGTGGTCCTTCATTCCAGGGTGGAACTACCCATCCCGGTTGGAAGCACTCCGCTTGACCCAGAGTATATTGAGCGTTCGTGGGCGATTTCCCTGCTGGATGTCGCAAGCGGCGCTACACGCCTGATTCTGACCTCGCACGAAGCCGGGCGCTCGGCGTTATGGTCCGACGAAAACGGCCTTGTGAAACTGTACCTCGGCTTTCGTGTTCCGGCGTTGGAAACCCAACGCGTGGAAACCCAAAAAGATATTCTTGTCGCCAATCTTTCGACCTTCGCGACCAAAACTTTCCGCCTGGCGAGTTTCCCCGAAGGACTCGGAATCATCGGGCCGGCAAGACGTGTGTATATCAGCCAAATCCATCCTCAAGGACGTATGACTTTTGTCACCGTCGAAACGGATGAACGGCAGACTGTGACTGGATATGAGCTTAATTCTGGCATTGACTGAGAGATCTAAATGAATCGCAAATGGATGATAATGGCGGCCCTTGTGGGCGCAGCAGCTTGTGGTCCTGAATCTTCGGATCGTTGGGACCAGCCACTTCAACTTGTGGGACCTCTCGAGACTTCTGCAGGTTTGGCTTACATCGAAAAAACAACGGCGCGAGTCTATGTTCTGGACGCCGATCGCAAAGCTGACACAGCACTCTTGAACATCTCGTCAGCCAAGATCGGCAACGATCCTGGCGTGAGCGCGGTGTCAGCAGATGGCAAAACAATCTACGTGGTTGATCGGGACCGAGAAGTCCTACAACTCGTCGATGCCACCGACCCCAGCAGCATCGAGGAGGTCGAGCTTTCGGGCGATTTCGACCGCATCACAGTCGATCCTTACGGCGAGTATGTCGTCTTAAGTTTCACCGGTGCGTCGGAAGAAAATATCGTCGCCAGAAACTTGAACGAAATTGGTGTCGTGAGCCTCAAAGGCACGCTCGGCGCGACCTTCACAACGTTGTCGACCCGAGCCAATAGCTTTTCGTTCGTCGAGCCGTTCTCGCTCTCGGGACAGGCTCAACGGCTCATGGTCGTGTTGGCGAATAACGAAGTGACCGTGTTTGACCTGCTGGCAGACAACGCTGAAGACCGCCTTCGCGAAGTGCCCCTTACCGTCAGCGAAGCCGACACGATTCGGGTGCCGACACAGGTGATTTTTGACACGTCAAACGAGGGCAAACTTGACCTCTATCTGCGTACTCAGGACACCGATATCTCGCGCGTGACCGTGCGTTTGGCCCCTGATGGCGCGACGCGAAAGCTCTTACTGTCTACAGACAAACTGACGGTAAACTCACCCGCTGGGATGGAGATCGTCACGCTTTCGAACGGCTCCACTCGACTCCTGGCGATATCTGCCGGCACAAATACCTTCACGCTTGTCGACACCGTCTCGGACGTGAGCGTCACGCTCACCCTGCCGATGTCTCGCCCTGCGCAATATCTGTTGCCGTTTACGACCACGGTCGAAGAAGACGGAGAGTTGAAAGAAGAAGTGCGTGTCATCGCTTACTCGCGCGACAGTCCGCTTGTGGCGATTATTCGCCCCGAATTGATTCCGATTGAGGGCGATGAACCCACCGTAGGACGCAGTGTTTACGCAATTCGGCTTGAGGGTTTGCCCGAACGAATCGAGCTTTCGACCGCGGTTCCTGATCAGGCCATCGTGTTCCATCCGAGTTCGGGGTTCTCGCTGCTGAACCTCGAAAAAAACAACGACATCCCGATTCAAGGTGGTGCGCTGAAAGACGTGCTTTTTGACGGGACCTTTGCGTACGTTGTCTACCGCACTCTGCCCAACCTTACGATTTTCGGAAGCGACGGCCACCCCACCAATTTCGAACTTCCTCTCGCTGGCACAAGTGTTCATTTCGACAGTGAGAGCGAAGTCCTGATCGTACCGCATGTCGACAGACTGGGCTCTTTTACGGTGCTCGACGCCAACGACCCACGGCCAGAAACAGCCACAGTTTATGAAAATGTATTTGTGAATAATTTCCTTGGTCGGGAGAACTAAAATGAAAAAATGTATTTTAATTTTTGGAGCGGCGCTGTCGCTCTTCTCGACCGAAGCTCTGGCTCAAGAACTCGACTTCCAACTCCGGTTGGGCAGTCAGATTGCCACCGACGAGTCCTTCGATGCGTTGCAGGACTCGAATTTGCTGCCTTACACCACGCTTCAGTTTGGTTATGCGGCGACCGAGGGCAGTCTGCAGGGATTACGACTCTTCCTGAGCTACGACAGCACCACGAACGCCCCCAATGAGCGCCTGTCGGGCAGCTTGGAACTCGATTGGACGCGTTACCGGTTCATGGTGGGCGGAGAGTATGGAATCATGCTCTGGAACATGTTCCGCCCCCTCGCAGGCGTCGGCGTGGGCTACGCACTTGGGGACATGACGGTGACTGCCGATGACGTGCGGTCAGACTTCACGCACGATGTCGCGGCCGAGGCCTTCGCAGGGCTCGATTTCACGATTCGCATCGCGACGTTCGATTCAGGTCACGTCCTTCGGTTTAAAGCCGGCACTCGGATCGGTTATCAGCTGCAAACAGAGGCTCGATTTGACGAGCTTGAAAGCGACGCATCTGGCTGGAACCGGGGCACTAATGACCTCGGAGTCCTCGATACAGACGGGATGTTCTGGAATCTGGGAGCCGGCTTAAGTCTCGCTTTTTAGGCCGCCACCAAGGCTCAAGACGAGGTCAAAGTGAATCCCGTCGACCTCGGCCACCGATAGACGGGACTGCCGAAGCATTTCCATCTCTTGGAATCGGTCGTCGGATTTCAGCGTGGCCAGGCTGACCGGGCTTTTTAGCTCTCCAACATATTCAAGATCTAAGGCCACCCACCGCGGATTTTCCGGGGTGGCCTTTGGGTCAAAATAATCACTTTCATCATCAAATTGGGCGGGGTCGGGATAGGCCTCGCGCGCCACCTTGGCGATGCCCACGATTTTGGGACCTTTGCCGGAGTGATAAATCAAGACCTGGTCTCCTTCGAGACAACTTTTCATATGATTGCGCGCTTGGTAATTTCTAACGCCGTCCCAGCGCCCCACTTTGGCCTCTTTAAGGTCGTGCAGGCCGTATTCGTCCGGCTCGGTTTTCATTAACCACGCCATATTTCACCTAGGCATGAGCACGTTTAGCGCGCCCTTTTCCTGAATCAGTTTAGAGTACCGGTCGACGAGGCGCAGGCGTTCCTGCCAGATGACCTTTCTTTCTGAGGGGCTCAGCGCGTCAAAAACTCCAAACATCGTGTCGGGAGACATCGCCTGCAGGGCAAGCCACTCGAACTTATCCACACGCTCGATCGCGCCGATTCGGTCCTTCAGTCGGCTGGGCATCCTCGACGGTATGGTTGAGGCCCGAAGCGACACCAAGTGAGTGCCATCGAAGCCCGTTGTGTGGCCAAAATCTTTGGTACGCCGGGCCGCCCGTGAGTCACTTCTTAGCAGTGCATCGACCATAAAAAGACTTGAGACCTGACGCGAAAACTCAAGAGCGTTCACCGTGGGTGCCGCGAGGTTGGCAAAATCGGGCCGCAGATTCGGGTCAAGTCGATCCCAAGCCAGCAGCCGCGACGCGTAAGGCCCCGAAGGCATCGGCCCATCGGCCGA
>JBBKVQ010000433.1:0-15149 GCA_037968515.1 Bradymonadaceae bacterium
GGGCTAAAATTCCTGTCTAATTTAAAATTATTGGGACGAGCAGCTGGCCTCGAAGCGCTATTTGTGGCGCGCCGCTCCGACGATGCCCGCGACGGTTTTAATGCTCTGGCAATTTACGCCGCCCCCGATGCCGAACGCACTCTGAACCTGCCAGACGATGTTGGCGGCTTGGTAAACCTTGGCTTGGATACTCTGAAACCAGAACACCTTGGGACGCTGAGCCAACACCCCGTCGACGTTGTGATGCAAGGTGAAGGGATTCAAGACCCACTTCATGCGCTTCGCCAGCGCGTCTCAAGCGTTGTGCAAGGCGGACGATTTGTGTTCCATGCCGGCGCTTCCCACGCCGTCAAACGCGACGCCGCACGCCTGAACGCCCAATTCATGCACACCGCCGCCGACCTATTGAGCGAATTATTAGATCGCGCTCAATTTGCGGAACGCGACGTCTCGGGACGACTCGACCGCACGGACCCTGTCGGTTTTGCCGTCGCCTGGTGTGCAGCCGCCACGTACCTGCAAGCGGCCGAAGCCTCGCTCGCCCGCGCCGGCGCTCTGTAGGTTTGCAGTCCGAACCCATTGCAGCGAAGTTAACGCCGATCACAGCAACCCAAAGGTTCCACTATTTCAGCCAGTTGATGCCTGTCAGGTCGCCAACTTGACTTGGGGTTCTCACGCCATTAAAGAATGCACTGAATTTTGGAACTTGATGTACGTCTCAAACGCACACAAAAAAAGGGCGAGGATTTCGCCCGAATCAAAAGGTTGAATAATGAAAAAACTAATGATTTTGATTGCAGGACTTTCGATGGCTGTCGCATGTGGCGACGACGCTTCCAAAAGCTCAGGTACTCCAAGCAATAACAGCACTAGCTCCAACAACACAGCTGGTGAAGTCCTTGTGAAGCCCGGCACGAATGAGGCTTGCGGCTTAGCTGGGCGAACCGGCGAAAATATGTGCGGGCTGAGCATGATCACCTGCCAAGCCGGACAGTACTGCGATAACGAGTTTTGCTCGCCAGGATGCACCTCAGACAACAACTGTGCCGGAAATCAGTTCTGTTCCATCACAGAAGGAAGCCTTGGCACTTGCTTGAACTGCGTGAAACAAACCCAGCAATCAAGCAACAACACTTCGACGAATAATACCTCTTCGAACAACACCTCGGGCGTGTCGCCGGCATGCGAAACGATCGTCAACGCGGGCGTAACCTGTGAACTGATTGAGGCAAATGAATCGGCAGCTGCGAAGACAGCGTGCACAGCTGAGCCGGCTGCTGACGCAAACGTCGTGCTTACTTGCGTGAACGCTGCCAACGCCGATTGCGCGCAGATCACTCAGTGTTTCGGAGGTGCTTCGGGCTGCGAGACCGACAATGAATGCGATCAGGAAGCCAGCCAATTCCACGAAATCTGCTCCGGTGGTTCATGCACATTTGGATGTCGTGTAGACGCGGATTGCGGCCAAGACTATATCTGCGACCTTGAGCTCGGTTTCGGAGACGCAGGTGGTTGCACCCCTGACTTCTAAGTCAAAATCGCCATTCTAGTATTTGGGCCCGTCGAGAAACATCTCGACGGGCTTTTTTTTTGGCCGGCACCTACCACCGGCTAAAGAGTTCAACCTCTATCAGCGAAGGAGAATCCGATTCGTCCATCGGCAAGAATCTCGAGCGCGGTCTCGAATTTCTTGCCAGCATTGGAAGTGAAACCCTTCAAAGGCTTTGTGCGGCCGTCTTTAAGCAAGGTTCGCACGATGGTTGGGCTGATTTTCCGCTTAGCCACGGTTTTAAAAATCACAAAGTTGCAGGCCATTCCCGACTGACACGTGAACACTTTGGCGGTTTCAAAAACGTCCGCCTTACATAGTGGACAGGCGCCAAGCGACGCTTTTGCAGGCGAGTCGATACGAATTGTGGCGCCTTTGATATTGGCCGTCACGCTTTGAGCAAATTGTCGCACGTTTCCCATGAAATCGGCCCGGCTCAGCTCTCCCCTTCGAACCCTATCCAAAGCGTACTCCCATTCGCCGGTGAGCTCCGCACTTTTAAGCGACGGGTCTGGCAGCGCCAGGATGAGCTCGCGCCCAAGGGGCTTGGCGAGAAGCGATTTTCCGTCCCGGCCGATATAGTCCCTTTTTAAAAGTAGTTCGATGATTGACGCGCGTGTCGCTGGCGTTCCAATCCCACGCTCTTTCATGGATTCCCGCAATTCTTCGTCGTCTAGGTCCCTGCCCGCTGTTTCCATCGCCCCAAGCAACGACGCTTCGGTGAAACGTTTTGGCGGTCGTGTCTGCTTGGCGACCACAGTCAGCTTTTTGCGATCGACCTTTTGATTCTTTTCCAGCGTCGGTAAAATCGCGTCTTTGTTTCGATTAGGGGGTTCGGCCTCCCACCAGCCCCACTGCACAACTTGACTGCCTTTTGCAACAAAGGGTCGGCCACCCAAGTCGATTATCGCGGTCGTATGCAACTGTTCTACGTCGACGCAAAAACTCGCGAGCATGCGTCTGGACACCATTTCATAGATGGCGGCCTCATCCTTGGACAAGGACGCGAGATTCACGGGGACCTCTGTCGGCAAGATGGCGTGATGGTCACTGACTTTGGCATCGTTGATTACCCGAGACTGAAACGGCGGAGTATCAGCAAGAATGGTGTCGCAAAGCGGCGCCCACGCGCCTGCTTGGCACGCACTGACTCGCCCCAACAACGATGATTCCATGTCCTTGGTGATGTACGAAGAATCGGTGCGCGGATACGTCAAAAGCTTGTGCTTTTCGTAGAGCGATTGAGCCATATCGAGCGTCTTCTGGGCCGAAAAGCCATGTGCCGTGTTTGCGGAACGTTGCAAGCTCGTGAGGTCGAACAGCAAGGGAGGTTTCAAGCGTTGGGGTTTTGTGTCGAGGCTCACGACCTGCCCCGTCGACTCGCTTGAAAGGGCCGCATGAAGTGCCATCACGGCACTTTTGGAATCAAACCTTGGCCCCTCGACCGGGTTGTAGAAGGCCAGAAAGTCTTGGCTTTGACTCGAAAAAGTGGCGTGCAGCTCCCAATAGTTTTGTACCTGAAAGAGCTCGATACTCAGATCTCGTTCGACGATCATCGCAAGTGTGGGAGTCTGAACCCGTCCCACCGAGTAGAGTGACTCGGCGCCCTTGGCACGCGCTTTCAAGGTCAATGCCCGGGTCGCGTTGATCCCAATCAACCAATCAGCCTCTTCTCTGCTTCGCGCTGCATCGGCAAGAGACTGGTATTGTTGGCCGGGCTTTAGGTCTCGAAGCCCCGCCCGAATAGCGTTGTCGGTCATGGACGCGATCCAAAGACGCCGAATCGATTTTGTACTTTTGGAGTACTCGTAAACGTTGCGAAAAATGGCTTCGCCTTCTCTAGCCGCGTCGCACGCATTTACGACGTCGCTGATGTCCTTGGACCGCAAGAACCCCGAGATAATATTAAGCTGCCTGAGGTCTCCCGAGGCCACGATTTCTAGGCTTTCGGGCAAAATCGGAAGGGTCGACAAGTCCCAGGTTTTCCAAGCGGGATTATAATGATCTGGATTGGGCGCAATGCCGGCCAGGTGCCCAAAACACCAGGTCACCACGACGTTGGGTCCTTCGATGAATCCTAGGTTCTTCTTGGTGGCTCCGAGGACTCGGGCAAGGTCACGCGCAACGCTCGGCTTTTCTGCAATATAAAGGGTGCGCATCGCTGCCTCGTTAGGTCTTGTGACGCAACGTTATCGGTCTTTCGAAAAAAAAGTTGCGAATTGGGTGTCGAATCACGGGCAGGACACCTGACACCCATCAGCCTCGCAGAGCGCTTTGAAGCGCCGCACACCTTGGCAAAAAACAGTCGCGAACAAACGTGTCGATTTTCCAAAAATTGGCGGCTCGGTCTTGCTCGTAAAATGAAGCTACCGAAAAAACAAAGAAGTCGACGGGCAACACAAAAGCTGGACTGCGTAAATCCCCATCGGAATAGAGCGTCGAAATGACCTCGTTAAAAGCGACCACAATCGCAAAAAACTGCAGCGCAAACTGTCCGATAACGTTGACGTCGACAGTGCCGGTCGGGTCTTGTTCAAAGGCGTAAGACTCATCGTAATTCGCCAATATTTTATCGGTCCACTCTGAAATAGTTGCGATATTTTCACCCACTGCCGCCTCGGAGACATCAGAATTTACGGCGAGGAATTGGCTCGCAAGTGCACTTCGTCGGTTTTCGCGGTCAACCAAACGTTGGAAACTTCGAACCGCAAAACGTACGTAGAGCGGAAGGTCGTGAAGTGTCAGATCAAGTTTCGCCGGGAACATTTTCAGAAACGACGAGCTCGGCATCAGGTGCGCAAGTTCGGGTCTTAGTTGCAGAAACTTATGCTCGATGACGTCTGCCAAAACTTCGGCAAATAGGCCGCTGGTGGTCGTGATAATTCTGCTTGAAAGCTCCGACGTTAGATAGGCTTCCCAGGCATCAAATTCAACCGGTCCTCGAATCAAAGACTCCAGGGTGTGACCGCATCGTTCGTGCTTCAAAGGCGGCAATTCCACAAAACCAGCCGTTCCCTGATAGGTGTCTTCAAACGCAAACAGCAGAGCCTGCCACTGATGGCCCCACACATCGTGAACGATGTATTTATCCACGTCCTCCAAAGTCAAAACAGTGACCATGGTAGACACAATATCGCAACAAGCCTCGTACGTTAGACCTACCTTCTTCGCCGCGCCACGAATCAGGGTTTCGTCTGCTTGCTCCCCACGAAAAGGCCCAAACGCCGGGAAATTTACCATATCCCGTTGGCGCACCTTCTTGACCCGTGAATGAAAGACTTTTCGAGGATGTCCGTCCTTGAGCGATTCCACATCAGCAAATGGCACGCAGAACATGAACCCAGTAGAAGTCCGAATCAGACGCGGCTCTACGTCCAACGAAACACCAGGAAAAATCGCCCCAAACAACCCCAACGCGTCCAAGACGCCATCGTGAGTAAAGGGTTCACTCAGCAATTCGACAAGTGACATCCGGAGCTGCAGCGGGATCAATTCGGTCTTTTCCAGACGCTGATCCATGGCCGCAGCCTCTTGTTCCGAAATTCCAAAATAATCAAAAAGAATATTGCGGACTTGTACGGGATCACCTGAAAAATCTGGAACAAAATGCGCCAAGGTTTTTGTGGGTACGGTGTCCAAGATTCCACTGTTTGGGACCACTGTATCTTTAAGATGCATCGCGCGAAGCATGCCCTCGACACACGCCAGGTCGGCGTCACGCGCCGCTATCACGCCAGTCTGGGTCTGTGGGGATACCTCAGCCAAAGTGGTGAACACATTGACCAGCCGCTTGGCTTCCGCAGACTTCTTGTCCGGGGGATCCATGTCTTGCCACGCCATTGTCGCGTCAAAATAGGCGCGCAAATCCGTTAGGAGCGGCAGGAATTCTGGTCCAAGTTTCGCGTGAGGAAATCCTTTCACTGAGGCTCTACCCCAATGGATACGTCGAGTGTGTCGGCGCCATAATAGTAAGAGAGACTCACTTTGGCGGTTTCGCCTTGGACCAACTGCACTTCATTTTTGAGGAAAATAACCTCGGGATTGAACAGGAATTTTGTGGTCGTCGTCCACATATCCTTGGCGAGTTCGGCCTCGCCTTCAATCTTGACCGCGTCGGCCACGCCGGTGCGAAGCGCTGTCACCTCGACCGTGTTCTGGACCTTCAAGGGCATATTCGCCCGCATCTCGAGGTCATCGTATTGCACCTGAGTGCTCACAGGCTCGTCGTCGTCATAGACGTGGGAGCGACTGTCACAATCGATGCGAACGCCATACAGAATCTCCTGAGCGTCCAGAAGCTGTACATGGGAGCGCACACGCCGTGGAATGATCTGTCCGTCTGGTTTCAGGAACTGGCTCAAATGATTGACGACCTGGACCTGCGGTTCAAAAAACAAACCGGTGCAAAGCAGTTCGGAGATCAAAACATCCGCTTGTTCAGGGATGGAAATCTTTGTCGCATCCCCATGAATAACAATCAGTTTATCCGACAGGCCGTTTCGAGCTGCGAGGTTTTCGATCAACGTCACAAAACGTGGATGAAGCTCGACGCAATACACCCTTTCTGCCCCAGCCAGTGCGGCAAAAACCGCCAGAATCCCCGTTCCGGATCCAGCGTCAATCACAACATCACCCGGCTTCACGACGCTTTCAATCGCCGCCTTCCACATACGGGTGCGCTTGCTATCGTGCAAACACAGCGAAATCTCATACGGCGTGAACGCCACGGCAGTTGCGGGTTGGTTTGACACTTCATCCTCTCGTTTTACAAATTTTGGGGTTAACTGCGCGCTTCGGCGACTTCATGAGCTTCCTGAATCGCACGCTCAAGCTCTTCATCAAACGCCAGCTCGGTCTCGTTGGCATCATCGATGCGATCGAGCTCAGACAGGGTCTCTTCCGTGGACTCCAAGTCCACCAACAAATCATCGACCTGTTGAGAGATTCCACGCGGATCCGTCATCGACATCGAAGATTCGTAAATCAAGCGCATGATGTCTTCGACAGTGGCAATTTGATTGGTGACCACGATGTGGTTCTCCGTCACTTTCTCAAGGCGATTGAGGCGCTTTTTCAAAATATCCCGGCGCTCTTTCAAACTTGCCTGAACACGCCCATTCGTCTGCTCTGCCGCTAGCTCGACATCGGCAAGTGAATTCATGAGAGCAGGCTGGTCCACGTCATTTAGATAGAGCTGGTATGCATTCGCCGTCTCCATCATCCACAAAAACCGCTCATTAAGGACCTGCAATTTGTCGATCATTGGATCTCCAAGCCCTGCCCCCTGATCGTCAAATCGCTGCTTCGTATCTTCGATCAATTTCGTAATGCGCTCGTATCGCCGCCGCTGGCCCGAGTCCAAACGCTTGAGCCGGTCTTCCATCCGTTGATTCTCTTCTTCCATATCCAATTCAAGATATTTGTTATCCACGTAGCGCTTGAAGAAGTCAGTCTCGGCGATGAACGTGATGTACAACATCTCGAGGCCTGCGGCGGCGAGCAGAGGAATCGGACTCAAAGTCACCGCAGATGCAGCACCAGCAAACCCCAGTAAAATCAGGTTGTACTGATTTACAAAGGCTTCTTTGTAGAGATTTCTGGAGGGCCTGTTATTCATTATTTCTTTGCCAGTTAAGCCACATCACATCGTGACGACAAACTCAGCCGCGCCTTTGTTCGACTTGTCGCTCAGTTCATGGATTCTTTCCAAGATCATCGACTCGTAACGCCTAAATCGCGGGGTATGCTTTAGCTCTCGCGAGCGTTCAATCGGCAAGTCCACTTCAATATCGTCCACGATCGAACCCGGACCTGCACTGAAAATATAGATGCGATCCGCCAAATACACGGCTTCTGCGATGTCGTGGGTCACAAACAAAATCGTCGGCTCCAGATCCTTTGCGATCTGCAGCATCATGTCTTGCATCTCCACACGAGTCGCGACGTCGAGCGCGCCAAACGGCTCGTCCATCAGGATAATCCGTGGCTTCACGGCGAGTGTGCGCGCGATGGCAACGCGCTGCCGCATGCCACCTGAAAGTTCGTTTGGATACTTTGATTCGTGCCCTTCCAGTCCCACCTGAGCAATATACTGCCTGGCGATTTCCTCTCGCTCGGCACGACCGATACCTCGAAGTTCAAGGCCGTAGGCCACATTCTGAAGAACGTTCATCCAAGGCATACTCGAGTATGACTGAAAAACCATTCCGCGGTCGGGACCTGGCCCCGTCACGGGCTCACCCTGCACTTTCACTGTTCCGCTGCTCGGCATATCGAGCCCAGCAATCATGTTCAAAAGGGTCGATTTTCCGCAACCGGACGGCCCCAGAATCGCGCGCATTTCTCCGCGTTTTGGCACGTCCTCTATTTTCAAATTAACGTTTTGAATCGCGAGCAGTTTTTCACCCGTAGGCGTCGTAAACTCTTTCGACACATCCGTAACATCCACGATGAGCGGCTTTTCATCAGCGGTAATCGGCTTTTCATCAGCCATGTGCGCCTCCCTTGTGCGTCCAAGCAAACAGCTGGCGGTTCAGGTAATACAGCGCGCGGTCCACGACGACACCCACGACCAAAATCAGCGCGACACACACCAGCACGTCGCTCAAATCGCCGAAGCGGCGAGTTCGATTAATCAAATATCCGATGCCTGCGTAGCCCTTGCCTTCCTCGGTCACAAACTCGGCGAGCATGACGTAAGTCCAGCCGATGCCGTACATCACGCGAAGGGCCTCGGCGATCGACGGCAAACTTGCTGGCAGCAAAATGGTTCGAATCACCTGCCAGCGCGAGGCACCAAGGGTTGCGGCTGTCTTCAAATAGACGTCATTGACCTGGTCTACCGTGTCCACCACCAAGGGCAACAGGTACACAAAAGTGCCAAGGAAAAGCAGCGAGATTTTCATCGACTCGCCGAAGCTAAACCACAAGATGAAGATGGGAACCACCGCAGCGATCGGAAGAAATCGCATCGGCCCAATAATCGGGTCGATGGCCGCACGAACCGGTGTGAACGCCCCCATCAAGATGCCAAGCGGAACGGCCACCAAACCTGCCAGCACAAACCCAGCCGTGATTCGAAACAGGCTTTGCAGCGTATTCATCGCCATGAAATTCGGCTCGTTCCACATTTTGGGGAACGAATTCGCAAGGTCCATCGGACCCGGCAATAATTTCGGCGAAACAAAACCGGAGGCGGTGATCGCAATCCAGATCACCAGCAGCAGGCCAATGGTCGCACCGCCAATAATGACGCGCGTTTTTTTAGGGAGGCTCTGACGTATTTCAAACATAGAATTCAATGCCAGACGACGTTAACGAATGATTTCAAAGTCGGTCCGGCGATTCTGCTGGCGACCGTCTTCCGTAGCGTTGGATGCGACGGGCTTTGTGGGGCCTGCACCGACAACCACGAACTTATCTTTTGGAAAGCCATGCTTTTCGACAAGGTAACCTACCACCGATTTAGCCCGGCTTTCCGACAGCTTCATGTTGTTGCCTTCGTTACCCACGTTATCGGTGTTGCCGGTCACTCGCATGCGATTGCTGCCGAAGGTCTGTGCCAAGGCCGCCGCATCATCCAAGATGATCCGCGCATTGCCATCGATCTCAGACTTTCCTGACGGGAAGAAGATCGAAATACTCTTCGACAAGATCGCCTCTTGTTGTTTTTGTTGCTCCACTTTTGCAGCATCAAAATCAAACGCGAATTCCTTCGTTGCGTCCTTCGCTTCGATTTTTCCAAAGCGTTTCTCAGCCTCAGGCCGAATCGCCGAGAGGAACGACGTGTCGCGAGTCTCGCTTCCTTGAGTTCGCCCTGAAGACTTGCCCAAGGTGCGCCAAATATTGGAGCTCTCAAGGAAGATGTCGTCGTAGCCACGAAGTTGGTCGCCCGTTACCTCAAAAAAGGCCAAGTTTTCGGCGTAGGTGGGAAGTTTAACGTCTTCCAGCATGCCCTTCGCAGCATCCAAATCGACGCCTTCAAATCCCTTGACCATCAACGGATAGACCTTGGTTGGGTCTTTCAGGACTTGCTCGGTGCCGTCGAACCATCCCATCAAGAATTTCGCGACCAACTCGGGATGCTGTTTGGCAAAGTCACCACGGGCAATAAAGATGTCCGCAATCAGCGCCGTTGCGTCTTTGGTCGACGCCAGAATATGGCCGCCCTCACGGTCGTTTGCGGCTTGGTAAACATCTGGAGACCAACTTACGCCGGCATCAACTTTGCCCTGCCGAAACAGCGATGCTGCCTCGATTGCGGAATCCGTGAAGACCCAGTTGACGTCGGTAATCTTCATGTTCGCTTGCGACAACAAATACAGGGCAAAGTAGTGCGATGGTGTCGCCTCAGCCACGGCTACCCGCTTACCTTTGAGGTCTGAAACTTTGGTAATTTCTTTGGTCACTGCGATGGCATCGCCACCACGTGACCAGTCGTACTGCATGATGGCAACCGGATTGAGATCCTTCAAAGCCGGATACTCAAGCGAGTACGAGTCCACAGTTGTCCAAAGAATATCTACACCGCCGTCCGTTCCACCCTTCTTGAAGGCGTCGCGACTCGCTGGAAAGTCATCGATGACCTTAAGTTCGACCTCAATGCCGTACTCTTTCCAAAACGTGCTGTCTTTATTCGCAGCAAAACCATTATTCGCCATGATTCCGCCGGCATAACCACCCCAGGTGACGATACCCACGCGAATCGGGCGGTCGATTCCAGGAGTAGATGCTCCCGTATTCACTGCGGCCTTGCCGGTCGTTGGGTTTGTGTCAGCACCTTCCCCAATTTTTGGAAGGTCCACCTCGGCAGTTTCTCCGCTTTTTTTCGGTATCAGTTGCCACGCAGCGAGTGCCAGCAGCGCAACAGCAAGGATTGCGATCAATGCCTTGCCCCCCGTATTCAATCGAACTTTCGCCATCTCAGTGCCCTTGGTTAATTGTCGACGGATACAGGATTTGGTCGTCCTTGTTCCACCAAATGTCGAATGGTTTGAAACAGTCTGTCTTCCTCGGCGACTTTCGCCGTTTTCCACTCGTCGTACTGCTCACGTGCTTGGGAAAGTTGACTATTATTCGTTTCTACTTCCAGCCGAAGCTCTTCTAGAAGCGCGTTAATTCTGTCTTGAACCGCCTGATTTTTTTCGACGACGTCACCTTCCATGGAAAGCAGTGCCTCCATCAATGTCGCATCGTGTTCATCAAGCGCCTGATCGCGGCGACGGGCGTCTTCAATGACCTCACCCACCGTGACGTTTCGGGCCTGAAGAGCCACCATCAATGATGCCGTCTTCGTCGACTCAGGAAGATTCACAAGGTGGGGGTTCTGGAGCAGCTGCTCGATGGTGTAGACGGTGAAATCTGACGACAGCTCGGTCGGTAAACCCTCATTTGTGTAAATTTCATCAAAATCGAGCGGCTCAAAACCCAGACCGGAAGTCGATACTCCACTTGGTCTGGGGCGTGCCGCGGCGGGCTGCGAGAACGCACCCACGCGAGCAGGCGGACCTGCCGGTGACGGATTTCGCTGAGCTGAAAGCTCGCGCTCCAGCGCCTCGATGTCAAACTCCTCTTCGTCCTGAAAATTGACTTCCGGCAAATCAGCGACACGCGTATGCGCCGGTTTGTTCTCTGGACCACCCTCTTGAAGGTCGTCCTCGTCCGTTTCTACAGTCACAAAGAAACTGGCGAATTGCTTAAGCTTTGACATAGCCTACCTCTTACTTTGGGCGCGAATGTAGGACCTGTGCACCACCATGTCAATTTGCAACCCGCATTCTGAGCTCTCAAAAAACGCGTAAAAGCAAGCATTATAGCGGCAAAGCGATGTGTCCAGAGGTGGCTTGCATGGCAGCTACTCGCCAGGCAGCGATGACGGCGCATAAACCCTTGATTGCGGGTGTCTACCGTACCGGCCAAGGGGCGGCAAAACGCGTTTGCGTCATGTCACGCCCCTTAAACTCGCGTGTTCCTAGCGCGTCGTTATTTTCAGTTAATTTCAGTTCGTTTCTGTCCATCAAAGTCTTATGATTTAAAGAGTATTTAGGGAGAACTAGCATGAAATTAATTACTGTTCTGGCCATCTTGCTTGTTGTGGGCTGTGGCGACGAGGCGACCAAAAAATCAGACCCAACGCCTGTTTTTGATATGGAATCCGATTCGGGCGCGGATATGGGCTCAGACGCACCGAATAATGGTGGTAATAATCGCGCCCCAACTTTCCTAAATCTTCCAGGCAGCCAGTCTGTGGTTCGCGGACAAGCAGGCTCATATGACCTTGAGGCGACTGACCCCGAGGGTGATGCGTTGAGCTTTGGTCTAGTTGACACCGATTGCGGCTTTGAGGTGCAAGTGATTGCCACGAGTGGACAGGTCACCTGGCTTTGCCCGACGCAATCGCTGAACTGTGCCGCCAATATGAGCGTCAAAGACGACGCCGGGCTAGTAAGTGAAGGCGTGCTATCTATCGAATGTTTTCGACCCGACCCCTTTATTTCATCCGCCCCACCCACCGAAGCGACCGAAGACATGTTGGTCATTTACGAGGTCGTTTGCTCCGATCCTGAGGGTGCGGCGACCACGATCGCCAAGGGCCCTGAAGATACCTGCAACGGTGCCATGCAAGGCACAGTCTATCGATGGACCCCGAACGAAAATCAGGCTGATCAAACCTGCACCTTGAGTGTCGAGTGTTCCAACCAAGACAAGACGGTGACGCAATCGACTGAGGTCAGTGTTTTGGGCGTTAACAAGCCGCCGACCGCGTCCAACGTTCGCATATCGCCGACTGCGGCTCAGCCGGGTGACCCACTTACGTGTCTTTACACATTTAACGATCCAGACGGTGACGCAGATCTATCGACCATCGAGTGGTTGGTAAACGGCTCGGTTTCTGGGTCAGGCGCTAGTTTCTCGGATCACGAAGCCGGCGAGTCGGTGAGGTGCAGAGTCACGCCTAATGATGGTGACCTGAGCGGGCAAGCTCAAACGTCGGCGCCAGTCGTGCCCGAGTGGGAGCTGCTGATCCGAGCGAGCAACGAATACACTTGTGTTCGTACCCGGCTCGGCGCTGTGCGGTGCTGGGGACATAATCGCTCAGGCGTGATCGGCTCAAGTACCACCGGATTCAGGTCGGTGCTTCTGCCTACAACACCCCAAGGGTTGGACTCGAATGTGAGCCAGCTGACCACGGGTTATGATTTTGCCTGTGCGCTTAAGGACGCTGACCTGAAGTGTTGGGGCACCGGAAATATTGCCGGACAGACGACACATATTCCGACGACCATCCTCAGCGGCGGCGTCACAGACATCTCGGGTGGACTCGATCATATGTGCGCGGTGCAATACGGAGCCGCGAAATGCTGGGGAGCCAACAGTGCCGGACAGCTCGGACTTGGATTCAGTGGTTTTACCAATGTGGATCTGCCAACGATTGTCCCAGGCTTGGAGTCGGGTGTGACGAAGATCGTGGTGCGGGATTTTTCCACGTGCGCCGTGCAAAACGGTGCGTTGAAGTGCTGGGGATCTAACCTCGCCGGTCAGTGCGGCGTCTCGACCAACTTCGGAACGTTCGATGACCTCACGTCTCCTGTGCAGGTTCAGGGGCTGAGCTCGAACGTCACGGACGTGTGGTCGGGAAGTGCGCACACCTGCGCTTTACATAACGGCGTCCTCAAGTGTTTTGGCAATAACGGCGCGGGACAGATCGGGCGCGGAACCACGACCGATGAATGGAGCGCCGCGCCTGCCACCACGGTGCCTGCCGCGTTCACTCAACTAGCGATGGGGCGTTCAAACACGTGTTTCCTGAACTCCGGCAACCTTCGGTGTTTCGGCGGCAACAACGGCATCATGCTTGGCTTCTCGGGCGCATCTTCGTTGACCCCAGTCACCGTTCTGTCCTCGGTCAGCACGTTTAGTTTGGGGACAGTTCACGCCTGCGCCGAACGCAACGGTGTGGTCTCGTGTTGGGGAAATAACAATTATGGCCAGCTCGGCGACGGGGTTGGCACCGGAAACGACACGCCGCAGGGATTGACCCAAGTGACCTACTGAGATCGCATTGGGTTGTCGATCATTTGGCCGGCGAGGCTATTCTTTTTGAAGTGGCGACCGCGCATAGACCGTTGACGCGGGAGCCTGAGCCGACGCAGCAAGGGCCTCCAACACATCCACCAGGGCTTCGCGCAACGCACCGACCTCGGTTGCCAGACGCTCGCCCTTAAGTGACTCGTGCATATCGTCGAGCTTCTGCACCAGACCGGTCAAAGGGACGGCAACGCGCGAAATAGGATCTTCCGAACCACCCATCATATTGCGACGCATAAATTCGCGTTTCATGGTCTCCCAACGCGAGGTCGCTTCCTCGGACATCCGTCCCCGCATCTCCGCCAATTTCAGAAGGTTTTGTTCCGCGCCCTTGGTCAGAGTCTGAGACTCCCCAACATAATGGTCGTCGATGAGTGCCTGAAGCTCCTCGTCGTTCATCGCGGCCACCACGCGTTCTGTAAGGCGAGCCATGTTGCGGTAGGAACCCTGCAGCTGAAAAGGTGGCTCCGTGCGATAATCATCGTCTTGCGATGCTGACGCGATATAGGCCTGATTGACCATCAACAACACATTCTGCACCACCAGCAAGCGTTGGAAGACTGCGATAATCTCACCCGCCTCCACCGATGAATAGTCGTGGTCCATCTCCGTCAAGGCAATGGACTCTCCCTGGGCCATCCGTATGAATCGCTGCAAATCAGCGCGATCCCGCGTGGCAAGCGGCGCGAGTACGGGATTTGAAGTCAGGGCATTTTCCAAATAGCTGAGCGCAAAGACGTCCTCGCGGCCATTCAGAATATCGCCAAGATTATAGGTATCTGCCCGGTTCGCGAGCATGTCCGGAATGCGAAAGCGTTGGCCGGCTTCGTTGTACGGGTTGCCTGCCATCACCACCGCAAAACGCTTCCCGCGCATGTCGTACGTGCGCGTTCGTCCCTTCCAAACCCCTTCGATACGACGGGTGGCATCGCATAACGAAATAAATTTCTGCAAAAATTCAGAATCCGTATGCTGAATATCGTCCAAATAGAGCAAAACATTATTGCCCATTTCCAGCGCCAAATTAACTTTTTCAACCTCTTGTCGAGCCGTCGCGTTCGGAGCTTCCGCAGGGTCGAGTGAAGTCACACTGTGGCCCAGCGAGGGTCCATTCACCTTCACAAACACGAGCCCAAGGCGTTGGGCGATATACTCCATCAACGTGGTTTTGCCGTAACCTGGGGGCGATATCAGAAGGAGCAGACCGCTCCTATCCGAGCGTCCTCCGTCCCCAAGTGCGCCGAGTTGTTTGGCCAAATTATTGCCAATTAAAGGCAAATACACTTCGTCGATGAGGCGGTTTCTTACAAAGGTACTCAAGACCTGAGGTTTGAGCTCAGCCAGGCGCAGTCTGCGACGCTCCGTGACCAGCACTTCGTGCATGCGTCGCCGATAATCACGGTACGCAGGCACCTCCACATCCACAAAAGACCGAAGTCTCGCCAAAAACTCGTCCAATCGAATCGACAAGTTCTGGTTAAGTATTCGTGGATGCTGCCCCAACAGATTGGGA
>JBBKVQ010000434.1:0-10542 GCA_037968515.1 Bradymonadaceae bacterium
AAGCTACTTGCGTTGGCTTCACCTGTCAAGAGTTATTTTTGCGACCGACTCTTGAATTTCGGTCCGACTTGCGTCGCCTCGCCGAGGGTGTGCCTCGACTTGGGAGGCGGACTCTACTCTTCAGGAGCCGTACGTCACGTACTTTCTGCACTATTTTAGCCAGTTTTCCTCAACACGTTGATTTTACGGGATAAATCAAAACTTCGTTTTTTGAGTTGGACGCCGCAAGATCGCGCCCAAATGGCGACGAATGCAAGCTCAGGACCGCTAAGTTCCTAGAAATGCGTTAATAAGCATGCTTTGATCCAATGCGATCACCTGTGATCGCTTCGATGAGCGCGCCGGACAGTCCGCAAGACCCGAGTCTTTAAGGTGAAAACCTTCGAGCAGAGGGCTACAGCCGTTCTTTGGTATACTTAGTGGGCCTGCAGACCCGAATCACAGGTCGCAATGCACGATCGGGGACATGACCCGAGAAAAACTATTCGTTTTGAGCGCGCTGGGCGTTTTGTTTTCTGCGCTCGATGAGACGGTCGAGGTCGAGGTCTCTCAACACTTGCCACTCTGCATCGTTGACCATCACGGCAAGCCGGACTTTCATGGTGCGAACTGTGCGTTCTGCTTGGGGTCGACGATATCGGAGTGTGTTGGCCATTTTGAACCTCGGTGTGCGCTTCACAAAAGTAATCGGCACACCGAGGTTTAAACTTTAGCGTTTAAGATTCATGACTTCCTGAAGCATCGCGTCTCCAGTCGTGATCGTCTTCGAATTTGCCTGATATCCACGCTGGGCAGCGATCATCTTCACGAACTCATGGGCGAGGTCGACGTTGGAGGATTCAAGCGCTCCGGAGACAATGGATCCGCGCCCGCCGCTACCCGCCATGCCCAACATCGGGTCACCGCTGGACGGAGTCTGCCTATAAAGGTTACCGCCAATCCGCTCCATCTCTTGGGGAGCCTGGAACTGTGCGATGGCAACCTGACCCAGAGTTTGCTCCTGTCCGTTCGAAAACACCCCGACGATTTCGCCATCGGTGTTGATACGCAGGTCACGAATATCGCCAGCTGAGTAGCCATCTTGGGATACGCGCCGTTGATTATTTGCACCCGAGTACTGAGTGGTTTTATCAAAAGTCATCGCCAGATCTTGAGGCTGAGTCGCTCCGAGAGGCTGGAAAGTCACCGCTGCAGGAGTGTGGGTTGTCAGCTCGCCGTTGGTCGAGAAATCCAAGGTCCCCGTCGTGATTTCCTCCGGCACGCCCGCAACTCCACCTTGAACATCGGCTCCGTCAACGAGCGCGTGGTATTCCCACGTGTTATCGCCCGTTTTTCGGTAGTACATTTCGACCTGAATCGGATTTCCGAGCGAATCAAAAACCGTTGTGGTCGTCGAGTAATTGGAGGTTGCGGTGGGGTCCAGTGGATCCCACGCGGCAGGCAGGACCTCGGCGCTCGAATCAAGGTTGAGCTCGAGTTCGATTCCTGTCGAGGCTTTGGGTGGCGCGGTCAAATCCCCCACCTTGAGGTCTCCGACCTTGCTGGTCACATTGCCATTTGCGTCGGTCAGGTATCCTTGAAGTTTCAAGCCAGCGGGTGAAGTCACGTAGCCGCTTTCGTCGATCGCAAATTCCCCGGCACGTGAATAGAAGTTGGCCATTTTGCCGTCGACTTCACCGCTAACGACAAAAAAGCCACCGCCGGTGATGGCCATATCGGTCACCTGACCCGTGGCCTCGAGCGCACCCTGGTCAAAGAGTTGCTGAACGCTGCCCGACCCCACGCCGTCGCCGATTCCCAACATCGTATTACCGATGATGTCCGAGAAGTTAAGTCGGCCGGCTTTAAAGCCAGTGGTGTTCACGTTGGCAATATTATCGCCAATCATCGACATCGCGCGCCCGTTTGCGTTCAGGCCACTGAGTCCGGTGTTCATTGCTTTAAGAAGGCTCATTGAGTTCTCCGTGTCTTTTTTGTGTCCTGAGTTAATTAGCGCGCGACAACTTCGACAACTTCACTAAGTGAAGCAGTAGCGTCGCCCTCAAACATCAACCGCGGGAATCCGTCCGCGTAGGTAATTCCGCGAACCCGACGGTCCGTGAATTCCTTCGAGGCGACGACTTCCTTGTCACCTTTGGTCGCATTAACCTGAAACGTGTATTCGCCGTCGGCCATGATGTTTCCATCCTTGTCTTTGCCGTCCCAGTCGAAGGTGTTGGCACCTTTATCGCGGGCAGCCAGATCAAGGGTCCGTACCACTTTCCCGTCTTTATCCATGACCAGTACTTCGACCGATTCGGCGTTTGCCTCGAGGTTGAATCCGGTTCCGTGAATGGGTTTTCCGTCTTTAACTTCCATCTTGTCGCTCGAAACTCGAACGTCTTGACCGATGAATGAAACCACCTGAGCGCTGGTACTGGACGCTTGCGCCATCGCCATATTTTGCAAGCCTTGGGTCATGCCCTGCATCTGTTCGACGGTCGCCAGCTGCGAGAGCTGTGCGACAAAGGCTTGATTATCCATCGGGCTCAGCGGGTCCTGCTGCGTCAGTTGCGTTGTGAGCAATCGAAGAAAGTCGTCGTTTCCGAGTTCGTTTTTCTTTTGCACCGGCTGATTTGTTTTTTGGGTCGCGCTGGCGTTTAGCGAGTCAGTGAGTTTCATCGGGGCCCCACATTAGCTGATGATGTAAAGGCGACCTGGAATATGGTCCCAGTCTTGGCTTGATTCGTTTTGTTCTTCTTCAAGCCAATCATGGTTCCAACTCTCCTGCTCGCGTTCATGTTGCTGTCCGTCGCCTGAGCCAAACTGAAGTAACTCAGGGTCCAATCCAGCAGACTGCAACGCTTGGGCCAATTCTGCGCGGGCTGTATTTAATTGATGAACTAATTCGGGGCGGTTGGCCTGGATCACGACGTTTGCGACCCCGTCACGCACCTGAACTCGGAGCTCGAGCTTCACGCCATCGCCCAGGTCGAGCGAGACACGAGCGTCGCCTCCGCGGTCGTTCGTCTTCATTTGAACACGCTCCGCAGATGCCAAAGCCCTAGGCGGGGCAACGGGAAGCGCGGCCTGGGCTGCGTGAACTTGGACGGGCAATTGGACTTGCTGAGGCATCGTCGCGCCGTTCGGCAGCCGGGTTTCCAGAGAAACCTTCGCGGTGGGTGGCTCGAGTTTTTTCTCGGGGGTTTTGGGCTCTAGATCTTTGGATTTATTGGCGGCCACTTCCTCGGGGTTTTTGTGCAGCCGCAATTTCATCGGAATTCCCGGAAGCTTTTTCCCCGTATCTTGGAGGTTCTTTCCGCCCTTCGGAATGTTTTTCGAAACCCGCGATTGAAAGGTACGTGCATTGAGGCGATCGACCTGAAAGGTGTGTGGTTTGAGGGTCGGAAACATCGCCGCAATCTGGCCGAGAGCCTCGTGAACACGAGCAATGGCCTCGTCCTTCGAGGAATCCTTGGTTTTCCGAGATGGTTTGGGATTGGGCTCAGTGGGCTCCGGCCCGGCTGCGGTTACATCGGACTCTGCCTGTGGCATCTTCGCGTCTGTGCCCTCAACCTTTTTATCTTCCCCGTCTTGTGCGGGCTTCTTCTGGGCGAGTTCTTCGCCTTTTTGGACAGGCTTTTCAGGGCTTTTTTCGCGAAGGATGTCTTCGAAGCCTGCACCGGGAGTAGCGCGCTCGGACTGGGGCGACGGCCCCTGTGCACGTGGGCCAGCAGAAGAATCAAGGCGGAGTTCAGGGGTTCGCATTTTCCGTGTCCTCTTTTTCCGGTCCGGCACTCTCTGGGGCCGGCACGACAGGTAAAGGAATTACCGTCGGAAGAAGGGTTTCAGCCGGCGGTTTAATAAATGACTGCAGTATCTGGGCCGCCTGATTTGGCGGCATCGCCTGGAGCAATTTTGCAGCCTTTCCAGGCTCAAGCGCACCGACCACCCGTGCTCCTAATGCATGGGGCATTGCGGCAATAATTTTGGCCGCCGAGCGTGGCGACATGGCCTGGATTCGCAAGACAACCGCATTAAAATCCGGTGTGTTCTGGTCGGATTGCACAGGGCCGATAAACTCGCACGCGCATGGGGACTCCGCGAACGCGGGAAGGCTCATAAATAATAGCGCAATTAAAATCATCGATTTCATGTCCCCTCCTGTTTGCCCAAAGACGTGTAGGAGCGTGACGCTTCTCGACGGAAACCTTCTTCACTGATCGGAGCAAAGGATCGCGAGGGCTCTCTGCGGAATTGACCCGACACCGGAGCCGCATTCGACTGCATGGTATCTTCCAGACTCTTGACTGATGTCGCCAACGCAACCACATCCTCGGGGGTCTGCGACAGGTAGCTTCGTAGTCGAGGCGCCATCTGTAACGCCGCGTCATAACGCGGGTTGGCGCCTTTTCGGTACGCCCCAAGACTGACCAGTTCGTCGGCACTTTGAAGGTCCACGAGCGCCTGGCGGAATTTTTGGGCCACCGCAAAGTGGTCTGCAGGGACGATATTCCTCATCAAACGCGAGATGCTGTCGGTGATATCGATGGCCGGATACTGCCCCTGCTGCGCCAGTTTTCGCGACAGGACGATATGCCCGTCGGTCGTTCCGCGAACGGCATCACCCACGGGATCGTCGGGATCATCGCCGCCCACCAGAGTGGTGTAAATCGCTGTAACACTGCCGGTAGCGCCCATTCCAGCGCGTTCAAGGAGTTTCGGAATCACAGCAAAAGCACTCGGCGGATACCCACGGGTCGCAGGCGGCTCGCCCACGCTCAGCCCGATTTCCCGCTGCGCCATGACGACTCGAGTTAGGCTGTCCATCAGCAACAAAACGCGCAGGCCTTTGTCCCGAAAATGTTCAGCGATGGCGTTCGCCGTAAAGGCAGCACGCATGCGCATCGCAGGCGATTCGTCGCCGGTTGCGGCGACCACACATACATGTTGTGCCCCGGCGTGGCCCATCTTCAAATCGCTCTCCACAAATTCCTGGACTTCACGCCCGCGCTCTCCGATCAGCGCTACGACAGCGATATCGGCATCGGTGTTTCTTGCCATCATGCCAAGCAGAGTGCTTTTTCCCACGCCGGCACCGGCTACAATCGCGATTCGCTGGCCTTCACCGATGGTCAAAAGTCCATTGATCGCGCGGACGCCCAGATCGAGTGTTTTGGTAATCGGCCGCCTGCGAAGTGGGTTCATCGTGTGACGAGGAGGCAAAACCGTCACGACGTCTTCGAGTTCTCCAAGTCCATCAATGGGGTTTCCAAGGCCGTCCAAAACGCGACCAAGAACGCCTGTGCCAATTTTGAGCTGGTGGTCTCCATACGTGCGGGTGATTGGGGTCCCAACGGTCAGTCCCTGACTGGTTCCTAGCGGCATCATCAGCGCACGGCCGTTGGCCAATCCGACGATTTCCGCAAGAACTGGGGCCTGATTATTTGGATGCATGCTGCAGGTTTCTCCGATGCATGCATTGGGCAAAATACCCTCGACCATCATCCCAACGACGCGCGTCACACGTCCTTGATACTTGAAAGTGTCTGTCTGCTTGATCGCACCCAGCAAGTCCTTGAGATCATTCATCGACGTCCCCCAGTTCATCAAAGTCGACGTCGCTCAGATCGAGCTCGTCAAAAGCTGGCACGCTTCCAGTGAACAGGTCCGATATATTCGAAAACGCAGACTCAACAAGGCGATCCAAGCGGTCAGTCATCACGCCGTCGATTTGCCCACCGTCAGACATGATCCGGACATCCCCACGAACAAATCTTTCGTCGGCATGAACGGTAATTGTGGCGCCGGTCGGGTCTTCATCCCGCAGAAATTTGACCTGCCCTTTCAAAAGCTCAACCGAATCCGGATCCACATAAATATGGATCTGTTCAAGTCCACATGCACGGCGGACCGCGGCGCGGGTCACGTCAATGACGGTTTCGGGCAACACCAGTTCACGCTCCAAAATACTTTCGGAAAACACCCTGGCGAGCTCGAGCACGATGCGCTGAGCCTTGGTGGTCAGGTCTTCGGCAAAATCCTGAACTTCGTGAAGGGCGCGTTTAAGCGCTGCATCCGAATCTCCCATCAGTGCAGCAATCTTCTCGTTGGCCTCGGCCGTTGCTTCTTCTTTACCGGCCTCAAAACCTTCGCGGCGTGCCGCTTCGAGAAGTGAGGAGGTTTGATCTTCGTCAAATTCATTTACGAAAACTGCGGAGGTTTCTTCGAGGCCCGCGGGTTCGGACTGCTTGGGTCGATTCCCACCGAATTGAAAGGCCTCTACTTTTGCGGATCGTTTGCCAAAATCCACCTTTCTGATTTCAGGCGACCCATCGTCATCAAACAACATCGCCTTCCCCTCTTGGAATCGTGATAACTCCGTCTGTCTCTAACCGCATAGCGGCTTCGACGATGGTCTTTTGTGCGGCTTCGACATCCGCCAAGCGAGTAGGCCCCATGGCGTCGATATCGTCTTTGAGCATTTCGGCGGCACGCGATGACATGCTTCCAAAAATCAAATCCGACACACCTGACGAGGCGCCCTTCATGGCAACGGCCAGACTCTTTGTGTCGAGTTCGCGCAACAAACGCTGCATTGAGCGACTGTCCAGTCCCACCAGGTCATCGAAGACAAAGAGCTTGCTTTTAAGGTCTTTGGCGAACTCAGCGTCGCGTGCTTCAAGCAAGTTAAGCATGTTGTTCGCGAATTCGGTCGGCAGTGCTTTGACCAACCCGACCGTGCGCTCTTCGGTGTTTTCTTCGCCTGATTCTGGAGTTTTCAGGTTCATGGCTGCCAGCTCGGCTCCGAACGTCTTTCCGACATCGCGACGCACTTCGTCCGAGACGTTGCCAAGATGCGCCATTCTCCAGATGATTTCTGGTGCTCGAGCTTCGTCGATTTTTTGCAGAACTTTGGCTGCGCCATCCGACGATAATGCATCCAAAACGATCGCGATCGTCTGTGCGTGCTCGGTCTCAAGCAGGCGAGCGAGAGTGGCTGCGTCGACAGATTTGACGGCATCAAAAGGGTCGTCCAAGGTCTCTTCTTGAGGGAAAAGGGCGTTTGCACGGTCTTCTCCGAGGGCGCGCTCCATCATCAGTTGGAACATGCTTCCCACACCCTTTTGCGGAATATGGCCTCCGGCAAAACGCTGCCGAAACTCTTCCAGAACGCTTATCACCTCTGAGCGTGACACGTCCTCGAGGCGCCGCGCGACGTCGCCCAGATAACGAATCTCGTCTTCAGAAAGCCTGGTAAATAGTTCCCGGGCGATCTCGTCACCCACAGCGAGCACAAATACAGCGGCCTTCCGGGCGCCGGCGCTCAGCTCTTGGCTTTCGGTTCGCAAAATGGGTTTGACGTTTGCCATTAGAATCTCGTTTTAATCTGAAAGTTTTTAGGTCTGAGCGTCGGAGCGAATCCACTGGCGCAAGATCAGGGCAGTCTTGTCGAGGTCGCCCTTCGACATTTCGACAATCTCGGTGCGAAGCTGCGGATAGCTGTGGCCCTCGACTCGGTCGACGATGCGTTCAGCATCGGCGTCAATATCGCCTACACGGCGGCCAACCACTTCAACTTCAAGCTGACGACTGCTCGGCCCGTCGACAGGCATGGGCCGCACATCCTTGATGGATTTCGACAACGGGCGAATCACAAAGAAGAACAACATCATCGCCAGCAGGGCAAACGTTGCGTACCGGGCGGCAGGCACGATGACGTCGGGCTCCATCCACGGCGCCGGAGGAGCTTCTTCTGCATCCACGGCCATGAAAGGCTCAACATTGATTTCGACGGTGTCTTTGCGGTCGGCGCTAAAGCCGACGGCGCCCTTGATGAGGGCTTCGATCTTGGCGACATCCATCTGCTTGCCGTCGGCACCTTTAAGGGCCGCCTGATCGAGCAATACAGCCACGGTAACCCGCGAAACAGTCGAACCATCCTGGGTCGTTTGGCGAACGAGCTTCGAGACTTCGTAGTTGGTCACTTCTTCGACGTTGCTGGTAGCTTTAGCGTTATTGCCCGCGTTGCCGCCAAGGTTACTGCCGATGCCGGGGACGCCGGTCGCTGTGGCAGAAGCATCGTTTGAAGTCTGCTCGCTGCGCTGTTCACTGCGTACGGCAGTTTTGTCGGGATCGAAAGTTTCGTTGGTTTCTACGACACGTGTCGTGTCGATTTCGACGTTCACTTTGGCGAGCACGCCAGCCGCGCCGACCAGTGGGGTAAGCAGCTGAACGATTCGCTCTTCGAGGTCCATTTCCATTTTCTTGGCATTTTCAAGCGCATCACCGGAGCTCTGCGAAATGCCGCCTTCGGAGGGTCGGGCCAAAAGGCGACCTTCTTGGTCAACAATTGTCACCGAGTCAGGGGACATGCCTTCGACGGCGGAGGCCACGACGTGCTGGATGGATTGAATTTGTGAAGGAGTTGGTTTGCTGGCGGCGTTCTCGAGTTTCAGAACGACCGAGGCAGTGGGTTGTTTTTGATCGTCTTTGAACAACGATTCTTCGGGCAGAACGAGGTGAACTCGGGCGTCTTTGATCGAGCGAATCGAGCGAATCGTGCGCACAAGTTCGTTTTCCATCGCACGCTTATAGTTGACCTTCTGCGTGAACGCGGTCATTCCGAAGTCGGCCTCGTCGAAGAGCTCGTAACCAGCTGAAGTCGTATCGGTGATGCCTGTTCCAGCAATTTGAAGTCGGGCCTCGTAGACGTGTTCACGTGGAACCGAAATTGTGTTGGCGTTGACCAACTCATAGGGAATCTGACGACTCGTCAGTTCCTCCGCAATTTTCGACGCTGTGGCCTCATCGAGGTCCCCATAAAGGACTCGCCAATCAGGTTGCGCCGCAGAAAAGACAATCCAGCCGAATCCCAAGACCGAAACCAAGAGAACGCCGGCAAAGCTTGCTTTCTGCATGGTGTTGAGTTGGGCCCAAAAAGCGGCGGCTTGCTCACGGATTTTGGAAAATCGTTCCATTCATTACACCTGCATCTGGCTGACTTCGCGATAAGCCTGAACGAGTTTCTGACCAATCTTGGTCGTCAAACGGGCCGTGATATCGGCCTTATCCAACGCAATCATGGTCTCGTGTAGATTGGCGCCCTGGCCGCGAACCATAGAGTCCACGCTTGTATCAGCGGCTTTCATGGTTTCGTTCGCCTGCGAAAGGCCGCCTTCTAAGACTTTTGTAAATGCGTCTCCGTCGATCCGGGTCGGGGCGCTTGTGGGCGCGGTGACCTGCGGGGCGACGATAGGAAGAGCTGCTCCGATCCCTGAAATAGCCATGATTTTATCCGATGTTCAGGGCGCGGAGCGCCATTTTTTTCAGGGTCTCAAAAGACGTGACGTTGGCCTCGTAGCTGCGTGAGGCAGTCACCATCTCGGCCATCTCTTCGACGATATTGACGTTGGGGTACTCAACAAATCCGTCCTTGTTTGCGTCTGGATGGCCGGGCTCAAAGACCATCTTGGTCGGAGTCGTTTTGTCGGCCTGGACGCTGGTGACGTCGACGCGAGAAACCGCGCGGTCCATTTCGCCGCCGAATCTTGCTTCGGTTGCGGTGAAGACTGCCTGCTGGCGCAGATAAACACCGCCGCCCGCGGTTCGTGTGGTTTCTGCGTTGGCCAAGTTTGACGCTGTAACGTTCAACCGCGTGCGTTGTGCGGTCAGGGCCGATGCGGCGATATCAAAACCGTTGATGAAGCTCATTATCCTGCTCCTTCGTTTGCTGCGTACTTAAGTAGTGCTAATTTTTTGGAAATCGCTTTGATGTTGGCCTGGTAAGCGACCGCATTCTGACCGATTCGGGCCATCTGCGTGTCAAGGTCAACCGAGTTGCCATTAAGCGATGCGGGGCGGTCTTCGGACTGATTCGTCTGAATCTCTCCGCCTTTTCCGTGCATGGCGAGGTGATTGCCGTTGGTGCGATTCACCTGAACCGAGGAGACTCCGTCAGCCTTTCCAAGAGCTGCTTCGAACGCGACGTCACTTGGTGTAAAATTCGGTGTGTCCAGATTAGCGACGTTGGACGACAAGACAGTCTGACGTTTCAGTCCAACGTCGAGGCCTCTTTGAATCAGGCTTAATGTGTTGTCTCCAAGGAACGACATCGTTTTCTCCGGGTTGCTTCGTAGTTATGTATAGCAACGCGTGTGCCGACTTTTCGGAAATCGACAAACCCCTGTATTCGTTATGTTTTTTATTTTCTAAAGAAATGACGGCAGGGTGACGATGACGTTTCTGACGAGACCCGGGAAATCTATTCCGAGGGATCGGAAAGATCTTCCGTACGACAGGTGTCAGGTGTCAGGTGTCAGGGGTCGGGTGTCAGTGGGTCGGGTTTCGGAAGTCGCAGGGATCGGCTGGAGGAGGCTGTCTCGTTGACTTGACGCCAGAAGCTGGCAATCGTTTTCAGCCGATTTTGCGATTGGTGCGCAGGCCTTATGGCCTGCATGCGATTCCCGCGATTATTCAAACACATGCGAGCCATAAGGCTCGCGGACCAAACACATGCGAGCCATAGGGCTCGCGGACCAAACACATGCGAGCCATAGGGCT
>JBBKVQ010000435.1:0-3047 GCA_037968515.1 Bradymonadaceae bacterium
TCGTCGACCTGAATTATCTCTTCTCGTGAGATGAAGTCTTGTTTGCGGACGACGATTCGGTGGTCGCCCGGCAAAAGCTGAACTTTCAGGGGAGTTGTGCCAAGCGGCTCCCAATAGTCACCCTCGAGCACGATGAACACCGCAGCGTCGCCCGGTACGGAGCGAATCTCGATCGGAGAAGCCTTGGTCTTGAGCGTTTCACGAACGCCATCTAGCCGTTGTTCAATCTTCTGATAACCGTCTGTGCTAGGCGAGGCGACCTTCAAGTACCCTTCATAATACTGTCGGGCTAGGTCTGGCTGTCCAAGCTCTTGGAGCGAACGTCCGATGCCAGCCCGCAAAACAGCGGATTTCGATAATGTGTAGGCTTGGCGGTAGAAAACCAGCGCGCGCAGGAACTCGTTGGCCTCGAAACACTCTACGCCACGCATCGAAAGTGCGGTGGCATCGTTGGCTTCTTCGGGGGGAACGTAGGACGAGCAGACCGCTTTTGTTCCTGCTGCCTGGCCAAACACAGGCAGGGCAAACAAGACAAAGAAGGCAATGAGAAGACGATTCGCGGTTTTCAAACTACAACCAACGCTAGGTTTTCCAAGTGTACGTTGGTCGCTTCACGGCTACAAGCCCCACTGTTATGCCGAAACCCGCACGCAAATTGTGTGATTGCGGCTTGGTCAGGCGTTGCGCTTTGGCCGCGGAATCCACTATGATGTCAGCAGTGAATCTGAGGCCGGACCGTAGACAATGAAGTGGGCGTGATCGAGAAAACGAAGACGAAACTCAGGGGCAAGGAACGGATCTGCTGGAAATGTGGGTCTACGTTTCATGACGGAAGCGAAGTCTGTCCGACAGATGGATCACGACTGCTCGACCTCAGCGACGATGACCTCGCCGATCCTCTGGTCGGCAAACTCTTCGACGGCCGATATCGCATCGTACGGAAGCTTGGCGAAGGTGGCATGGGCACGGTTTATGCTGCCCGTCAGATGGACTTCGAACGGGACGTCGCACTTAAGATTCTGAAGTCCGACTACCTTCGGGACGAGAACATCAAACGCCGCTTCATGTACGAAGCGCGGACCATTTCAAATCTGCGCCATCCCAACGCCGTTCGACTTTTTGATTTCGGACAGGCGCCGCCGCAAGACTTTTACATGGTCATGGAGCTTCTCGACGGAGAAAGCCTCGCTGATCGACTTGCCTATCGGTTCCTGACCTATGACGAGATCTTCGAGATCCTCCTGCCGGTCTGCGGTGTCCTCGGTGAGGCCCATATCGGCGAGGTCATCCATCGCGACCTCAAGCCCGAAAATATCTATCTGTGTAAGGTCAACGGCAGCGCTGAATTTGCGAAGCTCCTAGACTTCGGAATCGCGAAATACCTGACCGATGAGACGATGACCAAGTCAGGCACCCTATGGGGCACGCCGGCTTATATGAGTCCAGAACAGGCCAGAGGGGACCGCGTCGGATCCGCGGCCGACGTCTACGCTATCGGTGTGATGCTCTACGAATTGATTTGTGGAAATCTACCGTTCAGCGCGACGACCCAAATGGGCCTAGCGATGAAGCATATTAGCGTTCCTGCTCGTCCGCTGTCTTCGATACCCGGCCTAAAAAGCGTCCCACCAGAGCTCGACGACCTCGTTCTTCGCACACTCCAGAAAGACCCAGGCGCTCGTCCTGTGTCGATGGAAGAATTGGCCGGTGAATTGGAGCGGATTCGCTCAACATGTTTTTCGAAAGAACTTCTTGCTTCCGTGCCCGCTCAGGAAGTGGACGCCATCGCCTTGCAGCGGTGGATCGCCGATGAAGCTGCGCTCGAAGATGAAGTTCCACGTGCCAGCGGGCAGTACAAGGCATTGGCGAGCCTGAGCGATGCCTCAGCTGACCTCGTGATACGAAGCCAGGAAATGTCTGCACCCGATACTGGAGACTTGGCTCGTGCGCCGACACTGATTGACCAAAGCTTTGAAGGCGTGATGGTCGCCCGCAGTCGTCGACTCCTGCCGTTCATCGTCGTGACCACGATTGCAGCCGCCTTCATTGGCGGTGGGCTGTACGCCACCAGTGGAAAGAAGGCTCCAGTCGTCACCATGCCGGCGCAGGTTAGTTCAGTTTTCGATTCTAAGCTTGGTGATGCGGCGACGTCGGGCGCCGCAGGCAACGCAGCATCCATGGCGGCAGCCGTGGTCCTGAACGGCAGAGCGGTTACATCGAAGATGTCGCCCAAAGGGACGATGATCGTGGTAGACGCCCCGGAAGGGTTTTCGAAGTCGAGCAAGAAACGTCGGCCGACACCGAAATCAAAGCCGGTGGCCGCGGAGCCTCGCGTGAAGCAGGCTCTTGAGAACACGTTCTAGACCAGAAACCAACTAAAAGGCGGGGCGAAATGTGTATGGATTCGCGACGCGAACCGACCCGCCCTTGGGTTCCGGAAACTTCATCGTTTTGGCCTGACGCTCCATACAGTCATTGATTGCAGCGTTATTCAATGACACGCCACGGGCTTTGGCAGAGCTTACCGCTCCGGTGGAAACGATTTTCACTTCCAACGTCACTTTGCCCTCTAGTCCTGGATTTGCTTTCAGAACGCGTTCGTAACACTTCCGCATGGCAATGTTGTTCTGGTCGAAAACTCGCTTCACTGCGGACGTGTCGATTTTGCCGGTCTCGGGGTCGCGCGGTGGCTTTTTCGAGACAACTTTTTGCGGTTTGTTGGCGTCGGCCTCGATGGCTGAAGCTACGAGTGTCGCGGTGTCGTTGAGGACCACAGCCACGCTCTCGGCATCTTGGTCCGCTGCTCCGCGAGCTCCCTCGAGCGGATCCACCTCAGGGACTTCAATCTTGGGCTCGACCTTTGGTTCTACCACTGGCGGAGGGACGTCTTGCGGGTTGCACGAATCGCACGCGGAAACGCAAGCAACCAACGCAAGCAGCACACCCAACCAAAGACTTCGATATTTGCGGTAGTTCATTTCGTAACCGTAGGCTGCGATTAACGTTCCCCATCAACATTGGGACAACGTGGATGAGCTAATGTTCCG
>JBBKVQ010000436.1:0-25960 GCA_037968515.1 Bradymonadaceae bacterium
GCGTCGACCACCAGAATCGTTTCGTTAGCCACACCTGCTCCTTCAAATCCGCACACCTGCCCGAGCGCGTCGGATTCGCGGCATCTTAGTAGGTCAATCTTACCTACACAAGGCAGGACGCGTTGCTGCATCTGGCAAGCCAAGAGTTGACGATACAAGACCCAGCATACTACCCTCCGAGCTTCTCCTCAGCCGTGCCAATTCCATGCTCAACCGACCCTCCGATACTCCACGCTACATTGTCGTCGAAGGCCCGATTGGCGTGGGAAAGACCACTCTCGTGACCCGTTTGGCCGAGCGCTATAACGCGCGCACTGTGCTCGAAATATTTGAGGAAAATCCATTCCTTGCGAATTTCTATGCCGACCAATCTCGCTACGCATTTCAGACCGAGATGTTCTTTTTGTTGTCGCGCTATCGCCAACAAGAGGATTTTTCGCAGGATGACCTGTTTGGGCGCATGGCGATTAGCGATTATCTGTTTGTGAAATGTCGCCTATTTGCGAGCCTGACACTGACCGACCACGAACTGTCATTATACGATCGCATGTATACGATCTTAACCACCCAGGTTCCCAAGCCAGACGTGGTGATTCACCTGCATGCACCGCTTGACGTGCTGATGGGCCGAATCTCACAACGCGGTCGCTCGTACGAGCAGAACATGGACCCCGAGTACCTCGATCGGCTGCGATCGCTGTATCAATCGTTTTTTCATCACTACGAAGACACGCCGCTACTCGAGGTCGACACGTCTGGCATCGATTTTTCGAAGGACGACCAAGCGGTCGACGACTTGTTACGAGCCGCCACCGACGTTTGGTTGCAGTCTCGTGAGCCCCAAGCTGTGACTTTTTAGGTAGTTTAGGAATTCAGGACAAAGGCGTACCCCATGCTCGTCGCACGAAAGCTCATCGTCGAGCGTGGTGGAAAAACCATTCTCTCTTCCATCGACTTCAAAGCCGAGCCCGGTCAGCTGATCGGGATTCTGGGGCCGTCTGGCTCTGGGAAATCCACGTTATTGATGGCGCTCAACGGGTTTCGGCCGGCCAAAGCCGGTGTTGTCACCCTGGACGGTCAAAACCTCGTCGAAAACTTCGAAGCGCTGAAGGCCGATATTGGGTTTGTGCCTCAAGACGACATCGTCCCGACAGCGTTGAAGGTCGAACGCGTATTGGAATATGCGGCCGAACTTCGCCTACCTCATATTGACCCAGATGGTCGACGAGCTCGGGTGAACTCGGTGATTCGGTTGCTTGAGTTGGCAGACCGCAAGGACGTTCGAGTCGGAAGCTTATCCGGTGGTCAACGCAAACGCGTGAGCGTGGGTGTGGAATTGCTTGGTGAGCCACGGCTTCTGTTTGCGGACGAACCCACAAGTGGATTGGACCCTGCGCTTGAGCGCTCGCTGACCGAGGCTTTCCGCAAGCTCGCGACCGGCGATCGCATGGTGATCGTCACCACGCACATCATGAGCTCATTAGCGATCTACGACCGGCTTTGCGTGGTAGTCGGCGGACGCCTTGCGTTTTTTGGCCCTCCCGATGAACTCAAGCCATTTTTTGGGGTTGAGGACTATGCCGACATCTACACCAAGCTGTCAGACAAAGAGCCTCGTAAATGGCATGAAGAATTTCAAAGCAGCGCCCTCGTACGCCACCTCGCGTAGGCCAAATCGTAGAAAGGAAAATCCGTGAAAGACGTCAAAGACGCCGCCCTCAGTTGGGCGCGCGACCTCGAAATCCATTCCGAAAACGAGCGCTACGCCAGCCATCGAACCACAGCTGATTTTCACGCGCGATTCATGACAGGCGTCCCAACGCTTTCGCTCGAGGACGTCAGCGGCATTCCATTCGTGAGCGTGATTCCTGGCGTCGAGATGTATCAGCATCGTGCCCGTGTCCGGGCCAGTGACGGCGATCTGTTTGTAGCATCGACTGCTCCGATGGACGGTTACGAGGATTATAATCGAACAGTGCTAAACTTGGGCGAACCGGAGTTCTTGCTGGCAGATCCTGTGGATAATCCTGCGGCATCCATTCAAGCCTGCATGAACGGCAAAGCCTACGATCAGGTGTTGAGCTGGGCGAAGCGGCACCCATGTATCGCCATTCACCCCTACATGGCGCTTGAGTCTGCCTGGGAGCTGGCGGCCAAGATTGCGCGGGATGCTGGCGTTGAAACCCGAGTGGTCGGTCCCACCCCAGCTGCCTTGTGGGTGGCCAATGATAAATGGGCGCTGACTCAAATCATCAAGGAAATCGCTCATGAAGACCTCGTCGTTGAGAGCGCCGCATCCCACGAGCTCGAGGTCATCGCCTCAAATCTACTCGCCTTTGCTCAACGGTTCGAGAGCGTAGGACTCAAGCGGACGCGTTGCGCTTCGGCGATGGGGAACCTGGTCTTTGAAAGTCATCTGATTCGCCATTTGTCGCATTCCCAGATCTTAGACCAAGTGCGTGAGTTCCTTCACCGCACAGAATGGGCAGGCGACGAAGAAGTGATCGTGGTCGAGTGGGTCAATACGGATCTGTCTCCTTCAACTCAGACCTGGATTCCACCCGTTGGGCCGCCGCGGATCGACGGAGTCTACGAACAACTGTTGAAAGGCCGCGAGAAGATCTTTGTGGGAAGTCGACCATCAACACTGCCTGCCGAAGTTAATCAGGCTTTGAGTCAAGCCAGCATGACGGTCGCCACGGCACTTCAGGCGCTGGGATACGTGGGGCGATGCTCATTCGATTTTATTGTCGCGGGCGACGTCCATGGTGATTTCCAGGTGAAGTTCACCGAGTGCAACGGACGGTGGGGTGGGACGAGCACGCCGATGTTCCTTGTCGATCGTGTGCTCGGCACCAACGCCGAGACACGCCCACACTATATCGCTCAGGATTTTGTTCACGATTCGCTTGTCGGCGCCTCATTTGGCGATATTCGAAACGCGATCGAAGACCTGTTGTACCGCAAAGATACGGGCGAAGGCCGATTCATCCTGTATAATGTTGGGCCATTGGTAAGCAGCGGAAAGTTCGACATCATATCGCTGGGCAAAACACCAAACGAGGCCCTTGTGGGCGTCGAAGACGTGTTAAGCAAGCGCCTCGGTATTTAAGTCTTTTTCATTTTTTTGGTTTTCCATGTTTGATGCACAAGCCCTTATTGAACTTCGCCGCCTCACGCATTTGGCTGTATCACTCGATGCTAGCTGGGCGGCGGTGGCCTTTCAGAAGCTCAATGACGACAAGACGAAGTACGTCAATCAGTTGATGCGCATGGATTTGCAATCTGGCGAATCAAGCGCGCTCACAACCGGCGAGTCCGACCGAAGCCCGTCGTTTTTGCACGATGGCCGACTGGCTTTTGTCGCCAATCGCGGCGACGACGAAGCCAAGAAGCAAGCACAGGTTTTCGCTTTTCCAAACGGTGTCGGAGAGCCCGAAGCGCTGACCGATGAAGCCTTAGGCGTTCAGAGCTTTGTCGCGGCCAAAGCTGCCAATGTTTGGGTTTGCACCACTTCGTTTCTTCCAGACGTGGCCCCCGAAGATCAGCGCACGACGATGAAAGAACGCAAAGAGAAAGGCTCCAGCGCGCTCATCTATGACAAAACTCCCGTGCGGTTTTGGGACCACTGGCTGCCCAACGCCCATACCCACGTCGTGCTCTACGTCGACGGAGAGCGAAAGGACTTGACCCCGACTGCGGGCCGCGAGCTTGAGCACACGTCGGTATCGGTGTCGCCCGATGGTGACTGGGTGACGTGGACCGTACAAACGCTGGGAGACGACCGAAACATGGACAGCGCCGTGGTGCTTTATCATGTGCCTACAGGTAGTCACCAAGTGCTGTTTCAAGCTCCGCATACCAATCACGGAAATGTTTGTTGGGCGACGGATAGCAAACGTTTCGCCTGTCTTCGGTCCAGACGGCACCGCGGCACCGCAGGACGCGACGAACTCTGTGTGTTCGATGTCAGAACAAGAGACGGAGAACACTATCCCACAGGTTCCGACCATTTCCTGACCCCCATCGAGTGGGTGGATGACCGCCATATTCTGATGTCAGCAGACGCCGACACGTCTCATGCGGTTTTCGTATTTGACACAAACACCCAGCAAACAAGCCGAATCACTGACGCTGATGCCGGCGGGGCGCACCGCAGCCTCCAGGTGGTCCAAGGCGAACTCTATGGCCTTCGAAGCAGAATCACGCACCCCGCGGAACCGTTTCGCTGCGCGATGCAGCGACACTCTACGCCCGAACTCATCACGACTTTGAGTGGTTTTGAGCTCCCTGAGGGCATCGAGGTTTCGGACCACCGCGTCAGATCAACTGATGGCCAGGCGGTGCAGTATTTCACCGTTTCAGCCGGTGGCACTGAGCCCAAACCTGCGCTGATGTGGATTCACGGCGGACCGGTCGGACAATGGGGCGACGATTGGCACTGGCGTTGGAATCCCGTGCTTGGCGCACAACAAGGTTATGTGATGGTGCTGCCCAATCCACGTGGCTCAACCGGTTTTGGTCGCGAGTTTGTCGATGCCATTTTTGGTAACACTTGGGGTGGTCAGTGTTACGAGGACTTGATGGCGATCGCAGATGAAGTCGAGAAACGCGACGACGTCGACGCCACCAAATTTAGCGCGATGGGTGGCTCGTTTGGTGGGTACATGACCAACTGGATCGGCACACAAACCGAGCGATTTAAGCGGCTTGTCACGCATGCTGGGCTCTTCGATCTGGCCATGTTCCACGGCGTAACTGACTTGCCGGCATGGTGGGCGCACGCGTTTAATATCGCACCGTACCGCGAGCGGTCGTCGTTTGCCGCGTATTCGCCCATCGAACATATTCAAGACTGGAAGACCCCAACCTTGGTCATCCACGGTGACCTTGATTACCGCGTACCAGTGGGCGAAGCGCTCGCCCTATTTGAAGGTCTGCAAGAGGTCGGCGTCGACAGTAGGCTTCTGATCTTTCCCGATGAGAACCACTGGATTCTCAAACCGCAGAATATCCTCGTTTGGTATGACGAGGTCTTCCGGTTCTTGGGTCAGTCGTAGGGATTGGGAAAGAGGCGACCAGTATAGCTGATGCCGATGGTGTAGGTCGTTCCGGTCGACACGAAGGTGCCGCTCGGTAGCAGGCTTGCGCTGGCCTCGGCCGAGAAACCCGCTCCGATCGTGACGAGGACCCCAGCAGACGCGCTGATGAACGATTTGGTAGGGCGCTCGGCTTCATCATCCAAGCGTTGGACGATGTCCAACCCCCCAACCAACGCAACACGTTTTGGCCAAACGTAGCCACCTACTCCGAAGCTCGACTTGATGCCGTCGCCAAAACCGTTAGTTCGCAACTGGTAGCCAATTCGAGCAGTCACCCATGCCGGAATTGGAAACAACGAACATCCCGCCGAGATGCCTGGGGAGAACTCGCTCCCCCCATCCCCAAGCATCGGCAGATAACGCTGGCTCGCATCGGTCCCGCCCGTCGCTCCCACTTCGGCGTCGGTTGCGATCACCCCGTCGTACAAGGGAATGCTGCCCGACAGCTCTAAGCTGACCGGACAACGCTCCTGCAAGAGCGCTACGCTCGCCCCAAATCCAAGATCGCCCAAACCTGAGCGCTCGTATCGAATGCTCTCGTAGGTGTTCGCAGAAACCTGAAATGGCACGGACAAGTTCAAACCGACTCGGGGTGCGATCCCGATATCGAAGTAGGAGGTGATGGACTGGTTGGAGTACGTCCAAGGCGTCGTACCCTCGACGCCATTTGCGTCCACTACGTTGTCCGACGAGAACGCCGAACCCGACACTTTCACGTAGCCCTCGCCGGGCGGTTTCACCCAAGGTCCCGCCAACGCGTCCCCACTAGTGAGGACCATCAGAAATAACATCGAGATTTGGGTGTAGCGCACTTAAAGACTCCTTACTCTGGGGCGACCGCTGGATCGTGATCAACGATCGGGAGGTCGTTATCACGTGACCACTCGGCCCACGAGCCATCAAAATTCTTCACTTGGTTATGACCTAACCAACGGAACACGGCGTAAACAATCGCCGAGCGAACGCCTGTCTGACAATACGGGATGACGACGGCATCGGGTTCAAATAACCCAAGCTCCTCGAACTCAGCGCGAAGCTCTTCTTTGGGGCGGAGTTTGCCCGTTTCCGCGTCGTAGACGTTCTCCCAGTAGTACCATTTCGCTTCGGGAATCGCGCCCTGACGAGGATCGCCACGATCTTCGTCACCCGTCCACTCCGCCTCGCGACGCGTATCGATCAGGATCGCGGTTTTTTCACCTGTTGCGGCTTGGCGTACTTCTTCGGCTGTGGCGAAGATTTCCTCGCGCAATGCCACGACAAAATTGCCTTTGGCTGGCGTGTTAGCTTCGATCGAGGCTGTTTCACCTGTTTCGATCAAGATTTGCTCAAACCCTTCGGCGACGAAGTAAACTTCGCCATGACCAAGGTACTCGAGCGTCCAAAACAAGCGTCCGGTGTTGCTCGAGATATTGTCGCCGTAGACCACAATTTTCTGATCGTTGTTCATGCCCAGATTACGAGCGGCTTCGGTGATCGCGATGACATCCGGAATCACCAGACCAAGCTCGTCTTGGAACTCTTTGCCGCCCAAAGTGGCAACGGCGCCCTGGATGTGTCCCGCTGCATATTTTTCCAAACCACGAGCATCCAGAACCAATGCACCCTGATCTCGCAGTTCCACCGCTTCGAGCGGCGAGATAAAGACTTTAGTGTTGAGCGGTCGAGCGTCACAAAGTTCAGGGTTTGAAGAGCTGCACTCCTGATTCGTAACCGTGTCTCCACATGCGGTCGTCCACAGCAAAGCCGTCACCAACAACACCGTCCATACTTTTGTTTTCCTCAACATGATCTCACCTCGTAAAGTAGTCGTTCGTTCAACGAGGTCATCTTACAAATTAATCCATAGTATTCAAGTAGGGTTTGGATGAAAGTGCTCCATTGGCACACCAAAGGATTCTAAATTGTGAATATTGCAAAGAAACCCAGCCAAAAAAAAAGGCGCCCAATTGGGCGCCTTTTTCGTTAAGACCAGAATTACTTGGCCTTAAGTTCTGCTTCGATAACTTCTTTGAACTTCTCGAGAGGCTGCGCGCCCACGAGACGTGTGCCGTTGATGAAGAATGCTGGAGTTCCACGAACGCCAACAGCCTTGCCTTCTTCAGCTTCTGCCTGAACCTGCTTCTTGAGCTCATCACTGTTGAAATCAGCTTCAAACTTCGCAAGGTTCAAACCAAGCTCCTTGGCGTAGGTCGTGGTGATGCCTGGCTCTTTGAGTCGTGCCTGAGCACCAAAGAACTTGTCATGCATTTCCCAGAATTTGCCCTGCTTACCAGCGGCGAGTGCTGCACGGTGAGCTGGCTCTGCTTCTGCGTGGAAGGGAAGTGGGAACGCCTTGAAGACGACCTGTACTTTTCCTTCATAGGCTTTCATTGCTTCTTTGAGAGTCGAATCTCCACGGCTGCAATAAGGGCACTGGAAGTCAGAGAATTCGTAGATTGTGATTGGGGCGTTTTTAGGGCCCTTCGCGTAAGAAGCACCTTGCTTAAGCTTGCTGAGGTCAACCTTAGCTTCTTCTGGTGGAGCCTGTGCAGGAGCGGCTGCTGCTGCAGGAGCGTTCTTCTTGTTTTCAGCAACAACCGCTGCGTAAAGAGCATCGCCCTTGAGGTTGTTGGCCTTCTGAAGCTTTTCAGCCAGAGCGATCTGCTCTTTGATGACCGACTCAAATGCTGGGTAAGGTTTTGCACCAACAAGCTGAACGCCGTTCACGAAGAAGTTAGGGGTGCCACGAGCGCCGACTTTAGCAGCCAGGTCCATGTCTTCCTTGATCGTTGCTTTGCCCTTTCCGCCTTCAAGGTATGCCTTGAACTTAGGCACGTTGAGGCCGATTTTCTGAGCGTACCCTGTGGTGAGCTCATTCATGTCGGCGCCCTTGAATGCCTTCTGGTTTTCGAACAACATTCCGTGCATTTCCCAGAATTTCCCCTGCTCGTTAGCGGCAAGTGATGCTTCAGAAGCGGCTGGAGCCTGTGCGTGGAAAGGAAGTGGGTTCTGCTTGAAGACCACCCGAACCTTGTCTCCAAAGTTCTTCATGACTTCTGCCATGGTTGGGTTAACACGTGAGCAGAATGGGCATTCGAAGTCCGAGAACTCGACGATGGTCACGACGTAGTCTTTGGTGTTTCCTTTGACTGGATCGTTGGCGCGGACAGGAACCATCTCGACGACGGTTGCCGGTGCGGCTTGTGGCTGTGACGGTTGTTCAGCTTCTGCCTTGAAGTTCTGCGCAACCATCTTCGCGTAGATCTGGTCTTTGGCTGTGCCTGAACCGATCATCTTCTTCGCTTCTTCGAGCTGAGCCTTGATGATGGTTTCGAACTTGTCGATAGGTTGAGCACCCGAGAGGCGCTCGCCGTTGATGAAGAAGTGTGGAGTTCCGCGAACGCCAAGCTTGCTTCCAAGTGCCATGTCATCCTTGATGACCTGGTCGAACTTTGGATCGGCGAAGTCTTTCTGGTACTTCGCGACGTCGAGTCCAAGCTGCTTAGCAAAGCCCGAAGTCATTTCCTTCATGTTCGCGTCTTTCATTTCCTTCTGATTCTGGAAAAGCAGGTCGTGCATTTCCCAGAATTTACCCTGCTCACCGGCTGCCATGGCAGCTTTCGATGCGTCAGGTGCCTGAGCGTGGAAAGGAAGTGGGTTGTGCTTGAACACGACCCGAACATCGTTGGGGTATTTTGCGACGAGTTCTTTTGCCGTCTTGCCACCGCGGTCACAGAAGGGGCATTGAAAGTCGGAAAACTCAATGATGGTGATTGGAGCAGTGGCGCTTCCGAGGACGGCGCTGGTTCCAATCGGAATCACATCGCTGTCACCAGCAATGCCGCCGGTTGGCAGCTGAGCTGCGCCTTGGACGGCTTCATCAGTGCCGGCACCTGGGCCTGCAGTTTTGTTGCCAATGAGATAACCGCCAGCGAAGGCGATAAGTGCTGTAGCAATGACTATGAGCAGATTTGAACTGCCGGAGCCCTGAGCTTGTTGAGACATAATTGTATCCTGTTCGATTAGATAAACTAATAGTTAGACGTGACGATAAGTCGCACGTCATAGCTTCACATAAGTCGCCATGCAATGACGATTTAGACTGTTTTGTTGGGTTTGAAGCGCGAAAACGCTTCAGATGGTGCGGGGAGGCGGAGCCTCGACATCCCGATACAACTTATGATCCGGCAAGCCTGGATCGGAATAAGCGTCACCTTCATCAACCACTGCCGGGTAGGTGGGTGGCTGAAACTCATCCAACGACGACACGGCTGTCGCACGGGAAAGCTCGAGCATCAATGTCGCTGGAATGGGGTCCTGGGGACCACACTGCTCGTCAAACGAGGAACATTCTTGAGTGGGGAGCCTTAGGGGTCTGGCCATTACGAGAACCGGTGCAGGCGTAGGCTGCACGCTGGAAAGCGTAGGCTCAGCAGGCTGGGTTGCGGCGCGAAGCGTCTTAAGCACATGGCTGACGGCCCGTTCGGCCTGCATCGCAGCAAGAAGCTCAGGAATCGTCGAAACCGGATTGCCCGCGTCTTCGAAACAAACGGCCGACGCAGGATCTGCGGCGGTATTGGGAGAATCACACGGCGATGAGTCTACCGCGACTTCGGTCGCGACCGATACGTCGGCTGTGCTCAGCCATGTGATAGGCGATGGGCTGGAAGTCACCGAACATTGCCCGTCTTCAACACCCCAAAACCCTGCCCACGCCTGTGGAGACAGTCCACAGAGGGTCAACAGAACGGCAAAGGTGGTTAAAATTCGGTTCAAACGCAGGACCTCAACAAGTTGGCGCAAGCTAATGAAAGACGTCATCAGAATCAAGTCGATTCAAAGTTCACCAATCAATGGGCAATCCCATCCGACGGCCCTCTTGAGCCGACCGGTAGGCGGCAACCACGATTTCGAGTGATTTCATTCCCTCGGCGCCTTCAAGCAGGCCAGGTCTCCCGGTCGTTAGCGCAACGGCGACATCCTGATAGAAGTCCCGATGACCGTCTCCGTACAGGCTTTCAGAGGGCTCACCCACCTGGGGCGACGGAACGTCTTGAACACTCCAGTGTTCGATTCGACCACAGGCTAATCCCCCAAGTCGAACCAAGCCTTTTTCTGCCACAATCGTAAGGGCGGCTTCGAAATTGGCGGGAGTCGTGAGCATGGTCACATTGACCGTTCCAAGCGCTCCGCTACGAAACTTCATGGATAAGGCGGCGGTGTCCTCGACCTCGATTCGGCGAGCAAGGGTCGCAGTGTAGGCATGGACACTGTCCACCGGCCCCACAATCCAACGCACAAGATCGATGTAATGAATGGCCTGATTCATCAGCGCCCCGCCATCCATCTCGTAATTTCCGCGCCACTCTGCCAAGTCGTAGTAAGATTGCGGGCGAGTCCACAACACACTCAGATGCACGTCGTAAACACGGCCCATCTTGCCGGACTCGACCACGTCGTGCAGGGCGCGGACCACAGGCGAAAAGCGGTGTTGTTTCACCACAAAGAGCCGCGTCCCATGTTGCTCACACTCAGCAACCATGCGCTGAGCGTCAGACCATCGAGTCGCCATGGGCTTCTCGGTGATCACATGCACACCTTTGCGGGCGCAGGTCACAGTTTGTTCCGAATGCAACCCGGTCGGAGTCGCCAAGGCCACCACATCGACTGGAACTTCATTCAGCAACGATTCCAACGATGCGTACCCGGGCACGCGGTGTTCGCGTGTCGCAGCCTGCAGGGCGTTGGGATCGGTATCGCAGACGGCGACGAGCTCAAAAGGTTCAACGATCGACGCAAAATGCCTCGCCGACACTCGTCCGCACCCAACAACTGCAATTCGAATACTCATGGCTTGATGAAAATCGTCTCACGGTAATATTTGAGCTCCTCGATCGACTCAAGAATATCGTCCAAGGCGCGGTGCGTGTTCTTCTTTTTGGGCGGCAGGTAGCTTGGCGGATACCAGCGATTCAAAAGCTCTTTGATCGAGGAAACATCGACGATTCGATAATGAAGATAGGCGTCGATATCCGGCATGTACTTTTCAAGAAACCGGCGATCCTGCCACACCGAATTTCCGGCCAGCGGCGCGGAGCGCTCCCCGACATGTTCTTTGATGAACTCGAGAGTCATCGCTTGCGCGGTGGCATTATCGATCGTCGATTCTTTCACACGTTTGGTGAGGCCAGATTTTCCGTGATTTTCGACACACCATGCGTCCATTTCGGCCAGTGCTTCGTCGGACTGATGCACGGCGAGGGCTGGCCCTTCGGCGATGATGTTGAGGTCACCGTCAGTGATGATGGTCGCTATTTCAATGATAACGTGGCGATGGGGCTCAAGGCCGGTCATCTCCAAGTCGATCCACACTAGATTCTGGCTCATAAATTCCTCCGAAGGCGCGGCACCCTACCAGCGGTGAGGCCGCCACCACAACGGGAATTGGACGCTTGACGAGCAAGAGCTTATGCTCGGCAAAGACAAGGATTCCAAGATGGCCCAAACTAATACTCACGCTCGATTTGTGCGCGAACTTCGCTCTTTGATGCGAGCGCCGTACAGCTTTATCCACCTGCAGACATTCGAGGAAGAGCGTGCACTTATCTTGCTTCGCGAACTCGCCGAGTCCGATAACCGGACGATCCGTGAATGGAGTGCGATCAGCAGTTTTGACGGCCAAGCGTCGAACGCCGATTTCCTGAAAGCCCTGGCTGTCATCGAGTCATCGCCGCTGCCTGGTGTTTTTGTATGCAAGGACGTCTCGACATTCTTGGAGTCGATGGTCGTGCGCAGGCGACTGCGTGAGATGGAAGCTCAGGCCGCGGCATTCCATAAGACGATCATCTTTTTGGGATCCGAACCGGTCACGACGCCTGAACTTCAAAAAGACATCACCGTCATCCAGATGCCTCTGCCCGACCGAGACGCCCTTTGGCGCGAATGCGAGATCGTGTTCTCGCCGCAGGTATTTCCCGACATCGACCGGGAAGCCTTGGTCAACGGGGCCATGGGCCTGACAGCTCGCGAGACCCATCGCGCCTTTTTTCGGGTTCGCCTGCAATACGAGGAAGCCGCGGCAAAGAACCTTCCTTTCGACCTCGAAAAATCGATTATTCGCGAGAAACAACAACTGGTGGCAGCCAACGACGCGTTGGAGTTTTTCCCGCTTGATGCCGGGATGGGTGATGTTGGTGGACTTGGGGAACTGAAGGCTTGGCTGGACGAGCGCCAGCGCGCGTTTGGACCTGAAGCTCGAGCGTTTGGCCTTCCCCACCCACGCGGAGTCCTACTTATCGGTGTTCAAGGGTGCGGAAAGAGCCTCACGGCCAAGGTGATTGGCCGGCACTGGGGGCTTCCGCTGTTGCGCTTAGATCTTGGTGCGGTGTTCGAGGGTAAGAGGAGTCCCGAAGAATCGCTGCGGCTTGCATTGGCGACGGCTGATGCTTTGGCGCCATGCATTCTATGGATGGACGAAATCGAGAAGGGTTTTGGTGATACCTCCGATGGAGGCGCGTCACGTGTGCTTGGCTCGCTATTGACCTGGCAACAAGAGAAACAATCGCCGGTGTTCTTGGTCGCGACGGCAAATCAGGTCGAGGCGCTCCCACCAGAGCTCATGCGAAAAGGCCGTTTTGATGAGATTTTCTTTGTCGACCTGCCTGAGTTGCAAGAGCGGGTTGAGATTCTGAGAATCCACCTGACTCGCCACGGCCGTTATTTCGAAAATGAGGTGGTCGACCGGCTTGCGTCGATCACCGAGCATTTCAGTGGAGCGGAGCTTGAACAGGTGGTGATCAGCGGTATGTACACAGCGTTTGCGTCCAATCGCGATCTCTCGCAGGAAGACCTGGAGTTCGCCGTTAAAGAAACGGTGCCCCTGTACCGAACCTACGAAGAGAATATCAAAGCCTTGCGCCAGTGGGCGGACGGCCGCGCACGGCGGGCATCACGTCGACGCAAGGTATTAGATTTTTTTGGGTGATTGGTGCGCCAGGCAAGGCGCTTCAGAATACTTTAGACAGCCGCTCAAACAGGCGCTGAGTTTGCTCGACTGTGCCGACAGTCATGCGCAAACAGCCTTCGAGGCCTGGATAGGTCGAGCGATCGCGCACATAGACCCCAAGGCTTTCTAGGCGCCTAAGCGTCTGCGTGATGTTTCCGGTGCGAACCACCACAAAGTTGGCTGGGGTAATCCACGCTTCGACATGTCGACGGGTCGCAAAAAACTGACGAAGCAACTCTTTGGAAGCGTTGACCTCATCAAGGTAGGTATTCAAGTACTCACGGTCAGCGAGGGCGGCATGAGCGCCAAGCTGAGCCATCGTGTTCACGCTCTTCGGATTATAAAGCCGGCTCAAACCCTCAACGACGTTGGGGTGAGCAGCCAAGTATCCAACCCGAAGACCCGCAAGGCCAAAGGCCTTGGAGAACGTACGTGTCACAATCAAATTGGGGAATTGTTCGACCAGCGAGATCGCCGATACCTGAGCAAATTCGAAATAAGCTTCGTCCAGCAGGACAAGCAGGTTCGGGTAATCGCGGCAAATCGCTGCGACTTCCTCGGGTTGCGTAAGTACGCCGGTCGGGTTGTTCGGACTGACCAAGTAGAGCATGCGAGTACGCTGCGAGAGCGACGCGCGGATGCCAGCAATATTGGAGCCGAACGGGCTATCTCCGACCACCTGTCGGATCTTGGCGCCCTTGGCGTGAGCAAATACAATGAAATGATTATAGGTTGGGACTGGGACCACGACCTCGTCGCCAGCGTCCAAAAAGGTCGAGCAAATCAAGTGAAGCGCATCGTCGCTGCCGTTGGTAACCATCAGGCTTTCGGGACGAACGCCTGTGTAATCACTCAACCCCAGAAGAAGCGAGCGGCTTCCAAGCTCAGGATACCAATTCAAATTGGCGCCTTGAGCGATGAAGTTCGTCAACACACGTTGCACATTTGGGCTCGGAGGAATCGTAGATTCGTTCCAATCCAATTTGAAGATCGGTGAAGTCCCCCCGAGTGCCTCGATCGCACGCTGACTTGAGACGGCCTCGTAAGGGCTCAATTCCGCGACGGCTCTCGCAACCGGGATGTTTGGAGTGACTTCATGCAGGCCGGGATACACATGGTCGTGTTCCAATGCCTCAACAACTCTCAAGCTCATATCCCATTTCGACATACAAAAAGTCCTTCATCCAAACCACGGGTCTTTACCAAATGCTGGGTAAAAAGCCGCGCGAACTTGGCATACCGTCACATAAAGGTCAACCGCGCCGATCCTGCCTTAGCGACAGATCTACAGCGCACTTAGTGCGGTACACTGCAAGAAAGGAACCACGTTTTCCCAAGTCCGACCCACTAGTTGGTTTCTGGCTTGGCTGCTTGACTTGCATCGTTTGCAGCCTTCAGAACCTGACCAAGCACGTGGAGTATAATTACTCCAAACCCTAGGGCAGACCTACTCCATGGGCGGCCTGGTGGCGCCTCTACCCTCCAAAAGTGTGGGCTTTAGGGTGATCTGTCAAAATTTAGCGTTCAAGAACCGCGACGTTTTCTATGTGATAGGTGTGCGGAAACATGTCGATGGGCTCGACACTCAGGGTCTTCCACCCTGTTTTATGAAACCCTGCAAGGTCTCGCGCCAAAGACGCCGGATTGCAGGAAACGTAGACCATACGTGACGCTCCGGTGAGTTCCACCATTTCACGTGCCAGCGGATTTAAGCCAGAACGTGGAGGATCGACGACCACAACATCGGTGGTTAACCCGAGCTCACTCAGCACCGTTCCCACATCACCCAAATGAAACTCAATATTGGTGATTCCGTTATGGACCGCGTTTCTACGCGCGTTTTCGACGGCATCAGGCTGCATCTCGATTCCGACCACGTGTTCGGCAAATCTTGAAAGGAAAAGGCCGATCGACCCGGTGCCGCAATAAAGGTCCATTACACGTTGACCGGCTAGGGCTGCGCGTTTGACCACCAAGCCATAGAGCTTTTCGGCTTGAATCGTGTTGGGCTGGAAGAACGCACGAGGGTGAATCTCGAAGCTCAGGTTTGAGCCATCAGGAAGCCGCATTTCTTCGCGGAAAAACGGCTCGCCATAGAGTACCTCGCACTCCATGCGTGTTCGATGGCCTCGCTGTGCGACGTGTTCCGTCCAATAAACACTTTGAAAAGTCACGTCATGTTCGGCTGAATATTCGCGGACCAAACGCGCGAAATCGTCGACGTCTTCGCGATTGCCACCGGGGGCGGTGGTGAGTTCGACCTGACGTTCGCCCGTTCTTTTGCCCACACGGACCGTAAGGGTGCGCAACCACCCGATGCTCTGCTTGGGTCGGTAGGTCAAAAGCTTGCGGTCCCGAGCCCAATTCCGGACAGTGGCAAGAAAACCTGCCACCCAGTCGGTCTCCAGAAAACACTCTTCAAGATCGAGCACGTCGTATTTGTACCCAGTCGGATGCAGGCCCAAACTTACGCCGCCGGGCCCTTCAGCAAACGAAAACTCCATCTTGTTTCTGTAATACCAGGGGTCGTCCATCCCCTGTACAGGGTGGTCAAGGTCGGGATCTACCTGAGCAGTCTTGAGCATTCGCCGCACCAAGTCGCCTTTGACCTGCAGCTGTGTTTGGTATTCCAGAGACTGGAATGTGCATCCACCGCAGCCACTGCCGGGCTCGGCTCGAACATTGAAATGTTTGCAGCGCGGTTGCACACGATCCGGCGATTCCTGAATGAAAGAATCAATTCGAGCTTCGATGCGGTTGGAACGACTCGACTCGACATAGGCCTGCACGATATCGCCAGGCACGCCTTTGCGAACGAGCACCCGGTAGACACGCGGTTCGCGCTGCGGACCGATGAGCAGAGGCAACCGCCCAAGCCCGAATCCTTCGGCATCAATGTCCGTTACAGCCACTTCGAATAGGTCGGCGCGTCTGGGTCCGCGCGGAATAGCAATGGGTTCCATGAGTCTCTTTATCACAACGAGGGAAAACGACGGAAAGCACCGTAGCACGCCTTTATTTCGCGTCCTTGTCCAGAACCTACGAAAGTTTCGCACAGGCTCATATTTGGTGTCGACACGATCAGCAGGCGTGATATCTAGGTCACAGATGCTCGAGTTGCGGTGGCACGGTGACCCCTGAGTCACCGTTTATTAATGGTTTTTTCAGAAAAAATCTTTTTTTTTGAAGAAACCATGGTTGAATCCGTCCCAAGACCGACGCATCAGACAGTTCGTTAAGACGGGTTGGTTTGATGATTTTTTAGTTCGTTGTTTTTAGCCCATGGTTGGGCAAGGTGCCGTAACCCGGCGCCAACTTCACACAAAGGAAGTTTATAATGCGTATCGCACAAGTTCTTACAGTTGGTGCTCTTTCGTTGGCGATGGTTAGCACGGCTTCGGCTGAGCGTCGTCCAGGCCTTGGTGGCAAGTACGCCGCACGCAACATGACGGCAGCTCAAGGCAGCTTGCTCATCATTGCTGGCCCTACCACCACACAATTGCTCGGTGGCGGCGTTGGTCCCCTTGGTACTGATGGTGGTTTTGGCTACGCAACACGTCCCGACATCGATCTTGGTCCACTTGGCACCCTCGAACAAGACCCAATCGTCACTGCCGGCATTGGTGCCGCCTACGGAATCACGCCAGAGCTTGAAGTTGGCTTGGTTTTGCCACTTCTGCTTTCAGGTGGAGGAGACGGTGCCGACACACTTAATACTGCTCACGTTTTCGCAACATACGCGAAAGACATGGGCAAGTTTGATGTAGGTGTGCGAGTCACTGGCAATATCGCCATCGTTGACGGCTTGGATAACGGCGTAACGATCGGCATTCCGTTCCTCACGAAAGTGGGCATGAATGGTCGCCTTGATGCTGGCGTGTTTGTTCCACTGAACTTTGGCGAAGATCCAGCTACTGGTGATTCAGAAATTGGAAAGGCACTCAATATCCCGATCCGTTACGGACACAGCATCACACCTAAGATTTTCTTGGGCGTTGAAACTGGTCTTTACCTTCCAGAAATAAAGACCGATGCCGGCCGTGTTCCGTTCAGCATTTTTGGTGGCTACACCCTTCTCGCAGGTGGAAACGTGGTTGACCTTGGTCTTTCCTTCGGACTTCCAAGCGCAATCTACCTTGGTGACAACGGCCCCGGTGCAACTGACACGATTCAACTTCAGGTCGGTACCAACGTACAAATGGCATTCTAATTTCGATTCTCTCGAAATCAAAAAGCCGGCTTCTGCCGGCTTTTTTGTTTTCTTGGCTAAACACGCCGTAACCCCTCACCGAACCAAGCCAACGCTTGTCCGCGGAGGCGGCGCAGCGCTACATTAGGACATAGGTTCTAAGACACTAGGGTTTTAAATGGATGAGCGTATTCGCTTGGCAGCCAAGGTATTCGCACTGAGCCTTCTAATCGCAGGCTTATTGGTGCCTACATGCGCAATCGGCGGGCTCATACTTTACACCCTGTTGGATCCGTTATTGCCGGCTGACGACCTCGCTTCGATGGGCCTGTTTTTCTTCCCATTCGTGGGTTTTGGACTTCCAGGCGTCGTCGCCGCGTCCCGATTCACTCTTTTGCGAAAACGACATGGCCTGCAGGTTGCTCTTTACGGCAACGCGGTTTTACTGGGAACGATGGGATTCGCTGGATTCTGGGTTGGGGCGATGGGCATCTGAACGGATATCGCCGTAATGGGAAACATGGCGTGCCTCTCGATTACTGATAACCTCACAACAGATAACTCCGACAGCGAGCGTGTAATGAAATCTTGGACACTTTTAATCGTTTCGATCCTATTTTTGGCAGGTTGCCCAGATGGGTCATCGGGTCCGACCAAGGTCTGCACCAAAGCGGCAGAACAATGCCAGATGGGCGGCGGTAAACTGGGCGTGTGTACGATGGATCCTCAGGGTGCGATGACCTGCATGTCTCAACACTGAGGTCACTTTGAACTCAGGCGAAGTATCGTGAACTTGCCCTCATCGAAGGTCAGAAAATGACGTCCACTTGAATCATGGATAGCACTTAGCCCGGTAGGATGATGGGCGACCCTCGCGCCAGACTCGAGGTCCCAAACGCTTATCCCATCCGAGGTGCTAGCGCAGTGGAGCAGTCGTCCGTCAAAGACCAATCGACCAGAAGGCACACCTGGCACAATTTTTAGAAGATTCCCGGTTTTTGTATCGAAAACACAGACCGCGTCGACAAGATTGAGGTCATCGTTACCAAAACCCCAGATCGCAAGGCGAGTTTCGTCAAGCCAGACGCACGGATTATCCCAAGAGTAGGCCCTCTGCGCTAAAAAGCGACACTGCTTGCGAGTGAGGGGTTCTTCTTCCCACGCTTTAAGATCCCAACACGCCACCAACCCGACTGGTGCCCACACCCACCCGGTGCTCGCCATCGAAGTGCCGTTCGGTGAAACGTGAAGTGCTCCAAAAAAGTAGTCGATTTCGTCAGACTCGGAGGGTTGGGAGGTGCACGTTTGACGAGCGTTCAGATCAAAAAGCTGCAGAGCGTTCCAGGCACAGGCGTGGGCCACAAAGTCCCGCTCGCCGAGTCGCACAAAGGCAATCGGGAACTCAGTTTGCTTGGAATGGTAGTCGGCGCGTTGTGGGCGCAGGATGATGTCGCTGCTTTCAAGTTCCCAAACGATGCCGCCATCGGCGTCGACCAGTGCCGCAAAACGACCGCTGATATCGACCGAAAGCTCAGGTTCTGATTCACATGGATTTTGCAGCCAAGCCGCGACCTCAGGTGGTTGGCTAAGCTGCGTGCGCATCCCATCGTGCCCGATTCGAACGAAGCCGTCTGGGGCGCATAAAACCCAGCCTTCCGCATACCCTGCTCCAACCTTGCCGCCTTCCCACACGCCAACAAAAACCGCCTCAAAGTCAGTGTTATCAAGGATAATAGTCGTGAACGTTCCAGTCACACCTTCTGCGCATTCGTCCCAATAACGCTCGGCCTCTTGCTCTGCGAAACAAGCTTCACACAGGCATTCAAGCTCGATGGAGGGGAGTTTTTCGCGGCAACTGGCGCAGATCAGCGCATAGTTGATGGAACCCTCGGTAAACACCACGTAGTCGAGTCCGTCGGAATCAGGATCCGCACTCAAGTGCTCGCAGACCCGCCGAGAAGGTCCTTCATGTCCGCAACGATTAACAAGTTTCATTCAAGCTTCTCCCAGCCTCCGCCGCGCTGACGGCGTCGGTGTTCGGCCACATAACTCGATCGAGAGAGAGTTCGTTCGCAATCATCTGCAGCGTCATGGGACCTCCAAAATGAATCTTACCCGTCGAGTTTAAAGAAAAGCGGATTGTTATGCACATAGGGATCGATGACGAGGTTGGTTTTGCGATGGGTCCGCGAGCCTTATGGCTCGCGTGCGATGGGTCCGCGAGCCTTATGGCTCGCATGTATCTGAATAATCGCAGGAATCACATGCAGGCCATAGGGCCTGCGTACCAAGCTCAAATCGCAGAAATCGCATGCAGGCCATAGGGCCTGCGTACCAAGCTCAAATCGCATGCAGGCCATAGGGCCTGCGTACCAAGCTCAAATCGCAGCGCGGCTGGAGCCACGCGTACCGGGCACAGAATCGCAAGCTCAAATCGCATGCAGGCCATAGGGCCTGCGGACCAAGCTCAAATCGCATGCAGGCCATAGGGCCTGCGTACCGGGCGCAGAATCGCATGCAGGCCATAGGGCCTGCAGACCAAGCTCAACTCGCAGCGCGGCTGGAGCCACGCGTACCGGGCGCAACGCCTAAAACCGAAAACCGCCTACGGCCTCAGGACTTCGCGCGAATACGCGGCGAGCGCTTCGCCAAAGATGCCTACTTTGTCGAGTCCTTCGTGTTCGACGTCTTGTTCGTCCGGGGCCCCACGACGGCGACGCTTCGACATCAAAATTCGCGCAATCTCTTGAATCGACTCGTCTTCCGTGACCTCGGAGCGAAATTCCTCGGTGATAATTTCGACCGATTCCATGCCTTCGGGCGTTGGCAAATTCAGAAGATCGAAATGCCGCTCAACGGAACCTGAAAAACGCTCGACGCTCCAGTCCATCCAATAACCGCTGATGAAGCCCAGCGCCGCAGGATTGGCATAAAGCTCTCGAAAAGCGATGCGTTTTTCTTTCACCCAGATAATCAATGAAGATTGCAGTTCGTCGCCAAAGCTCCAGATATCATCGCCAAAAATCGCCGGTTTTTCCCACATCGGCATGATGTCCTCAAGATGAGGCAGAAGCTCCAGATACGGCAGCACTGGAGCGCCATTCGCCAGCATCCCTGATGCCATCGTATCGCTGATCAGGTGTTGTATATCGTCATCAACCAACGTCACCAAACACGAGATGCGCAGGTCCTCATCAAAAATGTGCGCGCCGATTTCTTCCATTTCAACGGCGTGTGGTGGGACCGGATTTGCGGTGGCGATTGTGGGATCAATCCCTACCGCTGCGGCGATCGCCGGCATACCCACTTCGGCCCAAGAGACCGTCCATCCATGCTGGGCCCATAACGCGCGCATCAGCTGCAAGAAAGTACTTCGATACGGCTCGTAGGTAATGACCTCGCCGCCAAAGAGTGTGATGCACTTCGCATCCCAATTCAGGGCAACTCCGCCTTCTCCCCACACATCGTCGAGCCAGTGTAAGGGGTTGACGAGCTTCTGTTTTCTGATGAATTTGTCGGCAGTTTCAGGACCCCAGAAGATGTCTTCTGGTACGGTAAGACCGCCCCACTGCGCGTAAAAGAGGGAGATTCGCCCGTTCTGCCGAATCACATAATTTGCGCGGTGGCCCATGTCTAGAGACTACACCGGTTGGGAGGCCCCGGAAAGCCCCTAGACACTCCAATCAACGCCGTCAAAGAAGTGTGTGGGAATTACAAAATCCACATCGAGCGGGTTCGCGGCATTTCCGCGACGTACGAGCAGATTAATGGGGATTTTCCCGGAAATTCCCAAGCCCTCTGCGGGCAGGCGCCCCAGCGAGGTTTCGTCGAAAATCCTGCCCGTCACCAACACATCGTTCATCACGAGTTCGGTGGTGTGAGGCATGACACTCACGTCGGGTACACGGCCGTCGATCTGGTCGATCAGGCGTTCCAAGTCGGTCTCGTTTCGCGGACGCAAATCCACGCTGTCCGAAGAAATACCGACTTTTTCAATTTCGACGCGGAAGGACTGGCTGGTTAAAAGGTGCCCTTCCGTCGTGATATTCGCGTGGGTAGGGAATGCGGCTTTCAAAGAAATCTCGCCACTTTTTTCGTCCATGTTCAGGCCCGAGGCGGACGCGAGGACAGCTGCTAACACAAGAAGTTTTTTGTTCTGCGGAATCATGTTTCTCTCCAAAATTTCGTACCGGTAACTTTCTAGCTGTTGTTGTTAGGCCAGAAAGCCCGGTGGCGAAGTTTTTGGAGCGTAGCGCCACACATGCTCACGAAAAGCAGCGTGGACAGTCGTTGGCATCGATTCAGAGGACTGAATCGACGCAGTCTTTTGGATCTCGTCGGCCGTGAGTACGGCGACAAAACCGGGCACCGCATGGGGTGGACTAAACTTATCTTGAGTCGTTGCGCCATCGTGACCGATACAAGCGCGACGGCCCTCGGAACAACATGTCGGAACCTGCAATAATCTTGCGCGCGTCAAAACAACCGCGACCACCAGCACAGCGACAAGCGCCAGCAGTAGGAAGAGGTCTCTTGTTTTACGCAGATTAATCAAAGTTGCTCCGTCTGATTGATGTCATAATCTCCGCACCGATTCAGAATATTCCAACAACTTTGTCCAACCAAACACTCGGACCGGTTGACGCGGTACGAACGCATAAAGTAGCAAAGCCATCCGCGGTACTTGTCTCATCCGCGCGGAGTCAACATGACGGGCTATTTCCGTTTCCCAACCATTCATGAAGATCGCATCGTATTTGTCAGCGAGGACGACCTGTGGGCCGTTCCTCGCGCCGGTGGAGTGGCACGACGCCTCACCAGCGGACTTGGCGAAACCAGTCGCCCGTTTTTTTCTCCGGATGGATCGAAAATCGGATTTACAGGGACTGAGGACGGCACGACCGAAATTTATGTGATGCCAGCCCACGGCGGGCGTTCGACACAGCTGACATTCCTTGGCGCGGTGAGCGCCACAACAGGCTGGACGACTGACGGCAGGGTGGTCTTCCGGACACATCATCGTCAGGGCATGGCATCACGCCTGATGGAACTCTATGCCGTGTCGCCAGACGGCGGGGAGCCGGCGTCAATGAATTTGGGACCGGGCCACGGGTGTGATTTTGAACCGAATGGAACCGGAATCGTGGTCTCACGCAATGCCGACGATCTGGCGCGCTGGAAACGCTATAAAGGCGGCACCGCAGGCGTTTTGTGGCTGAGTCGGAATGGCCAGGAGTGGCAACGCCTTTTCACGGATGAATCTGCCGGACATTGCCGCCCTATGTGGCTGAACGACCGAATCTATTTCATCAGCGACCGTGACGGACACGGCAATCTTTGGTCTTGCGACCTTGATGGAAGCGACGTTCAAAAACACAGCAACCACACGGACTTTTACGTTCGATTTGCCTCAACCGACGGCCGCCGTATTACGTACAGCGCCGGTGGAGCCATTTACGTTTTTGACCCCGTCGACAACACCTGTGTTCAGGTCGACATCGATTACGCGTCGCCGCAAACTCAGTTGAACCGCAAATTTGTAGAGGGCGATGCGTACCTGGAAGACATCGCACTTCATCCGGCTGGTCACTCGCTCGCGGTGATCACCCGAGGGAAGCTCTTCAATTTCGCACACTGGGAAGGTGGGGTGCGCCAAAACGGTGCCGAGCAAGGCGTTCGATATCGACTGCCAGTCTGGCTCGACGATGAACATATCCTGGTCATTAGCGACGAATCTGGTGAAGAACGCTTCGAGGTCCATGCTGCCGATGGATCGAGTGAGCCCAAGGTCTTGACCGAAGACCGGTCGATCGGGCGGCCGCTTGACGTTGCGCTGTCTCCGGATCGCAAACTTATCGCGTTTAATAATCAACGACACGAAATCGGCGTGGTGGATGTCGAGTCAGGCGCAGTGCGAATTTTGGATCGGTCCGAACACGATCGAATCTCGGGGTTTGATTGGTCGGGGGACAGTCGTTTCCTGGCCTACAGCAGCCCAAACTCGTTCCATACCGCGCAAATCAGAATCGCCGACCTCGTCGACGGCTCGATTCAAAACGCCACGAGCGGAGAGTTTCGTGACGTCGAACCGGTGTTCGATCCCGGCGGACGGTATCTCTACTTTTTGTCGTATCGCTTTTTTGAGCCCGTATACGACCAACTGTTTTTTGAGATCTCATTCCCGGCTTCGATGAAGCCTTGTCTAATCACGCTTCGCCCCGATGTGGGATCGCCATTTGTCGAAAAACCACGAGCACTTGACGGTGGCGATGACGACGACGAAAAGGACGACAAAGATAAGGATGACGACGACGAAAAGGACGACAAAGAAGGCAGCAAGGACGATAAAGACGGCAGCAAGGACGATAAAGACGGCAAAGATGACGACGAAAAAGAATCTCCACCCAAGCCAGTCGAAATCGACTTCGTGGGGATTTTCACCCGTGTCGAGGCATTTCCAGTTGCTGTAGGCGAATACCAACAGCTCGCGGCCACCGCGGAGCGTGTCTTCTGGACGAGCTTCCCACTGGGCACACCCGAAGTCGACGAAGACCATCCTGCGCCAAGCTTTGACGGCCGAGTGTCCTACTTCAGCCTCAAAGACTTCGAAACCAAGTTGTTTGCTCCTGAGGTCAGCGGTTTTGTGCTTGGACCCGACCGCAAAACCATGGCGTGCTGGGGCGACAGCCTGAGGCTATTAAGTGCCAGCGGACCAGGTCTGTCGCTCGAAGACGACGAGGACGACCGGCCGTCGCGAAAATCAGGGGTCGTGGACTTCAGCCGAGTCTCGGTCGCAGTCGATACACGCGATGAGTGGCGCCAGATGCTCCGCGAAGCGTGGAGACTCATGCGCGATCACTTCTGGAGCGCGGAGCTCGGAGGGTTGGACTGGGACGCCGTGTGGCTTCGATACGCCCCGTTGGTCGATCATACAGCCTCGCGTTCAGAGTTTTCTGACCTTGTCTGGGAAATGCAGGGTGAGCTCGGCACCAGCCACGCCTACGAATTTGGCGGCGATTACCGCCGTCCGCCCGCTTATCGACCAGGGTTCCTAGGCGCTGATATCGACTGGAACGAAGCTGCGGGCGCCTATGAAATCACGCACATCGTGCAAGGCGACACCTGGAATCCTGCCGAAAGCTCGGCCTTTGGACGCCCAGGTATCGATGCGTTGAATGGCGACCGAATTCTAGCCATCAACGGGCAGCGCCTCGGCAAAACCGCATCGGTCCAACAACGTCTGGTCAACCTCGTCGGCCAAGAAGTTGAAATCGTGCTGCAGCGCGGCGAGGCCGATCCCCATCGGGTGACCGTTCGAACATTGGTGACCGAGTTTCCAGCGCGGTATCGCGAATGGGTCAACACCTGCCGCCAGCGTGTGCACGACGCCACCGACGGCAAAATTGGCTACATTCATATCCCTGATATGTCGGTGAACGGATTTGCTGAATTCCACCGTGGTTTTGTGTCCGAGTTCCGCAAGAGCGGTCTGATCGTCGACGTTCGGGCCAATGGCGGCGGACACGTCAGCCAACTGCTCCTCGAGAAGCTCGCCCGACGAAACCTGGGTTACGATATTAGCCGATATGGGGTGCCTCGATCCTACCCTGACGAGGCCGTAAACGGCCCACTGGTGGCCATCACCGACGAACACGCAGGCAGCGATGGGGACATCTTCTCGCATTGCTTCAAGTTAATGAAACTCGGTCCCTTGATCGGCAAGCGTACCTGGGGCGGAGTGGTCGGGATCTGGCCACGCCACGCCCTTGTGGACGGCAGCATTACGACTCAGCCGGAGTTTTCATTCTGGTTTCAAGACGTCGGGTATGCGGTGGAAAACTTCGGCACGAAACCTGACATCGAGATCGAAGTTTCACCGTCACAGGCCGCGGCTGGGTTTGACCCCCAGCTCGAGAAAGCCATCGAGGTCGCCATCGCCAAACTGGGTGAAGCGGCTCCAACACCGGTCTTTGGTCCTCCTCCAAGACTTGCACCCTGAACCTGGCGAACGCCCATGATCGACAGCGAACTTTTCAATGAATTCCTAGCATGGAATATCTTCGATATGCCTGTATGGCGAGTCGCGCTCTTTATTTTGATCTGGATGTTGGGGCTGGCACTCAAGAACCTCTTGCTGACGCGACTCTTAAAACCCCTCGACATGGTTCTGGAAAGAACCAAGACCGACCTCGATAATATGCTGCTCACAAAGATCGAGCGGCCTATGGGATGGGTGGTCCTGATCATCGCACTGTATCTCGGGATTCTGGTATTGGATCTTCCCGACAAGCTGCATGTGGTTGTCGTTCTGCTGCTCAAGACGGTCGGAACCGTCTTTGCGGCGTGGACGATCTTTGTGGCCACGGATGTGCTGGTCGAAGGGATGGAACGGTTTGCGCTGAAGACCGATTCCGACATGGACGATCACATGATTCCGCTGGTGCAGCGGGTGTTCAGGATCTCGATCATATGCGTCGCCATCATCGCGATCGTGCAACAGTGGGGATACGACGTCACAAGCCTGATCGCTGGCTTGGGAATCGGCGGCCTCGCCTTGGCGTTGGCGGCACAAGACACGCTGGCCAACTGGTTTGGTTCGATCATGATCTTCACCGATCGGCCATTCAAGCTCGGAGACTGGGTCAAAAGTGATCACGGTGAAGGGGTCGTTGAGGTCGTTGGAAT
>JBBKVQ010000437.1:0-17842 GCA_037968515.1 Bradymonadaceae bacterium
ATTTTCGCGTCCCGAATATACTGCTCCATCGGGTAGTCGCGGCAATAACCCGAGCCCCCAAAAACTTGCAGCGACATCGCAAGAAGGTCGTACGCTTTTTCGGACGAGTAGCCTTTAACCAATGGCAGCAATAAGTCGTTACGACGGTCGGCTGCTTTGGCATCCTTGGCTCCATGGCCACCCTGGATTTCTACCTGATCTTGTAACACCGCCGTGTAGAGGCAAAGGGCTCGCATGCCCTCGGCGTAGGCTTTCTGCGTCATCAACATCCGTCGGACGTCGGGGTGTTCGATAATGCGAACGCGTGGTGCGTCCTTTTCGGCTGCGCGAGCGAGGTCTGGACCCTGTACGCGTTCCTTGGCGTACTCCAATGCGTTTAGATATGCGGTCGAAAGAGTCGCCATGGACTTCATTCCGACGGCCATTCGTGCATGTTCAATAACGTGGAACATCTGCCGAATCCCGTCATGGACCTCACCCATAAGCAATCCACGGCAGGGAATCGTGTCGCCGAAGGTCATTTCGCACGTCGACGACGCATGAAGGCCCATTTTGTCTTCGATGGCGGTCACAAACGCGCCGTTGCGCTCGCCCATTGAGCCATCTTCGTTGACCCAGAATTTCGGGACAATGAAGAGCGACAGGCCTTTGGTGCCCTCGGCAGCTCCTTCTGGGCGCGCCAAAACGAGGTGTACGATGTTTTCGGTCGCGTCAAAATCCCCGTTGGTAATGAAGCGCTTCACACCTTCGATTTCCCAGACATCACCCTCGATGTGGCGTGCTTTGGTGCGCGCCGCGCCCACGTCGCTGCCCGCATCAGGTTCGGTCAGAACCATGCTGCCGCCCCAGATGTTTTCGACCACAGGCTTGCAGAAACGTGCTTTCTGGCTGGGCGTACCCAAGCGTTCGATGGTTTTCGAGATGAAACCGCCAAAAATATAGAAAATCGCCGAAGGATTGGAGCCGGCCATCATCTCGAATGTGGACCAAATCACCGAGGGAGGCGCACCATAACCGCCAAGCGATTCGGGAAGTTCGAATAGATGCCACTGGTTTTCCCAATACGCGGCGAGGCTTTTTTTGAGCGACGCCGGCAGCAACACATTGCCTTTCCCATCAAACTTCAAGCCTTCGCGGTCAGCCGAGGCAAAGCTGGACGCTAGCTCTAGGCTGCAGAACTTCTCGAGTTCACTCAAAACGTCTCTGACTGTGGCTTCGTCCATCGATGAAAACTTTGGCGAGGCCAAGGTATTGTTTTGAATTTCATGCACTTCAAACAGATTGAAGAGGATGTCGCGAAGATTGCTTTTGTAGTGATGAACGGTCGTCATTTCTGCCTCGGTCTGTTCATAAAATCGATTTCGCCGACCATTATCAGGATTGCCTAAGTCAGTAAACACTCACTTAGGTGGGCGCCGATTGACACTTCGACGGCTTTGTCGCTAGAAGAGGGGGCCTTATTTGATACTCCGAGGATACTCGATGATGACGAACGGATTCCGATACCTGTGCGCACTCGCGCTGCTAGCATTTGTGGTGGGTTGCGACTCGAAAAAACCAGATGGAACGACGACCGCCCCCAAGCAGGTTGAAGAATTTGTCGCGGGTTCAAGCGCCAGCGAGTTTACCGCGGCCCTCACGGCCGACCCGGAAACCATGGACCCAGCTAAAATGAGCGGAGCTGTGGAAGGCGAAATCGCGATGAACCTTTTTGAAGGTTTGTTGATGCCCGGCCCGACCACGGAAGGACTCGCGGATACCTCGAAGTTGTTGAACTTCGGTGTGGCTGAGTCCTACACGACGAGCGAAGACGGTCGAACTTACACGTTCAAGCTGCGTTCGGACGCCAAGTGGACGAATGGCGATCCCGTTACTTCGGAAGACTTCGCATTTTCGTGGCGTCGAGTTCTGACCAACGGATTCCCGGCTGACTACGCATCCATGATGTGGGTTATCGACGGCGCTGAAGCCTATAACAAGGCTCCGGCAGGAGAGGGCGATTGGGAAACCGTGGGTGTAAAAACTCCGGACGCTCAGACTCTTATCGTGACGCTCGTGAATCCAACACCGTATTTCCCAGAGCTTACGGCGTTTTACACGTTCTTCCCGGTGCCCAAAAAGGCTGTCGAGGAAAAGGGTGATGAATGGACCAAGCCTGAAAATATCGTTTCGAATGGGCCTTACCGCCTCGCGTCTTATCAGCCACAGCAAGAGATCAAATTCGAGCTGAACGAGCATTACTGGGACAAGGCAGCCGTTAACCTCAAGAGCATCCGGTTCCGCATCATTTCGGATTCGAACGCTCGAGTGAACGCTTATAAAACCGGCGAGCTCCATTGGGCGGGCTCGGGCCTTCCTGTGGCGCAAATCACGGCGCTGTTGACCCACCCAGACTTCAAACAAGAGCCACTGCTCGGCACCTACTATTACCGGGTTAACGTCTCGAAGCAGGATTCGCCGACCACCAACGCATTGGTTCGCCAGGCGCTTTCATTGGCCATTGACCGGAATTCACTGGTGAACAACACGCTGAATGGCTTGTACAAGCCTGCCGAGTCGTTCGTTCCACCGATGCCTGGTTATGAGTCGACCACAAAGACCGCCTATAATATCAAGCGCGCCAAAGACCTTTTGGCTGAAGCCGGTTACCCCAACGGCAAGGACTTCCCAGCCGTCGAGCTGCTTTACAACACGGATGAAAACCACAAGTTGGTCGCCGAAACAGTTCAGGCTATGTGGAAACAGAACCTGAACGTCGACGTGAAGCTCAACAATAAAGAGTGGAAGACCTACCTTCAGGACGTCGACACGATGGCCTACCAAATCGCACGTGCGGGCTGGATTGGAGACTTCAACGACCCGATGACCTTCTTGGACATGTGGACCGCTGAAAACGGCAACAACGACACGGGTTGGGCGGATGCCGAATACGACGGACTCATCAAGAGCGCGCAACAGGAGGTCGACAAGACCAAACGTGTCGCGATTCTTCAGCAGGCCGAGACCATTCTGCTTGAGCGCGGGCCCATCATTCCTATCTATTATTACTCGAGCAACCTGCTCATCAGTCGCTTCGTGAAAGGCTTCGAGCCTCATAACCGTGACGTGCATTTGTTCAAGTACATGTCGCTTCCGTCGAAGTAAAAAGAGGTCGACGTGACGCGATTTATCCTTCGTCGCCTATTGGCGAGCATCGCAGTTTTGCTCGTCATCATCACACTTTCGTTATGGCTTACGCGCCAGGCACCGAGCAATCCGTGCTTGAAAGAGCGCGAGGCCAACACGTGTGCGTGTGTTAAAGATAACTTCCTCGATAGACCAGTTTTTCCGGTCTACTCCGGGCAGGTTTTATCTCCTGTGCAAAACTGCGCGTTTTGGGAGCCAGAATCGGTAGTAAGCTTAGGCCCAGTATCGATCCTCGGACCAAGCGAGTGGGGCGAGACGCAGTACTCGCTATACCTCGGGACATTGGCCTCGGGCTCGCTCGGTAAGTCGATGAAAACCGACTTAACCGTGATCGAGACTTTGAAGTCGGGACTGCCTTTCACAATACAGCTCGGGTTTCAGGCCCTGTTGATTTCGCTGATTTTGGGGATTCCTGCCGGCTTGATTGCCGGACTTCGCCAGAACACGATGGTCGATTACAGCACGATGTCTGTGGCGATGGTCGGTGTTAGCGTCCCAAGCATCGTGCTTGGACCGCTGATGATTATGCTTTTCAGCCTCAGACTCGGCTGGTTTAGCGCCGTCGGTTGGGAATCCTTTGCGGACAGTATTCTGCCGAGTTTCACGCTTGGCCTGTACTACGCAGCTTATGTGGCCAGGCTGACCCGTGGCGGAATGCTCGAGGTCATCCGTAAAGATTATATTCGAACAGCGCGGGCCAAGGGCCTCACAGAGACGATGGTCGTGATGCGGCATGCGCTGAAGGGCGCTTTGTTGCCGGTCGTCAGTTATCTGGGGCCTGCGACAGCGGCGCTGTTGACCGGTTCGGTGGTGGTTGAAGAAATTTTCAGCCTTCCCGGAATCGGCACGCATTTCGTCCGAAGTGCGCTTAATCGTGACTACAACTTGGTGCTCGGCACCATCATTCTTTACAGCACGATTCTCGTGTTTCTGAACATGATCGTGGATGTCCTCTACACCTTGATCGACCCCCGCGTGAGTTACGACGACTGATGGCAGAATCGAACACACATGCTGAACTAGAGAAGGGCTCCAGCCTCTGGGCTGACGCTTTTCAACGCCTTCGCAAGAACAAGGCAGCGCTGATAAGCGGTGCCATCTTGATTCTGATTACGTTGACTGCGCTCTTTTACGAGGTCGTAGCTCAGTACGGAACAGGCTTCGTGATGGAAGAGCAGCACACTTGGGTGGTGCCAAAACCACCCGGTGCGCGCAGCGTTCCATCGCATTTTTTCGAGCTCAGTCAGGCAGGCCTTTTGGCGTGGGAGCACGTCGATGCGAATGAAGATGGGTTCGTGGAGCCCAACGAGATCGTCGCGGCGTATCGCGACTTGGAATTCGAGACGATCGACACCGACAAGAGCGGGGCGTTGTCCTACGAAGAATACGTTGACGCACCTCTTAGCCTGACCTCGCCCAATAGGTTCATCCCTGATTGTGCGCGTTGGGCCATGATCAAACGAAGCATGGCTCCAATCGAAGACTCTAGCGTCTTTGAGTGTGACGCCGGCGCCGACCAGCTGATGCAACCTGCTGAAACGGGCAAGTTGGTGGAGCTCGTGAGTTCTGGCGAAGCCCAAGAGATGATCAATCGAGTCGACAAGGATTCGGATGGGTTGATTTCAAAAGCTGAATACGTGGGGCTCCCCGAGCCCCGGACCCATATTTTGGGAAGCGATAAATTGGGAAGAGATTTGCTTACGCGAACCGTATACGGCGCACGTATCTCCTTGGCGGTCGGTCTCTTGGCCACGCTGGTGTCGTTCCTCATCGGCGTCACCTGGGGCGCGACCGCAGGGTTCCTGCGCGGAAAAGTCCACAACGTCATGATGCGGCTCGTCGATATCCTGTATGGCCTTCCGTTCATGTTCTTGGTGATTCTTCTCATGGTCGTTTTTGGGCAGAAGATTTATCTGCTCTTCTTGGCCTTGGGCGCGATTCAATGGCTGACCATGGCGCGCATTGTTCGCGGACAGGTCATCAGCCTCAAAAACCAAGAATTCGTCGAAGCCGCCGAGACCATCGGTGTTTCGAACTCCGGAATCATCTTCCGGCACCTCATCCCCAACGCGCTTGGCCCGATCATCGTGTACGCGACCCTGACGGTGCCTGCGGTGATGCTGGAAGAAGCGTTCCTTTCGTTCCTCGGGTTGGGAGTGCAAGCACCTCAGACCTCTTGGGGCGCGCTCATCAGCGAAGGCCGCCAGCTCATGGAGACCTCACCATGGCTGATCATTTGGCCAAGTGTCGCTCTTGCAGTGACGTTGCTGTGCCTGAATTTCCTGGGTGATGGTTTGCGCGATGCACTCGACCCACAGCTGCGGAAAGACTGATATGGCCGAGCAGATACCACTACTTGAACTCAAGAACCTGAAGACCTACTTCAAGACCGACGAAGGCATTGTCCGCGCGGTTGATGGTGTGTCGTATCAGGTGATGCCCGGGGAATCCTTGGGCGTCGTCGGCGAGTCTGGTTCCGGAAAATCGGTAACTCAGATCTCGGTTCTAGGCTTGATACCTCAACCTCCGGGTTTCATACCGGGCGGTGAGATTCTGTTTAAGGGCCAAGACCTGCTGAAGATGTCGAAAGCCGACCTTCGAAAGATCCGCGGCAATCGGATTTCGATGATCTGGCAGGATCCGATGACCAGCCTGAACCCATTTTTGAAGGTGAGCCGGCAGCTGATCGAACCCCTGCAAATCCATCAGAACCTTGGCACTGACGACGCGCGGGCTAAAGCCATCAAGATGTTGGAACGAGTTGGGATTCCGGCTCCAAGCGAACGTTTTGACCAGTATCCACATCAGTTTTCGGGCGGGATGAGGCAACGTGTCATGATCGCCATGGCGCTGCTGAACGAGCCCGAGCTGCTGATTGCGGACGAGCCGACGACCGCTTTGGACGTGACGATTCAGGCCCAAATTCTTGAGCTGATGAAAGACCTTCGGCGCGACCTTGGAACCGGCCTCATTATCATAACGCACGATCTTGGCGTTGTAGCGGGCATGGCCGACCGAATCGTGGTCATGTACGCCGGAAGAATCGTCGAATCGGCAGCCGCTCGTGAGCTTTTTGAACGTCCAGCACACCCTTATACCGTCGGTCTGCTTAAGAGCGTTCCGCGCTTAGACCGTGGTCGAGCTGAGCGGCTGATCCCCATCGAAGGGCGCCCTCCGAACGTATCAAAACCCATCCCCGGATGTGCGTTTGCACCACGTTGCGCTTGGGCCACAGCACAATGCCACAAAGAATGGCCGCCAGCGGTCGAAGTTGAACCCGGCCGAGTGTCACATTGTTGGCGCGCCACCGAAGTGTTTGAGGCCGAATTGGGCACTCATGCGACGGCCGAAAAGGTCGAAAAATTCGAGAAGCAAGCTCGAGACAGCCACGCCGAGCCTAAGGAAGCGCATCATGGATGAAGTCCTCCTTGAAGTTCGCGATCTGAAGATGCACTTCCCGATTTATCGCGGTGCGCTTTTTCGCAAAGAAGTAAATCGAGTTAAAGCCGTCGACGGTCTGAACTTTGACATCATCAAAGGGGAGACCCTCGGCCTTGTCGGTGAGTCCGGCTGCGGTAAGTCGACCACGGGTCGTGCGTTGATTCAGCTTTATAAACCGACCGCTGGTTCGGTGAAGTTCAAAGGGCAGGAACTCACGACACTTACCAAGCGCCAGATTCATCCGCTGCGCCGCAACCTGCAGATGATCTTCCAAGATCCTTATGCATCGTTGAATCCCCGCATGACGGTGGGCAGCATCATTGGCGAGCCGTTGAAAGTTCACGGGTTGGCTGACGGCTCGAATTTGATGAAGAAGACCCAGGATTTGATGGACATCGTTGGGCTGGATCCGCGGTTTGTTCGTCGATATCCACACGAGTTTTCGGGCGGACAGCGCCAACGTATTGGCATTGCTCGAGCGTTGGCCACGAACCCTGATTTCATCGTTTGTGACGAGCCTATTAGCGCGCTGGACGTATCGATTCAGGCTCAGGTCATCAACTTGTTGGAAGACCTTCAATCCGAGTTCGACCTCACGTATTTGTTCATCGCTCACGACCTTGCGGCCGTGCGTCAGATCTCAACGCGTATCGCCGTGATGTATCTGGGAAATATGGTCGAGCTCACTGACGGCGCTCGCCTGTACGAGCGTCCGATGCATCCCTATACACAGGCCCTGATCTCGGCCGTGCCGATTCCAGATCCTGAAGTTGAATCTACGAGAGAGCGCATCGTGCTGTCCGGCGACGTCCCCAGCCCGTTGCATCCACCCACTGGATGTGTGTTTCACACGCGCTGTCCGTTTGCGTTTGAGAAATGCGCGCAGGAAGTCCCGACGTTCAAAGAAGCTGAGCCGGGCCATCTGGTCGCCTGCCACTTGGTGGACGAGCCGAAGCGACGTTTTGAGGCACCCAATGCCGAGACTGACGCGCAGAAGCGGGCCGCGGTTGCTGCGATGAGGAAGGCCTGGGACATACCCGCGCCAACCCCTCAATAATCGAGCTTGCCGGCAAGTTTTAGGTAGGTGTGGGTCAAATCTCCATCTTCTCCAAACTCAGATCGGAGGTCGTCCATCGACCGGTCCATCACGAGTTCACCCTGAACCAACATGATCACACGTGTGCAGACACGCTCAAGCATTTCTAGAATATGGGAGCTCAGCAACACGGCTCCGCCGTTTTCGCGGTGTTCTTCTAGCCGCCGTCGGATCCGGTAGGTTGATTCCGGGTCGAGCCCGACAAAACTCTCATCCAAAATCAGAAGTGGGGGTCGCCCTACAAGAGCAGCGGCGATGGCGAGCTTTCTTTGCATGCCGCCTGAATACTCCTTAACCACTCGATGACGAGCTGCGCTGAGTTCGGTGAGCGTCAACAGGTCTTCGATTTCATCATCGGTCGACGAACCTCGCAGGTCCGCGACAAAACGAAGATACTCTTCGCCTGTCAAATAGCCGTGCAGGTCCAAATCTTGGGGCACAAAACCAACGTGGCGTCTTGCTTCGACCGTGGCATCCATGACGTTGACACCGTGCACATGAATCGAGCCGTGATTGGGCGCGATGCGACCCATGACGGTGTTCATCAAAGTGGACTTTCCTGCGCCATTAGGGCCGATCAAGCCAATAAACTCGCCAGGATTTATCTCGAAGCTGACATCATTGAGCGCTTTGATCTTTCGGTATGATTTACTCAGCTCCGAGACTGCTAGAACACTCATGAATCCAACTCCAAAACCATCGCAGAACTCGCGGCCAATCCGCCTGAAAAACAACCAACACTCAAAATCACGTAGACGACTGCTGCCGTTGGGATGGACCACATGGCAACACCAACCAATATGGCAGCAATAATCAAGGGCCCCAACACGCCAGGCCGTCGTTTGGACGCAACCCAGACGGCAGTGTAGACCCCGTGAACGGCCAATGGTGCCGCGATCGCGGCTAGAGCGATCTGCGGGGTAGGAAGACCTAGATACCAACAGACCAAGGTCAGCGCGACGCCATACGGCACGCAGCGCGTCAAGATTCCCCAGCCGATTTCGCTGCAGGTCGCGATAATTTCATCTCGCAGCGTGATGGGTAGTGTGGTTGATGCCGCATTGCCCAAAACTCGAGCCTCTGCGCGCCGCCACGGGTGAATCATCAAAGAGATCACGATCGGTGCGATCACAAAAGGCGCAAGGCCGTCGATCACCAACCACCAAGCCGAAATGACAGTGCCCAGGTAAAGCAAAGATTCAACGTTGTCCGCGACCATGTTGTAGCGCCGATTCTGAATCCAGGTGCGTCGCAAGGGCAGGGGAGACGCCACATACTTCTCGAGCAGGGTCGGTTGCCATCGCGTTGTTTGGTACTCAATATCGGTTGTGAATCCGACGCTGTCTGCTTCACGAAACCATGCCGCGATAAGGTGGAAACGCGGAAATTCGCGTCGAGCCATCATAATGCCCGCAAACGACGCCAAACCTACCAGCCCCAAACCCATCCAGAACGCGCGCGTGACTGAACCTGCTTTCAGCACTTCGCCCAAGGCGAGCTGAAGAAGCAGCAAGACGACCAGAGAGCCTGCCAGTGCAGCCCCGGGAGCGTAAATGAAAGCGGCACCGGTGCCGCCGTAGGCATCGCCGCCAACCTTGGCATCGGGGTGCCCATATTGACCTCCAAACCACATCACAACACCTAAGGTGATGCATGAAGAAGCCACAAGGCCACCGACTATCAAGGTTGAGCAAAGCAAGAATACAAGCGGGTGACTGAGCAAGAGGACCGCAAAAAAACTCGACCCGACGAGCCCAAAGCTTATCGCTTCGACCAAGGCTGTCGCCGTTCGTTCGGCGAGTAGACCGCTGGTCGGCACCGGCAACAGTGACAGGGCCAGGATGTCTTCTCGCCGAAACAAGAGCTCCATCACGCGGAAGCACTGAATGGCAGCAAGGAGTGCTGTAGCCCAAAACGCGACTTCCAAGGCCCGCAGACCCGGAAGCATCACTGCGCGGCTCATTTGGGCGGTCCAAGAGGTGGACGATTCGATGAGTGTCTCTTGTGCCAACCAACCCGTCGCTCCCAGAACGAGTGCGATGACAAATACGCCGGCAGCAAGGCTTTGTCCGCCGCGCGCAGCGCCGGCATGTCGCAGCGACTTCAATCGATACTTTAGTAAAGTGGAGGCGGTTTTCATCGAATCCGAACACCAGGAGTGCGGGTCACAGCTCCGATTTCTTGAGCGGAAAATCCGGCGGCCTTTAAAGCCGCAACGGTCTGGTCGCCGCGTTCCGGGGCCACAACCATCACAAACCCAATGCCCATATTGAACACGTGATAGGCCTCACTCAATTCGACTTTTCCTGTCTCAATAATCAATCGAATCACTTCAGGGCATTGCCATTTTGAACTGTCGATTTCAACGCCCAGGTTCGCCGGAATCACGCGCGGGATATTCTCGTGGAATCCGCCGCCGGTGATATGTGAGGCGACCTTAACATCTGAAACGGACTGCATGGCTCGGGTATACAACCGAGTCGGCGCCAACAACGCGTCCCCAAGCGTGGTATCGAGGTCGTAGGATTTGGAGAGTTTCAGCCCGTGATCGGCGACAATTTTCCTGACGAGGCTGTAGCCATTGCTGTGAAAGCCAGTGCTGTTCAAGCCGATAAGAACATCACCTTCTTGGACATTCTCGGGCTTGAGCAACGCATCTCGTTCGACAATTCCGACACAAAAGCCAGCCACGTCATACTCGCCGGCGGAGTAGAATCCGGGCATCTCGGCTGTTTCACCCCCGATTAGGGCGCAGCCACTCTCGATACAGGCTGTTGCGACTCCTTGGACGATTTGCGCGGCCTGATCTGGATTTAGTTTTCCAGTGGCCAGGTAGTCCAAAAAGAATAATGGGCGAGCGCCGGTCACAATCACGTCGTTGACACACATTGCGACGCAGTCGATGCCGATGGTGTCGTGACGGTCCATCTCGAACGCAATTTTGAGCTTGGTTCCGACACCGTCCGTTCCAGAAACCATGACGGGGTCGCGCAGCTCGAGCCCGGCGTCGCGAAGTGCGAATAAACCGCCAAATCCACCGACGTCGGAGAGCACGCCCGGAATCCGGGTTTTTCGAACCAACTCTTTGTAGCGTGTCACGGATTCGTCAGCGGCGTCTAAGTTGACGCCGGCTGCCGAGTATTGTTTGGATCGTGAGTCTTCCATTTCGTTCCTCGCCTTGTTTAGTGCGGGTCACGTGGCTAATATGCCGCGCGAAGCTAACGAAAAGGACAGTGGATGTCGAGACGAGCGAAGTCACGGGTCGGAGCCGCGAACGGCGGAGTGTGGTGGCCCGATCGGACGGGTTTGCGCCGTCCAGATGGTATGACGATTGACGTCATGATCCCCGCGCTGAATGAAGAAAAGAGCCTCGGCCAGGTGCTAGACGCTCTGCCAAAGTCTTGGGTTCGTCGGGTGATCGTCGTCGATAACGGCAGTACGGATCGCACGGCAGAAATCGCGCGTGAACACGGCGCTGTGGTGGTGAGCGAACCTGTTCGCGGCTACGGCGCAGCATGCCTTGCGGGCCTCGCCGAGATCGCGAAAGACCCACCCACCGTCGTCGTCTTCATGGATGCCGATTTTAGTGACCATCCAGATGAATTGCCGCGAGTTGTCGACCCTATCATCGCAGGCGACGCCGATTTGGTGATCGGAAGCAGAACGATCGGCGCCCGGCAACGCGGCGCGCTGATGCCGCAAGCAGTTCTGGGTAATAAGCTCGCCTGCACCTTGGTCGAGTTTCTGTACGACTATTATTTTACCGACCTTGGGCCATTTCGAGCGATCCGCTGGACGGCGCTGGAAGCCATCAACATGAAAGACCGGGATTTTGGCTGGACGGTAGAGATGCAGGTCAAGGCGGCGAGATTGGGAATTCCGACGGTTGAGGTGCCTGTGAGCTACCGCAAACGCGTCGGTGTTTCAAAGATTACCGGAACAGTTAAGGGAACGGTTTTGGCGGGTTATAAGATTCTGTACACAATATTTGCGCAATACGTGGACGAGAATGACCGCTGAAGTTGTGATCTTTGCCAAAGCTCCTGTCCCGGGAAAGGTCAAGACTCGCCTCGCAGCGACGATCGGGCCAGAACTGGCTGCGGCGTGTCATCAAGCATTCATTGCGGATACCGTCGCTACCGTGGTCGAATCCGGGCTGACCGGCTTGATTGCTCACGCAGGCGACCTTGAGCACCATGGGTTCGATTGCGCGCGTGATGCTGGATTTGATTTCGAAGAACAACCTGCCGGAGATCTTGGTCACCGAATGTTCACGTTGCTCAAGTCACGGCTGAAGTCCGCAGAACGCGTGATCTTCATCGGAACCGACTCCCCGACAATACCGGCCGAATTCATCGCGCGCGCGGCGCAACTGCTAGACGAAGTCGATGTGGTAGTCGGCCCATCTTTTGACGGCGGGTACTACCTGATTGCGCTCAAACAAGCTCATGCAGCGCCCTTTGAAGGCATTTCATGGAGCACCGAAGCAGTCTTCATACAAACCGTCGAACGCTGCCTTAAGGCTGGCCTCACATACGCTGTGCTGCCTTTCTGGTACGACGTCGACCTCGCCGAAGACCTGCGGTTTTTGATTCGTCACCTGCGCCATCTCGGACGCATTCTGCCTGATGCACATAGGCATACCAAAGCCTTGATCGGCTCCCTCGATTTTCATGCTCTTCTGGAGATTGGATGAGTAGGGATACATTCCTTGGAGGTTCGCACTTGAGCTTGCCTACTATCGACCAACGCTTGGCGGTGTGCGCCAAACCCGAAAATCAACACCACGTCATGTACCAATCATGGCAAGAGCTGCTTTTTCTTCATTGGGAGTTTCCGCCCGACGAGATTCAGGCGACGCTCCCACCTGGCCTGACCGTCGATACCTTCGAGGGTAGGGCGTTTGTCGGGCTTGTACCGTTTTATATGCGTGGGATTCGGCCTCGTTTTTGCCCACCAGTTCCCGGCATATCAAATTTCTTGGAATTGAACGTCCGCACCTATGTGTACGACGAACAAGGCCGTCCGGGAGTCTGGTTTTATTCGTTGGACTGCAATCAGGGCCTGGCTGTTCGCGTCGCTCGTCGTTTCTTTCACCTGCCCTATTTTCACGCGAAAATGACGGCTCCGGCTGGGAAGAACGCCATCGACTACGAATGCGACCGCAAGGGCTTCGCATCAAAAACCCGCATTACTTACGCGGCGGGGGCGAGTCAGCCAACGCCTGAGCCTGGGTCGTTGGAGTTTTTCCTTTTGGAGCGATACCGACTCTTTGCCCATGACCCGAAGACGGGCCGGTTGTTCTCGGGACAGGTTCATCATTCCCCCTATCCAACACATGAGGCGATCTATGAGATCCACCAAGAGGGATCACTTCGTCTGGCTGGTTTTGAGACTCAGGGCAGGGCGCCCGTGCACGCGATCATGTCCCGTGGAGTAGATGTGAAGGTTTACGCTCTCGAAACTGTCCCCAATTCAGGCCATTGAGTGTTCAGATTCGAGTTGGGCAGGGCGTTCGGAGCGATAAGGACTGGCGCATTTTCACGATTCCGAGCTATTATCAGAAATCCCAGATTGGTAAGACGCGATGTTCGTGAAGATACGGTATTTCCGTGGTTCCATCTGACGGGTTATTTGTGCCACTATGCGGCGTCTGCTCGCACAATCACAAGTGATTGCGGAGCTGGCAGAAGTAGGTTCTTGGGTTTGAAGCGAGGTTCGACTTGGCGACGAAAGCGAAGGAAGAAAAGGGCGTAACACAATGTCCCGCAGGTACCGTTCTTTTTAGAGAGGGCGAGACCGGGAACAAGATGTACGTCATCAAATCTGGTCGAGTGCGCATGACCAAGCGTGTATTCGATACGGAGATTGTTATTGAAGAACTCGCAGCGGGCGATTTCTGCGGCGAGATTGCGTTGCTGAGTGAGCAGGCTCGCCCGACAACTGCGACGGTTACGCATGATGCGACCGTGATTCAGATTGACGCCTCGCAATTCGAAAACATGTTGCGTAGCAACGCCGATATTTCGATTCGCATGATGAAGAAGATGGCGAAACGCCTGACTGAAGCGCAGTTTCGAATCACCAATTACGCGCTCCGCAAGACTAAAGCCCGCATGCTCCACCAACTTCGGGCCGAATGGCAGAATGCAGGCTGCAAGCCGACACCCGTGCCTGATAATCTGCCGGATGTTTTGGGCATCGAGCTCGGTGAAGTAAAGAAGTTACTGGGCGAGCTTGTAAGGGACGAACTGGTGAGCATCGACAAAAAGGGTGTGCTGACCGTCACGGATGAATTGGCGATCGATCGCAACATCCGTTATCTGGAACTTCACGATCATTTTGAGTACCGCAACGCCTGAGCCGACTATGGCTGATCCTTGGCGCGCATTTTCAACGCGTCTCTACGACCAAAATCTATTCGCCATCAAGCTAGGGCTCGACAACATGCGTCGGGCCTTTTCTCTTGAAGAGCATCCTGAACGTTGTGCGCCAGCCATCATCATTGGTGGGACGAATGGAAAAGGCAGTACCTGCGCGATGTTGTCCAGTATCTTGCAAGCGCACGGACTGCGAGTCGGCCTGTATACGAGCCCGCATCTGATCGAGGTTCGCGAAAGGTTTCGTGTCAACGGCGCGCCCGTTTCGCGCGAACTGGTGCTGAAAACCGGCAAACCACTCCTCAAAAAATACGGGCAACCGGATTCCGACCCAATTCTCACTTTTTTTGAACTCACGACTCTGATGGGGGCAAAGATTTTTGCTCAGCTTCAGGTCGATGTCGTGGTGTGGGAAGTCGGCCTTGGTGGACGACTTGATGCGGTGAATACGATTGAACCCGCATTGACGATCGTCACTTGCATCGACCTCGACCACGAACAGTACCTAGGTTCGACGATCCAAGCGGTCGCTGGCGAAAAGGCCGCGCTGTTCCGGTCGGGCGTTCCTTCCTTGATTGGGGTTCAAGATCATATTGAGGCGCTTCAAGTGCTGACCAACCGGGCGCCTCATGCTCGGGTGGCGGGTGTTGATTTTGAAGTAGACGACGCCACGATTCAAAGTCGCCACGAGGCCACAGCGCGTGATGCCGCCCGGTCATATCTGGGGGCAGACTTCGATCCCACGTTGGCAACTCGTGGCATCGACTCGACATTCTGGCCCGGGCGGATGCATTTCCTGACCAGCGACGTAGCCGAGATCGAAGGGCCTTGGATTCTTGACGCCGCGCACAACCCTGCTGGCGCCCGACAACTTTTCGCTCGGCTACAATCCCTTGAAGTGGGTGCTTTTGTGGTTGGGGCGTCTAAAGACAAAGACACCCAACGGCTCTTTGCGCCGCTCGCTTCAGTCTCCGCGCCTATCTACGGTGTCCAAATGATGACCAAACGAAGTGCCTCGCCTGATATGCTCCACGAGTGGATTCGCGGGCTGCAGGCATGCGGGAGCACGCTGGAAATGATGAAAGCGGCCCGGCGTAGTGCAGGAACGCTTCCTGTGGTCGTTTACGGGTCGCTGTATCTACTTGGCGAGTGTTTCGAGGCGCTCGGCTTCGAATCGGATGACTTGGTTACTTTTCGTGAGCCGGCTTCCCCGAAAGTTTAACCCTCAGGCTCTTGAGCGTGAACACCAGCACCTCCCGTTCGGTCGCGGAAGTGTGTTCGGGTGGAAGCGCAGCCTCAATCTCTTTCCACGACAGCTTGCCGCGCTCCAAACCACGTTTGATGAGTTCACGCTTATTGCCGTGAAAATCGCTTTTCTCTGGGGGAACCTCAAAATTATCGTCTGTTTCCATGATGTACCTCTTCTTTTCTTCAGATGCGAAGATAGGCACCAGAGATTCACCGGCACGTTTGGCAAGAAAAAGAAAAACCCGCTCGGTGGCGGGTTTTTGCAGAAACACAATGAAGTTGTGTTTAGAAGCTGGTTCGACGTCCCGAGAACGTGCCGGCTGTATTGATGATTTCAGACGCGGAAACCTTGATTTTAACTTCCCAATCACACTCGGCCGTCGCTGACCCGAGGTCTTCGATATAAGGAAGAGGTTTGCCTGTCCAATCACCCGAGTAGATTGTTGGTTCAAGCAGTCGGCATGGCTTGCCGTCTGGAGTGCTGATGAGGAAGTTGTCTTCGCCAGCAACAGTCAGGTTTTCGGTGAGGAAAGACCGGATGCCGTCAGATGCTGATGCCAGCAAGTTGTTGCACAGGTTTTTGCCGATATTCTTGACGGTGTCTCCACCGCCGACTGCGTCAGCGATAGACTGGCCGAGACCTTCACAACCGTCACCACCACCAAATGCGAGGCTGATGAGTTCATTCAGCGCGCTGTCGATGCTGGTCACGTTCTGTCCGAAGATACTCGGAAGGACAACCTGCTCGATGATTCCCAGAATAAGCACACCGTAGTTGAGTGTGAGCGTATGCTCGTCAATCACAAGGCCATAACCAGGGTTTTCGAGGTCATCCAGTGGGACCACGCTTCCTGTGAAGAATCCTTCGATAACGCTGGAAGTTGCACCAAGGTCTCCTGCACTGAACGTTCGCTCGCGGCAGGCTGCTGGAGCATTCGGAGCACAAGCGCCGGTCCAGAACACAGTGATGTCTTCCCAGACCTGCTTGCCTGGCTTCACGCCCATCGCGTCAGCAGCCAAGATTCCGATGACCTGATTGGTGTTCGGGTCAAACGAAGCGTCTGGCTCTTTCGAGATGCGCATAACGCCCGAGACCTTGAACTCCTTGAGTGATTCGTAGATATCGCCAGTGATATCGACGGTGCCTTTGACCCATGATGGTGCTTTGTCGTTGATCCAGCTCTCAAAGAACCCGTTCAGTGCATCGCGACCCAAACCGGAGATGAAGCCGTTATTAAGGAACGATGTGATCGCGCCTTTGAGGTCCCCAAGGAGGCCGTTATCAGGCAAGAAGTCGACGATCAACCCAATCAGACCTTGGTCGCCGTTACCTTCACCAAGAAGGAAGCTTGCTGGGTCGGTTGCAAGACGACCGATGAGGTCGATGGCAAGGCAAACGCCGCCCGGAAGCACGCCGTCGTAACCACCCGCACCATCAGGATTACAGATGGCGTCAGTGATGCTGAAGGTGTTGGTGACGTCGTAAGCACCTGCGACGCGAGGAAGGTGGTCGATCAAGTTGACCACTACATTTACGCTGTTGCCGTTCAGAATAGGTGGATTTCCGTCCTGACAGCCGAATGCGGCTTCAACTTCCGAGTTGGCCCGTGAAGTTGACCGCGCAGCCACGGTATACGCCTGATTATTGGCGAGTCCCGGGAACACGACGAGGGGGAGGGTGCCGTCGATGTTGGCAATCCCGAGTTGTGTTGATTCGGCGGTAAGCACTGGATTGGTTGCGGGGTCTGCGTCGCGCTCGCGGGCTAGGTCCTCACGAATCTGAGCGCAAGTGACGTCCGACGCATAGAGGAACGTGTTGACGTTCTTCAGCTGTGCATTGCCTGCATGTGTGAATGATACGCGATAGCTCGCTGAATCTTTCGGGCTGACGCCAACCACAAATTTAATGGGGCTAACCGTCGCATCGGCGGGCGCGCTGACGACCACTTCTGCAACGCCTTGAACCGCAGCACCACGAATGGTGACTTCGGCAAAACCTTCGTCATTGGTCTGAGTGGAGTTGGCGTTGAGGGTTGTCCCGACGGCTTCACCGACAGTCAGATCGAATTGAATCCGTGCGCCGAACACAGGATTATTATTGCCGTCTCGCAACTGAATTTTCAGCGGGAAAGACGAGTTGAACGTCACATCCACTGCGCAGTTTGGTTGCGCGGCGCAATCACCTGTGTGGGTGAGCTTGGATCCTGCGGGGACAGGAGTGTCGACTCCTGGCCGATTATTGTCATTATTAGTCCCTGAAACGGCGTCGTCGCCACAACCCACCAACGAAGTGACTAGGAAGGCGGCCGTAAGGACCCCGACAAAGCGTCGAGTGTTCAACATCTTTTCTCCTCAATTTGTTTGGTGTTTCGAACACCAATTCGTTGTCCAAAGCGGACCAACCAACACCATTTCATGTATACGGTATTTTGTTGGAGTATACCGAGGGCCAACTTTGGGTCAAGGAACAGGCGCATCCCCGTGAAAATAT
>JBBKVQ010000438.1:0-21946 GCA_037968515.1 Bradymonadaceae bacterium
GACGAGGAAGACCTCACTGGTCCCGATCAAATACTTCTCGTCTTTGACCAAGTTGTAGGTGTCTTCTTTGCCGTAGGGGAAGAAGCCTGTGCCCACCATGGCCGATTCGTTGACCATCAGCGGACCGAGGACCAATTCGAATCCGGACTCGACCAGGATATCCATCGCGAGTCGAACGACGGCCATCTCGAGCAATGCGCCCGCCCCACGAAGCAAGTAGCTGCGTGCGCCGGCAAACTTGATCGCCCGTTCCTTGTCGAGGATACCCAGCGAGACCCCAAGTTCTTCGTGATCTTTGGCTTCGAAATCAAATTTCTTAGGCTCACCCACCACGCGAAGGACCTGATTATCCGCATCGGTCACGCCGATGGGAACTTCGTCCAGAGCCACGTTGGGGACCATGAGTAGGAGGTTGTCGTACTCAAGCGTCACGGCGGTGAGGATTTCCTCAATTTCTTGAACGCGATCTTGGAGGGCTTTGCCTTCTTCGATAAGCCCTGGACGATCGTCAGCGGACGCCTTGGGAATCAACGATGCGACTTCATTGCGTCGCGAGCGCGCGGTCTCGGTCTCGCCGATCAGTTCTCTGCGACGGAGGTCCAGTTGAAGAAGGCGATCGATGTCCACATCAAAACGCTTATTTTTGGCAGCGTTCTTCACGGCATCGGGGTTTTCACGGATGAACTTAATATCCAACATGGTAGATCCTCTTGACCGCGCATTAGAACTACGCGCGCCATGGTTGCCGTTTATCACGTTGTCTAAAAATCTGACAATTGCCTAATGTGGACTGGCCATGACCAATTCCTTCCAAATACCAAGATTATTCTGTTTCGTGCTGCTCTTCGGAGGATGTTCGGACGTGCCAATGGCCACAACTCCCGACATGGGCATCGATACTGCTGCCGATGTGGCCGTCTTTGAAGACATGTCGACGCTGAGTCAAGTGGGCGAGGTCTGCAACGGCCCGCGGGATTGCGTGGATGAGGCGTTGTGCGTGGGCGCCAAAGCCGGCGGATTTCTTTGCATGGCGGAATGCGACGCCAGGTATTCGGTGTGCGATGCTGGCGTCTGCCTCGCCCTCACCCCCCGACCGGAATCGATCTGTTATATCGGTGGCACCGTCGCGGTTGGTCAGGACTGCAGCACGAACCTTGACTGTGTAGCGGGAAGTCTTTGTATCGGGACCGCAGACACTTTTCTTTGTACGACGGCGTGTGACGATTCGCACGGATGCCGCTCCGATCAACATTGCCGACTGCTCGACACCGGTGCTTCGATCTGTTCCAAAAATGTCGGAGAAGTCTGCAGTTCGGGCGTCGCGTGCGCTGATCCCGAGCTAATCTGCACCGCGGATATTTCTTCTGATTATTCAGATGTTTTTGGTTTGGACGTTTGTACGCTGACCGGCTGCACCGATTGCCCTGATGGATCGACCTGTTTGGAGGTGCCTGATGTTCCTGACACGATGTGCGTTGGGAATTGCGAAACAGACGCCGATTGCCTTTTTGCGGTGGGTTGGGCTTGCACCGGGCTAGAAGCATGCGCGGGATTTGCGGATCCGGTGGCCTGTCGTTTGACGCTCGGCAGCCAGCGCGTATGCCTGCCCAACTGAATAGCGGTTGACTTCAGTGGGGTCGTCACGACGTTTCAGCCAACTTCCAAGGAGGTCTTGTGCTCGCACGCTTATTTCTTTTTTTTACAATCGTCCCCCTGATCGAATTGCTGGTGCTGATTCCGCTTGGGCAAGAGATCGGACTCTGGCCGACCGTGGCGATTGTTGTGTTCACCGCAGCACTTGGAGCGTGGCTTGGTAAACGACAGGGACTTGAGGCGTGGCGCCGCATTCAGGGTGATCTAGCCACAGGGAAACTGCCGGGAGACAGCCTCTTGGACGGCCTAGCGGTATTGATGGCTTGTACCCTGTTAATCACCCCCGGCGTGCTGACCGACATCACTGGTTTGTTACTTTTGACTCCATTTGCACGTCGTCCACTGAAGGCATGGGCCAAACGTCACTTCACAAACATGTTGCAGAATCCGAACGTGACGGTTATCGATGTGGCGAATTTCCAAGCGACTCAGTCCTCGCGAAATATGGAAGTGATCGACATCACCCCATCTGAGTCCCCCGAAGCAAGTCACGTGTCATCCGTGGAGAACTGGTAACCATGCTAATCGATCTACATCTTAAGACTTCTCGAACACCTGGCGTGGCTTTCTCGGCACGTGAACTCGCGCTGAAAGCCAAGGCCGCCGGTCTGGACGGAATCGCCGTTTGTGACACGCTGGCGACGCAGCACGCCAACGACGTCATCGAAGCCTGCAAAAGCGTCGGCATCGTTGGATTTGTCGGTGTCGAAATCCCAACCACCGAAGGCGTTTTGCTTTGCTTCGCACCGGAGATCAACGAGATCTACCTGTCTGAAGAATGGCGACAACTTACAGAAATAGTGACTCCAGCGGCTTCGCTCGTGATCGAATTTTTCACCAATATTGGTGGAGCGGTCATCGCAAGCCGTCCGTACGACATGGAAGTCGCTCATAATATGGGTGATTTGATTTTCACGATCGACGGCCTTTCGGGCGTCGAGGTTTTCAACATGCGGGTGACGCCTATTCAGGCGGACTTCGCGATTGAAGCCGCAAGCGCAATGAACTTGCCAACCACCGGAGGAACCGCCATCGGCGGAGACGTCACCGATTTGGGCATGTTTGCGACTCTGTTCCCCGGAACATTTTCGACACAACTTGAGTTCGTCGAAGCTCTGAAACGAGGCGACTTTTACGCTATCGGCATCGGCCTTCGTCCCATCAGCAACGAACCACGTCAGCCTCGCGAGCCCCGCGAAGAGCGACCAAGCCGTGGCCGCTCAGGCGGCGGACGCAGTGGTGGCGGTGATCGCGGCGGACGCAGCAGCGGCGGCGGCCGTCGTTAAGACACTCCCCTCAGCTTATCTGTGAATCCTCTACAGACGGTCGGTGATCGCATCCAACGTCGGTAGAGGGCCTCTGGCACCGATGCCCGAGCATGTCAGCCCAGCGGCCACGTTGGCGAACCTCGTGATTTTCGCGAGCGACCATCCCTGAATCAACCCGAAGATGACCCCAGCGTGGAAAACCTCGCCGGCTCCGGTTGTGTCCACGACCTGTACAGGGAATGCCGCGGAGCGGATCATCTCGCGGTCACCAGCCTGCATCGCGACACAACCTTCGTCGCCGAGTGTGACCACCACAGTGGTCGGCCCCTTCTCGATCAAGGCGTTGCACAGGCTTTTGAGCTCACCTACGCCGGCAAACTGGGAAGCAAATCGCTCGGAGGCCACGAGCACATCACAATGCGCAACGGCCTCGCGGATCGATGGCGTGTTCTCTTGAGCGTCCAGCATGACTCGGATCCCGCGAGCGCGGGCGGATTCCATGAGGAAAATTTCAACACTTGGATGGGTGCCGTCGACCAGCAGAAAGTCCACGGAGTCGAGCACGTTGTCGTCGATCTCTGATTTCCGAAGTGGGTCGACGTTGCCCCGAGTGAAGACCGTTTGTCTTCGACCTGTGGGCTGCTCAATCGTAATCATCGAGAGCTGGCTGACCGCGTTGTCCTGCAAAACGCACTTGGAGATGTCAACGCCTTCGTCCGACAGGGTTTTGACGATTTGTCTCCCTCTCGCGTCGTTTCCCACCTTGCCGACAATCGCTGATTCCGCGCCCCAGCGCGCCAACGCTGCTGTTGCTGTCGCAACCGCCCCGCCACCCTGTTGGGAAAACTGTAAGACTTCTTTTTGCGCGTCGGGCTCCAGAAATCGATCCACGACTGCGATGTGGTCAAGAGTGCAATTTCCAACGCCCAGTACACGCATATTATTACTCCTTGGTGTGAGTGAATGTACTACATTTGGGTACTCCATGCCAGATGTACCGCAACTCAGCCATGTCGCTCTCAGATTACTGAGGGAACGAGTGATTCATTTCGATATCTAAATCTCAAAAAACTGACACTCAAGATCACAGGCTAGCGACAAGACCCTTTAAAAACATACACATAGCCCCACCAGGTCAGAGTGGCATTACCTTTGCTCTGTATAAGAGCGTCACAAAACGAATGGAGCAATGAATATGAATTATTTATGGAATAACCGACTGAAATCGATCGTGGGCACCGCACTTTTGGTTGCAGCTTGTGGAGACACTAGCTCGACTGACCTCAAGCCAACGGACACGAAACAGCCACAACCTGAGCCGACAATTGGCCAATCGAGCTTCGTTTCGGCTGACGGTCAGAATGGTGACAATTCTCGAAGCCAAGATAATTCAGCTAATAATGACCTCGCGGGTGCGCCTGAGGCCGACGGTGCGGACGACCGAACCGTAGAGGAAGGCGACATCTACCGTGTCACGACGGATGGAAAGCTGCTCAACCTGAACAGCTATCGCGGCCTCCAGATCATCGATATGGCTGACCCGACCAACCCCGTGATCATGGGTCGTGTTGAAGTCGCCGGTTACCCCGTCGAGATGTACCAGGTCGGAACCCGTGTCTACATGCTGCTGAACGACTACCAAGGTTACTACGGGTCGCGTACGGACATCCTGCCTGCGTCCTACCAAGGTGGCCTGGTCATGGTCGTGGATATCTCGGATCCAACCAATCCTCGCGTAACAGGCCGTGCTGAAGTCCCAGGAAATATCCAAACCAGCCGCCTGACTCGTGGCAACAACAAGGAAGCCCTCTACGTTGTGGCGCAGGATTGGTCGAACGGCAGCACCACCAAGGTCAAGAGCTTCAGCGTTTCGACTGGTGGGAAGCTTCAAGCCAAGACCGACATCGACCTTGGTGGCTACGTGCAAGACATTCAGGCCACGGGCGAGCGCCTGATGGTGGCTCGTTGGGATTGGAATCAGAACAACCAGGGATCTCAGGTCTCGGTCATCGACATCTCGAGTGAAGATGGCGCGATGGTTGAGGGGCAGTCGATCACTGTGAAGGGCCGTGTTGCCAAAAAGACCAACATGGACATGCACAACGACGTGCTTCGTGTGGTTTCCGGCAACAACTGGTCCAGCAACACCAACACCAACCATATTCAAACCTTCGACGCGACGGACATTCAGAATCTGACCGTCATCGACGAAAAAACCTTTGGCCCTGGCGAAGACCTCTTTGCGACGTTGTTTCTCGGAAACAAAGCCTTTTTTGTCACGTACCTTCGAGTCGACCCATTCCACGCCTTCGAAATCACCGACGCCGGCTTAATCACGGAAAAATCGGAATTCATCGTCAGCGGCTGGAACGACTTCTTCAAACCCGTTGAAGCTGACACTCGTCTTGTCGGCATCGGCATCAACGACGAAAACGGTCGTAAGCTCGCTGTGAGCCTCTACGACGTTTCGGACCTCACCAACCAAAGCCCGATGTTGGCTCGTGAAGAAATCGACCTCGACTGGGGTTGGTCGGAAGCAAACTGGGACGACCGCGCTTTCACTGTGGTTGAAAAGGGAACGTCAGTCTTAGCTGCTGACGGCGTCACTCTGGAAACCGGCCTGGTCCTTCTGCCCTTCCAGGGGTGGGACTCGCAGTCCAAAGAATACATCTCAGCCGTTCAGATCTTTACCTTCAGCAAAACGACGCTCACTGCACGTGGCTTGATGAACCATGGCGACCCCGTTCGACGCAGCTTCGTCGCTGACCAAGCCGACAACACCGTGGGCAACTTGTCCGACCAAGAACTCCAGCTGCATGATGCGACCCTCCCAGATTCACCAGTCGCACTCGGCAGTGTGGCTCTCGCGCCGGATTACGCCGACTTTATCGTGATCGGGAACTACGGTCTTCGTCGCCAGAATCGCCAAGGCTACTACTCGTGGTGGGGCGGCAATGCGACACAGAACCCGACCGATGATGTCCAGGTTGTTTCGCTTGCAGGAAACGTCGACGAGGCCGCCGCCATCGCCGAAATCCAGGTTCCTGCGTATGCGCAGATGACGCTTGTCGGCGACACCTTGGTTGTTTCAAACCAGCGCTTGCGCGTTCCGAATGACTACAACTCGGGCTTCGACACAGACGTTCAGCTTTGGGATATGTCGGACCCCACAGTGCCAATCTTGGCCTCCACCAAGACTTACGCAGACCTGCCTGTGACCGGCTACTATGACTACTACTGGGGCTGGGGCGGCGGCGTAGGAATCGACGATTGCTTCGATTGCACCGTCGCTCGTTTCAACTACTGGGGAGGCCAGTACGGTCCCTTGGCTGTCGGTGATTCGATCGTTTACCCCGAGGTCAAACAAGAATCGGAAGTCATCGGAACCGTAAAAACGACCAACTACTACCCAAGCAACTACGACTACGACCGGTGCTACGACCGCAATACTGGCGATAACAAGGCCTGCACTTACACAAGCGGCGGTATCTACTGCTCGCAGACCACGTTGACCGACGGCACGCAACAGGCTCAGGTTTGTCAGGGCGCGTTCTATACATGCACTCAAGACGCTGACGGACAGACCGACTGTGTCGACGTTGAAATGAGTACCGTTCCTCACGAGACAAACACATACAACTACCAGCAATCACGTTACTGGTACCACTACGACCTTCACGTCCTGAACGTCGCAAATCCGGCACAGCCAGGCGCATTGCACACGATTTCGATGGCGCAGAACGAGGAAGCTGTAAGCCTACTTCCGAAGGCTGATAGCCTTTACGTGAGCTTCAAAAAACCGATTCAGGTTCCAGGCGACGCACGTCCGTTCGTGGCGTACCAGATGCGACGGATCGACATGTCGAATCCTGCAGTTCCGGTGGTCAAACCTGACGTGAATATTCCTGGTGAGTTGCTTGATGTCGAGGGAACAACCCTCATCACACGCGACTTCCTCTGGGGACAAAACATCGTCGAGTCATCGATCAACAAGCTGAAGCTGCAGGGCAATCAGGCCTTCCTTCAAGGTGTCCGACGATTCCAAGACAAGTTGGTTGAAGACGTCCAGCTCGACGGTTCCACGCGACTGCTGCTGACCGAACGCAATATGTGGGACTACTACGGTTACTCCAACAACAACGACTACACCTTGCGCTTGAACGTCCTTGACCTGAACAACGCTACCCTGCCCGTCTTGGCGACCGAGCCTATCGATACCTGGGCGTCGTTGAAGTCAGCCATCAATGGCCGTGCGCTGTTCACGATTCCTGGCGGTCTGTTGGTGGTGAATCTTGATGATGTGACCGCACCGTTTGCTCAGGCCTACTTCCCAACCAAGGGATGGCCACGAGCCTTCGAGGCCACGACAACAAGCGTCTACTTCGCAGCTGGCCCGTACGGAGTGTTCTCGTTCGACCTCGACGAGTTCAACTTGCTGACTCCTGCTCCCTGAGCTTTCGGTTTCCTGAAATCAAAAAGGCGCCCCAAATGGGCGCCTTTTTTGTGTCTAAAATGGCCAAAACTAGAGTTTCGAGAACTCATCGACGCTTTTCACGCCTAGCAGTCCACCGACCATCCGCAGTGATGCGGGTGCAGCCGAGCCACGAGGCACCGTGTCGCGCGCGGCGACCCCAAGATTATAATAGCCCTGAACACAGGCCATGATTCCCGCTGCGCACGCTTCAGCGTCTAGACCACCCACCTGAAAATCACCGGAGTCGAGCCCTTCTTGGATTGCAATACGCATGGGGGCGGTCAAACGAACGATGGCTTCGGAGAACGCATCTCGAACCTCGGGCTGGCGAATGGCTTCGGCGACGATCGTTACCCAACTGGCCACTGCGCTGGCATCGTCATCGTCGCCGGCCTTCAGGTACGCCAGCACCATCGCTTTGACTCGCTCGGTAGGAGTCTTGGCACCCGCAGATACTTTTTTCATGCGGGTTTCGTGTTCCGATTCGATGCGGTGCACGAGTTCGAGCAAAATCGCCTGTTTGCTCGGAAAATGGTAGTGCAACAAACCTGGTGTCAGCCCCGCTTCGCGCGCGACTCTGGCGATCGTCGCTTTGGCCCAGCCTTGGTCTGCCATGACTCGAAGCAAGGCGTCGACAATTTCTGCACGACGTTCAGATGTATTTCTTCTCGGCATGATGGGGGGCCAAATTGAAAGAATGAAACCAGTAGATTACATACCTGCGCGCGGAGTTGCGCGCCACTCATAATCCCGGGAAGTCATCGACTTCTAAGATATCGCCGCGCGCGTGGGACACCGCCGCGTTCACCATCACGACGCATTGCGCGACATTCCCGGGGAAATCGTAGTCCTCAAGTTCTCGCATGGCTTCCGCGGCGATTCCCAGAATCTCTTTCTGATGGCGCAGTGCAGATCGCACCACCAGGTGGCGGATCACGTCACTCAGAATTCCGCGGCGCCGTGCAAACGCAGGCACGATCAACTCGCGGTGCTCAAGCATCTCGTGAACTTCGTCGGTGTGGGCTTCCAGCACCGACCGGTCTTCTGCTTGGTCGTCATCAAACAACAAATACACGCGAGCATGACCCAAACAGCGGTGCAATAAAGCCTTGAGTTGATGAGTGTCCAAAAGGCGTGCTCCGCGCACGATGACCGAACCCCCATGGGCAGCCACCAGCAGTGCGTCTGGCAGATCGTCGACTTCGCTGTAACCGGATTCGTCCACAATCGATGCGATATCGATTCTGACCACGGGGCCAGGAAACGCGCTGTCGAGGTTGGCCGCAAATTGCGCTACGAACTCCTTGCCGGCGCCGACAGGTCCACCGATCACCAAGGGCTCGTCCGACTTCAACAAGTAATGGAGCGCCTTAACGAGGTCAGGCTCCAGCAGAGATTCGGCATCCATTGTGTGGCTATGGCCTCCCAGCACCTGAATCACCTGCTCAAACTCATCGGCTCGCCCTTGCAGGGCCTCGTTGTCGTTTTCGAGTGCTACCATTCGCGCTTTCAAGGTTTCGAGAGTCTTTGCAGAAATCGCTGCCTCGGCGGGCTTTTGAATGACGTCGGCCGACAGGTACGGAAGTCCTTCGATGTGGGCACTGGCCCATATGGTGGCGGTCATCGCCCGATGCGCGACCTCCGTGGCCGAAATTGGAGCGATCAAAACTTTCTCGCCGGGCCTTGGCTGCCCGAAGCCGACCAAAATCACCACCATACGGGGTATCTCGATTCCGCCGTCTGGAATGGCGAGTCGGGTCGCCAAACACATTTGCATGGTCTCGGCGATACCGGCCAAAGGGTCGGTATAGCTGTCGCCACCCGAGGGCACCTGAGCTCCTTCACGGACCAGAATTGACAACGCATCGTGCATCGCCTGTTCAGTCGGACTGGCTTCAAACCCAGTCAAACCAAGACCAAGCGCAACTGAGCGTTCCTCGGTAAACAGTACCAATCGGAATTTGGCAGGACCGGTTTCGACCGCCACGACGTCAAAATAGTCCAGAATCTTAGACTGACGTGTTTCGGGGGTCACAATCTCGTCGAGGCCCGAGGTGGCCGGACCGCGGACACACAAGATGCTGTCACCAAACCACATCAGGCCGAGGATCGTCGCTGAAAAGGGAATCCATTGTTCTTCAAGAAAAATAACTGGGTTCGACAGGTAGGCAAACAGGCCGGCGACCGTGCTCAGCACGACCACGCCCGTCAGGAAAATCCCACGCTCGGCTCCCAGCCCCGGCATCGTCCGACGCGAAAATCCAGAGACAAGTTCATAGACGATGAAAAACACGCCCAACGTGGCCGCAAACTGCAGCCCGAGCTCCGTCGTCAAAATACCACGGACCATCATCACGCTGACTGCTGTGGCGCTCGCCAGAGCAATCACCAAAGACGCGATCGGGCCGACTCCGATGCCGTCACCGTCTTCATGAAGAAAGGACCGACCCACAAATGCGATGGCTCGAGGCAAAACAAAACCGGCGACCACCATCGTAGCGAGCACCATGTCTGCCAAGACCCACTGCGGACGAAGAGCCAACAGGCCCACCAGCGACAAGACTGCGGTTTCAATGCCCACAGCGGCCGCAAAGCGGTGGTCGATCTTACGGTCTCGGCCTCGCCAGATGCCAGCGATCAGCAAGAGTACAAGCGCAAACAGTCCGTATTGGCCCGCCTGGAAAGGGCCGCTTTTCAGGGGCATCTTTCCAGTAAAAACAGCGTTTGCACGTTCGAATCCAAGAACCGCTTCGGGCCGGCTTGCCACAATGCTTTGGAGTCCTTCGGGCCCTACTTTGCCGGGCAACGCTCGGCCGTCGACCTCAACAAGTTTGTCGGTGGGTTCAATTCCAGGGGGAAGACTTCCGGGCTCCATCGCGGTTCCACGCAGCGTCAGCGTGAACCGGTGCAGAGGCCGGACTGCTTGATACTCAGTGGATACCGGTTCGCCGGCAGGAGACGCGTGGTTTAGATTACGAACCAGCGACATAACATCCAGCAGGTTCTGGACTTGATGCCCAGCCAACGCTGTCAATTGGTCGCCACGTGTTAAGGTAAGTTGTGGGTCGGCACCCTCAACTTCTGCGCCAGCGCTGCGAACAACCAGTCCGGCGTCCAACGAGACGCTAAGGTCTGGAACGGCGAGTAATCTCCAAGTGGAGACGCCGAGGGCACAGAATACGAGGGCGAAGGCCAAAGCCCACCAACCATTTGCGGAAGAATTTTGCATGTATGAAGTTTGCTATGAGATGGGTCCGCGGTTCTAATAGCAGACGAGGCGCCGATGAATCCATTTAGACATAAGTTTTTCGTCGTAATTGCGGGCGCGGTGGTGTTTTGCAGTAGCACGACTTACGCCCAATCGGGCGTCCCTGCCCATATCGCCGCACCATGGTTGGTTGAGGAGAGTTTCGCGCTCGCTCACGAGGCTTTGGACTCAGCCGGCGCCTTGGCGTCAAAACGAAGTGTTGGGTGGCAATCTTTGGCTCCGACCCCGAAATACCGGGTTTGGCTTGATCTGAATCGTCCGAGCGCCGGCTCACTTTCGGTCGGTAGTGTGGGAACAGGGCACCTTGTCAACGCCGCTCCATTGCCAGTTGAGGGCACGTTTCATCAAGTGATCGAGAGGCACCGCAGATATGGAACACAGTGGGGAACCCGCCAGCTAGTTGCAGCGCTGATTAGTGGAGCCAACCACGTTGGTAACGCCGCTCCTGGCGCGCCACTCCGAATCGGGAATCTAAGCAAAAAGGGAGGCGGCGACATCCGTTGGTCGCGGTCCCATAATTCCGGTCGCGACGCCGATATCGCATTTTTTGTGAAAACACAGGCCGAAGGTGCATCTGTTGTGACGCCCGAACTGCTTCAGTTCGACAGCGACGGCGTTCCCGTGGGGCGACCGGACTTGGTCTTTGATGTGCACCGAAACTGGCTCTTCATCAAAGGCCTGTTGATCAACCCCGAACGAACCGTCGTTCAGTATGTATTCGTGAGCGACCCGCTCAAGGCGCTGCTTCTGGCTCACGCGGCGAGTCTTGGCGAATCCGCAGAGATCATTCAGCAAGCCGACGACGTGCTTCACCAACCGACGGACGCGCTCCCGCACGACGACCATTTCCATGTCCGAATTGCATGCCCGCTAGAAGACCGACTTCGGGGCTGCTTGGACGCTGGACCGCGCTGGGAATGGGGAGATTGGCACGATGACGCCCTGCTCGCCCAAGCGCTTGAGATGTCCAGCGGGTTGAAAGATGCCGATCCAGCCATTCGCTTGCAGTGTTTAGAGTACTTGGCGAACATCCGCTCGCCATACGCTGCCGATATCGCGCTTGGGTTTGGCGTGTGGAACTCCGACCCAGTGGTGCGCGAGCGTTCGCTTGAGGTCGCTAAAGCTTCGTGGACGACCTCTGGATATTCAGTCGCGATGGCTCGAAAGTTCATCTCATCAACTGACACCTCGCTCGACGAAAAGTCGACTGCGTACAAAATACTTGGTCGGAGTCAGGATCCGTTCGCACGCGAGTTTTCGGTCGAACGTTTGAAGTCGCCCGACGTCGGTGAACCAGAACGCATCTTCGCTGCCAAAAGTCTTGGGCATTTTATGGACGCCGACCTAGTCCCAGATTTGTTTGCGCAGTTGCTCATCCAACCACCTGCTGTTCGAGACGAAGTTGAACAAGTGTTGATGCGCATTCTGAATTATGGCCCCGAAATCAACTGGAACACCGCAAGCCCAGAAAAGGTAGTTGCAGCCATAGACAACTGGCGAGCTTGGTCGGTGGAAAACGGGAACTCAAGGCAGGCATGGCTTGTGGCGGGGCTGCGTGAACGTGGATTACGCCTTTCCGCCATCACTGTGGATGAAATCGACCGATTGATCGGCGCGCTGCCCGATAGCCCCGATTACGTTGTCTATAACGTGAATCGGACGCTACGCGAGACGACCGGCCGCTGGGCACCTCTTGAGGTGTCTGACGGACGGCGAGTTCATGAGTATTGGTCAAAATGGTGGCGAAAGAACAAGGAAAGAGTTCTTGCCGGAGGCGCGGAAGGCGACGAGTAGATTACTCGAGCTGCTTGTTGCGCTTCAGATTGCCCATGACCTTCTGGTACTCGACGTCCCAGGCCTGTGAGCCTTCTTCGATATTCTTGATTTTGTCGCGCACTTCGCGGTCTAGCTCTTCGTCAATCGCCATATGGCGCTTGAGAATTGGTCGAATCCGCTTACGAAGTTCGTGGTCTTCACTGAAAACCTCTTCAACGAAGTTCGAATGAAGAAACGCTTCGATCATCTGATTGATGATGTATCCCAGTGGATCGTCCATCTGGAAGTTCTTCTCGCGAGCGAATTGCTTTTTCGCGCGCATCAAACTTCCGCCAAACTTTGCGGCTTCATCCCGCGCACGCTCAGTGAGCTCGCGGTCCATACGGATGTACTCGCGGAGGACCGACTGAATGTCGAGTTCCACTTCCGGCAAGTTTTCTTCTAAGACCTCCAAGTCGGCCGACCGCGTCAAGACTCTAAGGACTTCTTCTGCGATAATCGGTACTTGGCCGCCGTATAGACGCATGTTTGTTCTCTCGTTCGAGCTCAGGAAAGGCGAGCTCTGCTGGACGAAAAATCGTCCAATTCAACGCATAAAATCCCCGCCCGTAGGCAGATATTCCGCAGGATGTGGGCTTTTTACCCTATTCAAACTGATTTACAAGACAAAAGACCGCCAACCCGCGCTCAATCTGACTTCTCGGACTGTCCGCCGATGGCCTTCACGAAGCCAGAGAAATACTGCCAAGCGCTGCCGAGGCTAAAAAGCACTGAAATACACAGCACCCAAAAACCGATGATATGGAAGTTCACTTTCATCTGAACGAAGAACCAATCAACTTCGTAGGTGTAGTGAACAAGCAGGCCTATCAAGCCCACCATCTGCAGCGCGGTTTTGAGTTTTCCGCCCTCGCCTGCCGCAATCACGAGGCCCTCAGAGGCCGCGAGCGCCCGAAGCGAAGTGACTGAGATTTCCCGGGCCAAGATGATGCAGACCAGCGAGGCCGGCACTCTACCGAGCGCCACAAGCATGATCAGTGCACTATTCACCAGCAGTTTATCGGCGAGCGGGTCGAGGAACTTCCCAGTCAAGCTGACCAAGTTCATTTTTCGGGCAATATAACCGTCGAGCCAATCGGTGACGCCAGCCACCCAGAAAAACACAAACGCATAAAACGAGGCGGAAGGCGTGCCATCATAGATGAGCAGGCAAACGATAGGAACCAGGGCGATACGAAACAGCGTCAGAATATTCGGCACATTGACGATATCCTGACGAATGGTATTTGCTCTCAATCGACCAGCTCCTGGGCGGCGTACGTGCGGTACCATCGGTACACATGCGCAACGTAGCCCCGTGTTTGGGGATAGGGTATTCCGTCGTATCTCGCGACGGCTGCATCCCCGGCGTTATACGCCGCGAGAATCAAGTTAATATCGCCGTTATAACGGTCGATCAGAATTCGCAAAAAACGAGTTCCGCCAAAAATATTCTGGCGGGGATCGAATGGGTCGGTCACATTGACCGAAGCCGCAGTGCGCGGCATCAGTTGCATCAGTCCCATAGCGCCAGCATGGCTCAACGCGTTGGGATTAAAGTGACTTTCGACTCGAATCACGCCCTTTACGAACCCAAACGGGACGTCATAGGCCGCGCATGCTTCCCGGATAATATCGTCGAATGCGCCTTCACCCCGCTCGGCTTCCCGCGTGGGTGGAGTGGTGATCACAGTTCGGCCGTCGGGCGTCTTCACTTCTTTTTGGACTTTGGCTTGCGATACTGTTTTGCCGGACTTGCCCTCGATCACTTCCAGCAATTTCAGGTCAGACCTGCGCTCGGTTGTGATGATAACTTCCCCGTCTGGCCCTTGATATCTGTAGAGTTCCGCCATCACGACATCGCTCCAGACCAGGACTCCCAAAAAAACGGTTAGTAAGACAATTCGCACCGAAGTCTCCAAAACAAAAAACGCGCACCCCGACTCTAAGCGAGGTGCGCGCGTGTCGCAAGATATGGGCTGAGTCTTAACGGGTACAGTATCCAAGTTCGCAAGAGCCTGTTCGGCATTCCGACCCGGCCAAGCACTGAACTGTGCAGAATCCGTCAACGCAGACTCCTTCGCCGCCGCAATCGGTCGAGCGACGGCATTCGAAGCCGCGTCGTGTGTCTGGCTCACAAACACCGTGATTGCACATCATCTTGTCGCCACATGCCGCGTCGTTTGCGCACTGGTCGAAACAAAGGCTGTTGACACAAACCTTGCCCGAGCCGCACTCGGTGTTGGTTGAACAAGCCACGGTCGGAGCCGGGTTTGGCTTGCACAGGCCTGCCTGACAAGTATGCGAGAACGGACAGTCTGTGTTTGTGGTGCAATCGAAGTTGCAGAAGTTGTCGAGGCACGACTTCTCGAGGCCACATTGTGCGTCGGTGATGCAAACGGTTGGTACAACCTTGCAGGTTCCAGCCACGCAACTTTCGCACGGCTCACACTCGTCGCTGGACAGACAAGCCAGATTTACGGGTTGGTCGGCCACACAGACATGAGAAGCGTTGCAGGTTTCTGCCTGACGACAGTCGAGGCTGGTTCCGCAACCAAGTCGGCATTCACCGCGCTCGCAGAATGCTCCTGGGCCACATTGCCCATCGTTGAGGCAAATCTCGTCATTAACGCATCGCCCGTTTTCGCAACGTTCGTTGGTTCCGCAGGCGGCAGCCCCGGTACACGCCGCGGCGTTAGTCGGGTCTGGGTCAGGTGTGGTCGTGTTGTTCGTGTTATTCGTCGAGCCGTTGGTCCCGTTGTTCGTCGTATTATTCGTGTTGTTGTTCGTATTGTTGTTTGGGTTCGGATTGCCAACGACTGGAACTGTTGGGTTGGCGGGGTCAGCGCCAACACAGACTCCACGCCAGCACACACCTGCTCCGCAATCACTGTTGGCTTCGCAACCCGAGTTGCACAGGCCGTCGAAACAAGCCGCATCTTGCCCGCATTCGTTGTCGAGCGCACAGGCTACCTGGCAGGCGCCGTCGGTACACTGACCGCCGGCTCCACATTCGCCATCAGCCGTGCAAGGTCCACCGACAACGCAGCGACCATCAAAACACACTTCATCGGTGCCGCAGTCGATATTGACTTCGCACAGAGGAACACAGACGCCATCAATGCTGCAGAACTCGCCTGCGAAGCAGGTTGATGCGTCATCGCACTGCCGTGCAGGAACACATTGCCCTTCGTCGCATCGTCGCGACGCACAATCGGAGTCTCCAACACAGGTCGTTACCGGTTCAATAGGCTGACAGTAGCGATCACGTGTGCAGTAGTCGCCTTCGTCGCAATCGGAGTTTGACGCACAAACGTCGCAGCACCCGCCTTCTCGGCAGACCTGGTCAGTTGGACACTGGTCGTCGGTCCCGCAACTGACCGGCTCACACTGGCCGTCGTCGCAGGATACATTGATGTTTTCTTCATCATCACAACCACCGCAGGCGGAGGCGGCAATGAAGCCGGTCATCATCAGTGCTCGAGCCAGGCGTCCTGCCCATGTCATCGTGCTTTGGTTTTTAGTTGTGTTCATCACACACTCCTCACGTGAAGCGTCTCATCATTAAAATTGGTCTACGCCGTTTTGACCGCGTTTGAGACTAAATATTCATGCAAGAAGCAAAAAAGGCGGCCGAAGCCGCCGTTTTTAGCATGTTAGTCGGGTCTATTCAGACTCGAAAAGCCTTTCGACCAGGGTAGTGTGCAGTTTCACCAAGCTCCTCTTCGATACGAATCAGCTCGTTGTATTTTGCGACCCTGTCCGAACGAGACAGGCTGCCCGTCTTAATTTGCCCCGAACCGACCGCAACTGCCAACTGGGCAATCGTCGTGTCACTCGTCTCACCTGAACGATGAGAAATCACAGACGTGTAGCCATTTCTATGCGCGAGGTCGACCGCCTGAAGGGTTTCAGAAAGTGTCCCGATTTGGTTGACCTTGATCAGGATCGAGTTTCCGATCTTCTCGTCGATGCCTCGTCCAAGACGTTCAACATTGGTGACAAAAAGGTCATCACCGACAAGCTGAACGGTTGCGCCCATCGCTTCGGTGAGCAATTTCCAACCGTGCCAGTCGTTTTCATCCAAGCCGTCTTCGATCGAGATAATCGGATAGTTGGCGACCAGTTCGCTATAAAAACCGATCATTTCTTCCGAAGTGAGGTTTCGGCCCTCGCCGGCCAGGCGATAAACCTTGGCTTCTTTGTCGTAAAACTCGCTGGCGGCAACATCGAGCGCAAACATCACGTCTTCGCCGACCTTGTAGCCAGCCATTTCCACGGCCTTCACGATGAAGTCCAAGGCTTCCCGATTGGAGCCGAGGTTCGGCGCAAATCCACCTTCGTCACCCACGGAGGTCATGTGTCCGGCTTTCTTCAATACGGATTTCAGCGCGTGGAAGATCTCGGCGCCGCACCGAACGGCTTCGCGCAACGTTGGAGAGCCCACAGGGACGATCATGAATTCTTGGAAATCGACGCTGTTGTCGGCGTGAGATCCGCCATTGATGATATTCATCAGCGGCACAGGAAGCTTACGCGCTGAAACTCCGCCTATGTAACGGTAGAGGGGCATGCCTAACATCTCTGCCGCCGCTTTGGCCGTCGCAAGCGACACCGCAAGGATTGCGTTGGCGCCAAGGTCAGATTTGTTATCCGTTCCATCGAGGCCTATCAACAGCGCGTCGATCGCCTCCTGATTGCTTGCGTCTTCGCCGATCAGTTCGGGGCTAATGACCTCGTGGATGTTCTGGATGGCCTTCAGCACACCCTTGCCAAGGTAGCGGGACATATCCCCGTCACGCAGTTCGACGGCTTCGTGCTCGCCCGTTGAGGCACCGCTTGGCACCGCAGCGCGACCAAACACGCCACCTTCAAGATAAACATCACACTCGACGGTCGGGTTGCCACGACTGTCCAAGATTTCACGCGCCACAATATCGATAATTTCGAACATGGAAGGCCTCATTCAAGTAGATGGGAAATGAATTACCTGCTTAGAGCAAGTCCTTCAAGAAGGATGATCGGTGCGTGTAACCCAGCGAAACGCCACGTTCGCGAATCTTCCGCGCGGGGGACGAGCGTACATCGCCATGTTTCGAGACTCCGGGTCGAAAACCAGGATGATCTGAAATGGTATGTTGAAAAGTGAGTAATGAAGGTGGGCCATTTCTGCGTCGAGGTCAGCGTCGTGACCACGATCAACGATAAAAAGCCCTACCAATGCGCCCGCGTCAACCAAAGGGTTGTCCTGCAGAACGGCATCGCCGGGCCGCGTGATGCCTGCCTCAGTCAGAATCACCGAGTCGCACGCACGACGCACTTCGGGATACGGATCCTTGGCAGCATCGAGTTCGGAGAACTCAGAAAATCCCGTGACTTCGACAAAACCGCCGTCGTCGTCGACGCCAAAATTCCCGCGTAGAACCGCAAACGCAAGGTCTTGGGATTCAGCCGAAAAAATCAGTTCAGAAACGGCATCCGAATACGCGTAGAAACGCACGGGTTGGCCATGTTCATCACCGACGATTTGGGTGGTTAGGTCCGGAGAATCGTCCGGTGAACGGCGAGCGATCGTGTGGTCCAACAAATCTACCGAGCTCGGATTACGCTGAGAGCAAGTCCGCTGACTCGATCCGCGGGCTTAACTTCTCTTGTCTTTAAGTCGATATCCCAAGAAACGCTTTGCTCCTTGCCCCGCAACTCGTAAACGTATTTCACGTTGAATTCGCCTTCGCTCGTCGGAGAAGGCATCCAACGGCATTTTCGAGCCTGCTTGCACTCCTCAAACTCTTCGGCAGTGTTCGCACGAGTCGTGAGCAGCCATTCCAACGATTCTATAATTTCGGTCTCGTCCAATACTGCGGCAAGGGCACCGCAGCCTGGTGCGTTCTTGGGTTGTTTACAGCTCTTGCGCGCCCCACCCGTCCATCGCTGAGAGGCCACAGATGCTGATGCATTGTAGGTCATCGGCATGATGCTCACACGTTGTCGTTCGAAGTCGTCGCCGACATTCATCAGGTTTGCTGCTTGAAGATTGATCGGCTTCAACGCCTTGCGATCAAAGTCGAATTCAAATTCCGCATAGATGGGTTCTTTGTTTTCCAACCACTGAAAATAGGCGCGGAAAATGTTCCCGCGATCGTGGTCAATCGACCAACCGATGACGGTGTCGGCCTGATCTGAATCGGCTCGCTGTTCAAAGTACAAAAGCAGCGCGCCGGCCAGGTTGATTCCCGAAGGAAACCGATGGGCAGAAATGGCCGAGACAACCAATTGTTTCTTGCCGTAGTAGTCGGACTCCATGCCTTTTGATGGATTTTCTACGACCATTGCAGACAGGTTCTTGGGGGCCACTTTTTGATTCTTGAGGTCAACAACCCATTGCGGGCCGATATGGATACCTCCGTCTTTGTAGCCATAACGGACCAGAAAGAAATGAGGGCCATACTTGGTCTCGTCCCACCAAACAGCTTCCCAACCTACGGGCTCGCCGGAGATCTGCAGCTGTTCCTTTTGGAATTCAGGGTTGGTGACCGCCTCGTCGTAAGTCACCGCCGCCGATTCCGCTTCATCTTCGTCGTTTTTCTTTTTCCTACCGCGCTTGGACTTGGCTTCCTCGGCGGCCTTTTTTAACGCGACAGGGTCGAGGGGCGGGACGACGTTCATACGTTTCACAAGCGCAATCGCGGCCGAGCCTTTGTCAGCCCAAGGATTGATTCGCTCCACCACATCGGGCTCAACGATCGTCTTCACAACGACTTTATCGGCGACGCGCGTCAGTTCGTAGACGATGAAACCGCCCAAGCCCAAAATCAGTGCAATAATCCCGCCCAGAACGATTTGAAGAATCGACCGTGTTTCCATATCTTCACATCCGGTGCCAGAAAACTTTGCGTGCAATGCTATCAAATAGCACGGCAGACGTAACGCGAAACTATGGAAGTTCGTAGATCCGAAGGTTGTCGAAACGAACTTTTGCGGTCCAATTGCTGAAGGCAAAGAACTGGTGGTTACGACCTTCCAGACGTTTTGGATCGGGATAGGCCATAACCAAGTCCCCATCAACAAACCATCGAAGCTCACTGTCTATGCGCTCGACAGCCATCTTGTAGACTTGATTTGGCTTCACTTTTTTCGAAGGAACAGCCAGCCGATCTTTGCCATGTTCATCGAGCCTAGCAATCACATCGAGCGTATTGTTCCACCCGCCAAAAATGACAATGTAGCCTGATGCATGGCGCTCTCCATCCCCAAACACCTCGAATTTGAGATCGCCCTCTGCGGTCAAAGACTCAGCATCAAATTCTATGCGGACTTTTTCTGGTAAAGGTCGCATCAGCCATAAGGGATCGTTTTTGAGTTGGCTTCCGATGAGCCAGCCGTCGACGACCTCCCATTTGCCCGAGCCAGCTTCGCCTGCTCCGCGTTTCCACGTTTTGTCCAATTGGGGTTGGGCAAAATCTTCCGAAAACACGAGCTTACGACTTTCGACGCTTGATGAGCCGATCTCGCGTGACTGGCAGGCAACCGCGCAAAAACACAGACAAAAAAGGATGATATTTCGCATCAACTTACGTCTTCAACGTTTTTTTTTAGGGCTTCGCGTTTTTCCCGCAGGCGATCCGCGAGCGTCGAATCGTCTTCAGCACTCGAAAGTTCGCCATCGAGGACGAGCTTGTTGCGCTTGAACACTTGCGCCTTGGGAGCCGAAGATTTGGCGACAGACTCGCCACTGATGCCCGAGAACTCCTTCTTCTGAACAGTCGCTTCCATGGACGGCATTGTCTTTTCTGAATCGGAAAAGCCATCGATGCGAACAGTCCGCCGGAGATCATCTTCTCCGACATCGTCGTGTAGGAGTGCATCGATGCCCTCCCAATCAAGATCTTCGGTGCTGAGCGCAGCCGGTCGAGGTGGCGTAGGCTTGGTGGACGGCCCAAGCCCCTTCATCGTGGGAATTTGAGTCACGTCTCCATCCACAACTTCTGCGTCGTCCGGAACCTTTTTTGTGACTTTTTTGGACGACGAATCGAACGCAGAAAGCGACCGCATATGTTCGCTGTCGATGTCGAGGGTTCGATCGGCGTCCAAAAGCGACCCATGTTTGAGGTCATCTTCAAAAACCAACGTCCCTCTTGCTGGTGTAGCCTCGCTTGTATCCGGATCAGGCGTCCGAATTTCAGTCGAGCGCAAGCGCACGGTGAAGTTGTGAAGGAAATTCCAAAGGACCTTCACGGCTAGTTCTGAATCGTGGCGCAGCAGTTCCATGAACCGATCCACATCGAGCTTGAGTGCCACACAATCCTGTCGTGCGATTGCGTCGAGAGGCCGTGCTTCGTCATCAATGATGGTCGTCTCGCCGAAGAATCCACCTTCGTTGATCACGCGGGATCCGGCGGCGTCCGATACATCGACGGCGCCGTCGATCAGCACGTAGAGCGCCCTACCCGGCTTTCGCTGGTCGCAAATCTGAGTTCCAGCCGCGATTTCCATACGCTGCGCAAGGTTCACGACCTGAACGAGCTCTTTGTACGAAAGGTACTGAAAAAACGGTACGCCCTTGAGCGACTCGATGGTTTTCTGGATATCGCGGTGTTTGCCGACTTCGCCACTGACCCGAATGATGATCGAGGTAATATTGTCTTTGCCACCGCCAGCGTTTGCAAAGGCGATGCATTGTTCAGTGGCTTCTTTGACATCAGGCGATTCAAGGAGGGCCAAGATATCATCGTCGCTTTTGAAATATCCGCACAAACCGTCAGAACAAAGTAGGAATTGGTCGCCGCTGAACACGTCGAATTCGAAGGTATCGACCTCGACAAATTCGTTGACCCCAACTGCCCTGGTGACGGCGTTCTTGTTGGGTAGCAGGTGTTCTTCACCTTTTTTCAACTTACCCAGACGCAACATTTCGTTGAGCAACGAATGGTCTTCGGTGATCTGGTGAATCTGCCCCTGACGCCGCAGGTAGATGCGCGAGTCTCCGACGTGTCCAATGAAGCCGCGCCCGTCCTGCAACAAAAGAATCGAACAAGTGGTCCCCATGCCACGTTTGGCAGAGTCCTCTTGCGCAGCCTGCCAAGTACGTTGCGACGCTTGATGGATTGCGTGTTCGCAGAGGTCTTGAACGGCCTTTCTGTTCGCCAGGTTATCTGGGTCGCGTTCGAGCCGCTCAAAGAGCTCCTTGCCTTCAGAAACAACCTCTCGAACGACCTTGACGCTCATCGCGCTGGCCACTTCGCCTGCGGCGTGGCCCCCCATGCCGTCGCAAACGACAAAGAGACGCAATCGTTTATCAACAAGGAAGTTATCCTCGTTGTGGTCCCGCACACGGCCCACGTCAGTGGTTGCCCAAAACTCCAGTTCCATATTCACACCGTTTTCGTCCGCTCACACGGTCGAGGTATCCAAGGTCTCGTCGGGACGCCAAGCACGGAGCCGCACGAAGTTGAACACAGTCAACAACAG
>JBBKVQ010000439.1:0-7138 GCA_037968515.1 Bradymonadaceae bacterium
ACGGGTCAGTTTGCCAACCCTCCGACGGGCCAGTTTGCCAACGTTGGTTTTGGTAATCCTCCTACGGGGCAATTTCCCGTTTCACAAGCGACCCCGGTAGGTCAGATTCCCGCCCAGTCGCGAACAGGACCAAATACGGCAGTGGGCCAACCTCAGTATCCCGTTTCACAGACTGGGAGTTTTGCCGGCGTTAACGCGACGGGGACCTTTGATATGCCTCTGGTGGCGCCGATTGCGACTCCGCCTGGAATGCCCGCGATTCAGGTCGTGACTCCGCAGATGCGTGCGAAATACGGCGGGTTGGGGGCGTTGTTCGGTCTGTTGGTCGGAGTGTTTCTTGGCATCTTGAACAGCGCGCTGGAGTCCACTTCGTTGGTCGCGGGAATTCCCGTGACGATGCAAATATCAGGCTGGTTCGCACTGTTGTTTGGCATCACGTGCGGGACCAAGCCTGAGCGCATCGCGAACGTTCTTAGAAGCTACGACCTTATTGATTGACGACCGAGTCGGCCGGTACGCACCAAACGAGTTGGCGTTGATTCGAGCCTTCCTCGGGCTGCCATACAGACTTTCTGAAACACCTGCTATTCGCCTGCTTGTCGACTTCTTCGCCAAGTGAAAGGTCACCTGTAGAAATCCCGATTTCGGTTCCTTCGATGTTTGAAAGCACCGTTCGTTTGCGCACATAAGGGGCAGTTACTGGCGCGTCAGCTGCTGATAAACGCATCGCTGCGCGCCGCCCGACGGGCTCAAGCAATTCCTCTTGGGCGTGAACGGTAAATTCAGCGCAATGCGTCTGTGTAGTCGCATAGAAGCGCTTTCCCACCCATAAAGTGCGCGTGACGTAGACATCTACCCAAGGGTTGAAAGCCAGGGCTTGGTTTTGGCTAAAACCCAGCATGCCTTCGGCAAATGCGATGTCTGTAAACGTAGTGTCGGTGAAAGGGGCCTCAAAGGTGCCACCAGGAGTGTAGGTTTTTTGCAGGGCTTCCGGCTGCGTTTCCGTCTGGATCTGGTAGCCATCGACGAGGAACGTCTGTTTTCCATCTTCTTGTTTTACCACCACTCCCGCGGCCGTTGCGATGCTGCTTCCGCGCCAAATATCAACGCTTTCACGCAAGGTAGTGACGGTTTCAGTGTCGGTTTTCTTGACCCAGAATTTGAGTTTAGCTTTTCCGATTCCGGCGAGCCCACGTCGGTAGCAGTGAGCGGCCTCTTCGTCTCCTATTAGGTTTTCGACTTGATAGTGGGTGTTGTTTTCGTCTGTCACTGCCAGCGCGAAGTAGCGTTCGGCGGGATGACCGTCTGCATATCGGAGAACCTTTTTTTCAAGTCCTTTTAAATGCCGTCGGGCCCTGGAGAGCCTCCGACGAGTGGCGTAATCGGCTCGTTTTTCCCGGTCTTTGATGCGTCGGAGTCGCTTTTTTTCGGCCTTGATTTCCCGCGCGTATTTCTTCTGCCGATCTTCGACATACTTCTCCATCTTTTTCGCAATTCCGCTGTCTCGTTCGAGCTGGTCGGGGTCGGACCGAAAAAGGAGTGCAGGCGACTCGTGATCTGGAGACAAGAAGAGCGGTGAATTCCGGGAAATCACGACATAACGAGGCTTGATTTCTGCAACCACTGAATGCGCCGTGTCAGCAGCGACCGGCGTCGGATTGGGAGGCGGGTCTGATGCACAACCAGCGATCAGGCCAAAGGCCACAAGATATCTCATGTTTGGGGATGGGCTTTGGGGTGAACGATAATGCCGTGTTCGACAAGCGTGGTTGCCACACATTTCGACGCGCTGGCGGCAAGCTGGGTACAGAACTTGTGACGTTCCGGGCTATGAAAGTTCCCGAAAGGGGCGGTCAAATCATTGCAGATAATCGACTCTGATCCCCCTAAGTCTACGTGTTCTTGCCATAACTCACGATAACGAATCATCGCGGACCGCAGGTTGGCCGTAACTGGGCCTGTGGGGGAGGGGTCTCCAAGCAGCTCTCCGAGGATGATTTCTCCGGCCTTGATGGCCCCACATTCTCCACAACCGGTTATTCCGCCTCGTCGCAAGGCCTGATAAGGCGCGGTCCGCACGCCGAAGGTCTCGGCCAACGCGATGCCGCATGACCGGTGTGGAACTTCGACCCCGTCGTACAGAATTCGGGTGTGTTCCTCGGCCCAAGCGACCAAATCTTCGAGGCTAAGTTCGTCGGTCATAGGGCCTCTAGCTTAGTTTGAATTAGGTTAGACACGCTGTTCCGACCTTCGCCACATAGACCTTGGGCAAGCTCCAAGGCTTCACGTTGTCGTCTTGTATCGCCGACGACCTGCCATTCGTCAGCCGCGTAGGTGAGGTAGCGGGCCATGTCGACGTTGCGCAGCTTGACGCCTCGAATCCTGACGGCCTGATACCACTTATCCCAAACGACGGCGCTGTGTTGGATGGCAGCGACATATGCCAACCCGATCCGCGCCAGATGAGCAAACATCGGAGCCGATTCGTCGGTGTCGGTAATAGTTTTTGTCAGGCGTTTCTGTGCCTGTGATGAGTCCCCAAATCGGGTCTCGACAAGCGACAAGCAAATATAAGCGATGTGGTAAACGGGATTACCCGTCACCTTTAGTGCCTCGACGGCTTGCACCAGGTGAAGCCGTGAGTCGTCAAGCCGTCCTTGGCTCTCGGCGACGACGCCGGCCATCAACTGAAGCTCGCCCCATGGCCCATGATGATGTTCGGGCGACACAAGCGCCAAAGCGCGTTTAAGCCATTTTTGCGATTCTTCGAGGCGATCGAGCCATCGCAGGGCCTCGCATGCGCCCAGAGCTGCCAAACCTTCGTGGTCGGGCCGATTGCTTTGACGATACTCTTCGGCCGCGGATTTCATCGACATCGCCGCGGATTCAAGGTCTCCCGCTCGTAAACTCACCCAACCAAGCGTTCGATGCGCATCACCGCGGATAGTGTGGGTTTCCACGTTTTGCGACGAAGCTAAGGCCTTTTCGGCCCAAACTAAGGCGTCCCCAAATTCGCCTCGGCGTAAATATGAAAGCGCCATGAGACGACACCCGTGAGTGAGGTCTTCGGCCGTCGTTGATGCGTCGACGATATGTTTTGCAGAATCAAGGGCCTCGCCCAAAGAACCGGACGCATAAGCTAGCTCGGCACGATGCCTCCACAACTCCATCACTCGTGGATCCCCAACGGCAATTTCAGCTTCCGAGACGGCCACCCGCGCCATTTGAACCCAGGCGAGTGCCTCGGCTGTTCGGCGTTCCGAGATGAAGTGTTGGATGACTTCTAGGGCGGGAGCGATCGCTTCCTCCGGCTGATTGGCCTGAATGCGATGCTGAGCCTCTCGCTGGCGGTCGTGAATACCCGGGCGGCCCGCATAGACGTTTGCAATAACGCCGTGCAAGAGCGGGGCGGAACCGTCCGAATGAGCAAGGCTTACGAAGGCCTGGCGCACCAGCGAGTTGATGAATGCAAACCCTTTCGGGTGTGGTTCAAGGGCCTGCGACAACCCCAATGGGCTTCTCGGGATGAGGAACGCAGATTGAATCTCATTCCAAACCTCCAAGGGAACGACCTCGGCGACCAACGCGGCGATCTTGAGTAAGTTGGCGATTTCCATGGCCGGCGCGTATCTCTCGACCAATATTTCCGGCACCCCATCCGGAAAAACGACTTCCTTACGGGGCAAGAAGTGCCCATTCACTTGATGCAGTGCGCCCGATTCCAGCCACGCTTGCAGCAACTGGATCGAATACACGGGCTGACCTTGCGAGGCCCCGATGAGTTGGTTTTCGAAAGTCGGATCAAGGTCGACCAATTGCGCGAGTAAATCGTGTTGATCGGCGTCGGTAAGCCGGCTCAGCGCGATGTCCGTCACGTGCGGATCGTAAGCGATATCGTCGATTTGCGCCCGGATGTGTTCATCCACATCCAACGCGTCGTCTTGCACCGCCACGACGATGAGCAGTGGTACCTCGAAGCCGCTTTTGATGATGGCTTTGGTGAGTTGAAGAGCCTCAAATCCGTGATGCGCGTCATCGATAAGCAAGACAAACGGCCGCTGGGAGGCGTGGGCACGAACCAAACGCAACATGGCCCCAAATCGCTCCAAGGTGCTCGACAGGCGAGTAACATTCGATCCGAACATCAGCGCGGATAAGACGGCGACGTCGTAAGGGATCTCGCTGGCAGGAACAAAAAATTCCAATTCCCGTCGGATTCGGGCCTCGGCTCGCTCAACACTTAACCCCTCGCAAACCATGTAACGCTGAAGCGTGCCGGCAATTCCGTTGTTGGACGAGTCATCTGATCGATGCGTCATCCACGAAACAGAAGCCGCTCCGGTTTCGTGCACTCGCTGGTCCAACCACGTGAGCAGACTCGTTTTCCCGCCCCCCGACGGGCTACGAACCAAAACTGCTCGGGGTGTGCGTTCAGAAGCCGCCAATCGAAGTTCGCGCCAGAGTCGGTCTCTCTCTTCTTCGCGCCCGACGAGCGGGATCTCACGGTAACTCAACAGGCCAATCCCCACACCGCGCGGCCGTGACGCCACGGTATGCAACTCTCGCCAATCCTCGGCGATCGGCGGACTGGCGAACTCCATTGCAGAATGGGTGGGATTCAGACTCGTTGCCCCAAGGTCCCCCACAAAATCAAGCGTGCCGTAGGTGACGAGCGTCGGGTCGACGTCGACGTATTCTAAGGTGTCTTTGCTCTCGGGTGTCGCAAACTCACGCGTCGGCACAGCACCAGATTCGTCCTGGCCCACAAGGGTTTCTAACGCCCACATCGCATCAGCGGCTCGTTGGAACCGCGCGCCGTGTGGTTTTATCAATAACCCGTGCAGCCAAGCTTCAAACCCATCTGGAACGGCAAATTGTGGCACGAACTCAGGGAGTTCATCCATGATTTGCGCGCGCGCAACATCCAGTGGGGTTTTGCCTTGGAACGGAGTTTGGCCTGTTGAAAGTTCCCAGACCATGCAGCCGAGAGCGTACAAGTCGGTCCACGGACCGTAATCACGCCATCTCGACTCGATTTGTTCCGGGGCCATGTACCAAGGCGTTCCGGCTGCAGACGCAAAAACTTCCCTGGTTGAAGTGGACTCACCGCGAGCGTGAGCGATGCCGAAATCAGTCAGCTTGAAGACAAGGCGGCCATCCTCTTGGGCAACCAATACGTTGCCTGGTTTCAGATCGCGATGGACGATACGTCGCGAGTGGGAGTGCGCGAGGGCGGCCAGAATATCGAAGCATAAACGCCGCAGTATAATGAAGTGGTTTACACCGGCAAAACCAACCAGCGAGTGGTTGGCCAGCTCCATCGCGAGCCAGGGAGTGCCAACTGGTAGGTCCTTGCCATGATCGGCGGTGGTGATGCCGTAATCATAGAGCGCAATGATGTTCGGGTGAGCAAGCTTTGCCGCGGCCTTCACCTCGCGACGAAACGCCTCGACATTGGTCTGAGCAGCTTCCAACAGAGTCTTTACAGCGACTGCGGTTCTTGTCGGCCGGTGAACGGCACGCCAAACCAAACCCATGCCGCCAACCCCGATATTCTGGTGGATCTCGAAGGGCCCCAACACCGCTTTGCTGTCTGTTTCAGGGTTTGACATCACGTTGGATTCGGCGGTCGTTGAGTCGATTACGATCATCGACGGTATTTTGCATGGAGTCGTTTGTGTCTGTGATCGAACTTTGTGCCGTGCCCGCGATTCGCGCAAACGAAGTCTGAATTCGCCAGGTCGCTAGCTCGACGGTGTCCGGAAAGTCGAACGCATCTTCATAGGGATCGTGGCTTGCGGCGTAAACCGCCCAGATCAGCGCGATCAAGCCGATGCCCATTGCAACGCGTTGCCCGATCGACTTGGAAGCTCGTAGGTCGTTTTTCATCTTATTCAGATTCCATGAGTAACCGCGATCCCTGAAGGTAGTGCTCGAAGCTCGCATCATACCGCCTTCTTTTCGCATTTACGAAGCCCGATAACAGATGGAAGAGCGCCGTGCGGCTCATGGGGTCTTTGCTCGACTCTAGGCCATCGAGTTGCTCAAGCGCGTGCCGGTAGTAGTTCTTTTTGGTCAGCGCGTAGGCATAGAGCAGGCCTTTTTCGCCGGCAAACCCACCGCGGGGTGGCTCGCCGCCTTGTTCTAGCCAAATCAAGGCTTGGAGGTGTTTATCGCCGTCCACGGTGTCGATCGCGGTCGCATGTATACTGCTGCCGGGTGTGGGCCAAATTTGCACCACGGCCTCGTCTAAGTTCAAACTTGCGGCGTGTTGAGCGAGCAGGATTTTGTCGATGGTGCTCAAGGGATCGGGGGGCATCGAGGACAGCGGTTTCACGCCATGATCGTCAAGCAACATGCCTGCGAGCGCGGGTTTCCCGGATCGCCACGCTGCCATCGCCAACGCTCCGACATGATCGTCGTTCCATCCAATTGGCCACGTGCTTAAATGAGGACGAGGGTCGCCGTAATCCTCACGAGAAAAATAATGGTCTTGGAAAAACTGCTGGCCCACGTCGTAACGAATCAGATCTTTTGGAGCCTCGAATTCGAGCAATCCATTATCGTCGGTGTTCAACTCGGCGCCCTTCGAAAACTCAAGAAGCTCGCCTTGGTTCATGAACATCAAACCCAAGAAGTCCTCGGGTGATTTTAGACCGGCACGCTCAAGTTCAGCGCGGACTTCTGGGTCTTTCCATGCCGCGTCAAACGACCCCGGACTGAACTCGAACGGGTCGTTTGAGCCCACCAAAATCAGGTCTGTGCCCTTGGGCATCGAGCTGTAGGCCTGCACGTATGGAAACGCCGTCGAGAACGTCGCGATGATCCGACGGACGTTTTCTGGATTCATTTCATAAAGTTGAACCCACTGCGAAAACACGCCGCCTTTGGCCAGCTTTCTGCGTGCGCGTTTGAAGTGTTCGACCGTGAATAGGGATGCAACCCCCGCAATCCATGGATTTGAGGGCTCAGAAACGATGATATCGTACTGCTCTGGGACAAATTCCAGGAAATTTCGTCCGTCGCTTTCGATGAGCCTGGTTCTTGAGTCTTCCAACGGGCGATGATTCACGTGATTGAAAAACTGCGACGCACCCACCATCTCTTTTTCGATCTCGACCACGTCCATGTTTTTCAG
>JBBKVQ010000440.1:0-11276 GCA_037968515.1 Bradymonadaceae bacterium
CAATTTCTGTGATTCTGCGCTTGGTGCGCAGGCCCTATGGCCTGCATGCGATTCCTGCGACTATTCAAACACATGCGAGCCATAGGGCTCGCGGACCAACCACATGCGAGCCATAGGGCTCGCGGACCAATCACAACATCAGCCTCGTCATCGACCCCTTATGCGACAGCCTCCATAGGGCTCGCGGACCAAACACATGCGAGCCATAGGGCTCGCGGACCAATCACCACATCAGCCTGGTCATCGACCCTTTATGCGACAGCCTCCACAGGGCTCGCGGACCAATCACAACATCTCGGCACCTACTTTTGCGACAGCCTCCATAAGGGTCGCGGACCCTCCCTATGCCACAGCCTCCCGGAGCCACGCGGACCGGTTGCAACACCGAAAACCGAAAATTGCCCAAAGGCTTATCGGTCGCGTGCGATCGAGAGCGATAAACCGCGGAAATTTGCTTCGGCGGCCATTCCCATCTCGTCTTCCGACGAATCTGGGTTGCCGAAATGGTAATTCGTGGGATGAATTACCAGCCTATCCAATTTGATTGTCTCGACCATTTGACCGGCATCGTGGGCAAAACTGGTTTCGATCATTCGAACTTGTAGTTTATTAAAGAATTTGGGGATTTGTGTGGGCCCGTACCAATCCACCGCAATAGCTTGCGGGTTAACCGCGTGAATGACACCGACGCCAAAATTATAGGTATTTTCGTCGGTCTTGCGGTCGGCAAACTCGTTGGCGGCAAATACCTGCAAATCGGTGGTTCCCGCCTGGATGGTTTCGGCCAATAGAATCAGGGCGTCTTCCAAGGCGTCGCGTTCTACCGCGGTGCTGTGAAACGGAGCACGACCGACGTATTTCGCGACGGTCCAGCCATGGGTGTCGCTGCCTTGCTCAAAATACGTATTGTCTCCCCACACGTGAAACCGTCGAACTGATTCTCCGTCAAAAAGCAGCGTTCGGGCATTGGAAGGAATCTCGATCTGAAGGCCATTTGCACCACTGATTTCAATGCCTTCGATGATGGGAGGCATTCCGCTTGGCGCAGAATTTCCCTTCGGCGGCTCCCAAGTTCCTTTTTTTAAGAATAATGACAGATTCACTGGTCCGTCGGGCGTCTCAAAAGTCGCTTTAACAACGTGCGATCGATGCTCCCAAGGGACTTCCACGGTGGCTGGTGTCGCCAACTCCCTTAGGATTTCTTTGGGGGCCGTCGTCGTCGACAGGTCCAGGGCGAACAAACGTTGGGCCAGGGCAGCGCCTATGGAGTCGGCGGGGGCCGATGTCTTGGACGGGTTTTCTTCAAAAGTCTTTAAGTTGATGGGTTCCTTTTTGACTTCTAAAGGTTCGGTTTCCGTGGGTTTTTCTGCTTCGGGCTGCAGTGTCTTGTTCAGGCGCTCGACCTCGTAGCCATTGCCTTTAAGGCGTTCGATGATGCCGTCGTAAATGGCAGGCTCCATCTGGGCGGTACGGCTCAAAATCCACAAATAATCGCGGCCAGGATGTCCCACAACGGCGTAGGAGTAGTCGTCGGCGAGGTCGATGATCCAGTAGTCGCCCCAGAACGGGCGAAAGAACGAAACTTCCAGTTTGGCATTGGTCTTAGAGTCGACGATTCGGGCGCGGCCTTCGGCCACGTCTTCTTTGCCATCCAGTCCGCCCTTATTGCACCGATTGATAACGTCTAACTCGCCGTCTTCGCGCAATTTGTAAGTTGCCGTGGTGGCCGTGCAGCCCTCTTGAAAACTTTGCGGAAAGCTGGCGATTTCATACCAAGTGCCCAGGTACCGATCGACGTCAACGTGTTGAACCACGGGCAGTTCGGGCAGGTTCAGCCGTTCTGTGGCGGAGGTCGAGCAGCCCATAAGGAAGAGCAGGGCGGGGAGGATGAGTCGTATATTCATTAGGTTTTATTCTCGGTATTGAAGACGTTTTTCGCATCTTCGGCCGATTTTTCGTCGATGAAATACGCGATGGCAGCTTTGCCAAGGGCGAAGGTTGCAGCGCCTGCCACGGCCGAAGATACAACGCTGCCAAAACCGGGAATCAGTTTCACGAGCGCTCGAGCGGCCTCGCGAAAAGCGAATCCGGCTCCGACATTTAGGCCGATCGCACCCAGGAATTCCATCGCCGTTTTGGTCGACATTTCTCGCCCAGAAATATAGGCGATTCCTGAAATTAGCGAGATTTGAAGCGCGGTGATTGGGGCAAGGTCAGCCACCGGAATGGGCGCAGCTGCAACGGCAGCGGTGAGTCCCGAGATAAGCTGGGTCAGGCGCATTGCGATGCGTCGCTGTACGTTTCGAACGCGCGAAAGACGAGCGAACATTACCTGTGCTTGGTCGGGTAATTCTTGAATCAGATACTCGAGCAACGCGTTGATTTTCCATCTCTCGTCCGCCCGAAGCGACCCATCCGTTCGCCAGGACATGTACGAGCTGACCCCAACCACGGCCACAAAATCGTCTTTTAATTCCGGGCGCGCACGGATTTTATCTTCGATATGTTTTATCGCATCTTGAACCCGGGCTTCCTTCTCGCGAATTTCTGCAGGGTCTTCATTCGCTTCGTCATGAAGTTTGACGTTTTTGGGTTCCAGCTCGTCGGCATGGGTCACGATGCCCACGATGGGCATGGGGCCTTTGGCTTTGTTGCGCAATTCCACGAGTGCATCGATGTCGCCATCGATGGCTGAGTCGACCTCCTTGGCTTTGACCAGAAATAATACCGCGTCGGGTGTTTTTTCTTCAAGGGCGCGCAGAATGGACTCCAGCGGGTCTTCGGCGTCGTCTTCTTCGTCGGGTTTTCCGCCTTCTTGGAGCCCACGGGTGTCTAGGATATCGATGCTGCCTAGGTCTCCGGAATAGGCCCACCATTTTCCGCGACCTGTCTTGGCTTTGACATGCCCAACTTCGGCGACCTTTTGGCCAAAGATCGCATTAATCAGCGACGATTTTCCGCTGCCACGTCGGCCAACCAGGGCAAATCGCGGAGCGCGTTGTTCCAGCAATAGATGTCTCAATTCTTCGAGCTCCTTTGTCAGGTTATTGGTGCCGGGGAGGGCCGCGAGTAAAGCCTCGAGTTCGGCCACCATCTTTGCGATGTCGTCCAATTCGAATTCCTTGTCAGGGTTAATGACCCAACTTTGAACGAATCGGGTGGGGTGTCAATCTGGGGTCTGGTCGGCGTGGTCCTAATTTCTTCGCGGTTTGACGGGATCGAAGTTGACGGAACGCCCCAGCATACGTAGGTTCCGCGCCATGCAGAACAACTTAAACTTTTGGGCCCAAAAGGCCATCGTTGCGAGCACCTGTATGCTCGTATTCGCGTGCGGTGACGAGAAAACCGGCGTGTCTACTTCCAATAACCAAAATGATGCCGGCTGGGATATCGGAGACAACCAGGATGGTGGCGCCGACGTTGCGCTGACGCCAGATGTCGGCGAGTCGGATGCCGGTGCAGACGCACAAGAGGACGCGTCCGCGGATACAAGCTTGGATTTATGCCTGAACGTAGATTGTTCGGCGATGGATGATGCCTGTAATCAAGGTGTCTGCGATCCCGCGACAGGTGCTTGCGAGACTCAACCTGCCCAAGACGGTACCAGCTGTGATGACGGTGACCTTTGTTCGACAACCGATGTTTGCACCGCGGGCGTTTGTGCCGGTGCGGTTGTGGACTGTTCGGGGGCTGATGACCAGTGCAACGTCGGCGCATGTGATGTGTTAACGGGTGCATGCGTGCCCATGCCGGTCGTGGACGACACCAGCTGTGATGATGGAGACCTTTGCTCGGGCACTGACGTGTGCGTCGCGGGCGTTTGTACCGGCTCCGCTATCGATTGCTCGGGGTCTGCGGATCAATGCAACGATGCTTCGTGCAACCCGAATGACGGACTCTGCGTGATTACGCCAAAAGCCGACGGCGTGACCTGTGACGATGCCGACCTTTGCACGCTTACCGACGTATGCGTCGTTGGCGTGTGTAGTGGAACCGTTTTGGATTGCTCGGGTGTCACCGATCAATGCAACGGTGGACTCTGTACGGCCGGAACTTGTGCTCAGGACCCGGTCACGGACGGTTCTTCATGCGATGCAGAAAACCTCTGCTCGTGGTCGGATTCATGTCAGATGGGAGCCTGTGCAGCCGGAACCGTAGGCGACTGCAGCGTCACAGATATCGTGGTTACTAACGGCGCAAGCACTCCCGCCCAGGGTGGAACGGGAGGCGGAGCATTTGTTGACACTTGCCCTCTTGGACAGGTCGTTATCGGTGTTGAAGGTCTTGTTTCTGGTGGCTTCTACGACCGAATCATTTACCAATTCGCCACTCGCTGTGGGGAAATCTCGGTGGCCAACGGCGTCGTCACGACGACCCCGGCAGTCCGACTTCCTGCAACAGGCGGTCGTGGTGGCGGACCGGGCGGCGCTCCCGTCGTTACGATGTGTCCTGCGAATCAAGCCATGGTTGGATTTTCAGGGTCGACAGCAGGTGCGTTCGTTTCTCAAGTCACGCTGTCTTGTGCGCCACTCACGGTGACCGGCACTACCTCAACGGGTTTTGCCGTGGCTGTTGGTGCAGCCAATAACGCCTCAACTTTGGGCACGCGCTTTTCGACTGCCATGCCAGCGAGTGTTTGCCCGGCCGGCATGATGGCTCGCGGCACTTATGGCAAGTCGGGCGATGTGCTCGATAATTTGGGAATGAATTGCGGCGCCATCCAGCTTGCTGTGGCCACCACAGCACCGATTGTCGGTGTTGCCGGCGGTGGAACCTCAATCGACAGCTGTCCTGCAGGTCAGGTTCCGGTCAGCCTCACAGCTGCTGTCTCGACCGCCTTTTATTCGGGCATCCTCACGGAATACTCGATGCAGTGCGGCACCTTAGATATCACTCCTGCCGGCACCGGTTGGACCACCACCATTTCTGCCGGAGCTCGAGTTCCGACGACAGGCTTTTATGGGAATTGGACCTTCAAGGGTGCACCGTCGACGGTCTCTTGCCCTGCAAATCAGGCGATCGTGGGTTTGACGGGTATGGGCAATCAAAACGGAGCCAAGCGGCTGACACCAAGTTGTGCGCCGGTCATTGTGACCGGTGACACGGATGCAGGGTTTGTCGTGTCCTACGGCGCCCCAACCGATACTGCGACCCTGGGTACGAGCGTGGCAGTCATGTCTGGACCCTACTACTGTCCCGAGGGAACTCTTGGGTCGGGATTCATCGTCAATGCCGGCCAGATTCTTGACGGGTTATCATTGCGCTGTGCGCACCCGACGATCCGACCTTAATGAGGTCGGCCGTGTTGTGATTCTGCGCTTGGTGCGCAGGCCCTATGGCCTGCATGCGATTCCTGCGATTATACAGACACACGCGAGCCACGTGTCCCGTTCGCAGAATCGCATGCGCGGCTGGAGCCACGCGCACCGGGCGCAGAATCGCAGAATCGCATGCGCGGCTGGAGCCACGCGTCCCGGTCGCAGAATCGCAGAATCGCATGCGCGGCTGGAGCCCCGCGAACCGAGCGCGTGGCTAGCGAAGGAACGAGCCATCAAGTTGAATGACGCCGGCTGAGTTGCAGTCCAAGGTGCCGGTAAACGTGCCCTTGGCGCTGCAAACTGCGATTGACGAGCAAGAAATCTCCTCGAACGTCACTGCAAAAGTGCTGGCATCGCCGCTGAAACACGTAAATCCGGTACCGCCAGCAGTAACGCGCATGCTGTGGGTCACTGCGTTGAACGTGCCGGTGGCTCCATATCCGACGCCGTCGATCTCGATGCTGAGGCTCGTGAATTCAGCGGGGCCCCCTTGAAATGCAATCGACAGCACATCGTTGCTCTCCGAATAGAACGGCTGAACAGTCGTTCCATCGTAGGTCGTACCGTCGAATTCAGTGGTCCAAGTTCCCAAGGATTGGTTGTTTTCCTCGTCGGTGTTGTTCGCGCCATTTGTGCTGGTCGTGGCATTATTGGTCTGAGTATTTTGGGTGTTGTTTGCACCCACGTCTGTCTTGGTGTCCTCCGAGCAACCTGCAAAGGCAACCAAGCAAAAAAGAGCGGACGATAAATTCTTGTTCATGATTAGGGCTCTTGAAAAAAGGCGAGAATATACATCTGGTGCAGAAGTCTAGAGCAGCGTCCTGAGGTGTCAATGGTTTGACGGTCGCTGCGTGCAGCCCACAGGCTGAATACTGTTTAATCCTGCGAGCTAATCGCCATTGCCGAGTCCCACAGAAAAGATCAACACTTTGGACGTGAAGGAAACACCTACTAAGATGCAGTTCTCACCCACCTCGAGATATTATGCGTGCGAAGTTATTTTTAGTCCTTTTGTTTTTGTTCGGCTGCGGCGGTGCAAACGTGGTTCAGGCCCCCGCGGCAATCGAAGACGCCCCTGCCCCGGAGCCCGCTCAGAAACAGGGGCCGGTCGGCACGGGACCGTGGGCAGCTCTCTACGCAAAACACGGCAATAATCTGCTTAATGTGACCAGAACTGAAATGAGTTCAGTCTCCTATAATGTTTCCCGCAAAGAGCTGGTGATTGGGTTCGACTACCCGATGCAACTCAAGGACCACATGATTTCTCCGAGCAAGGAGATTGATTATGTTGCACTCACTAAAACCCTTGGGGCGACTCAGGTGGGCGAGGTTCCACTCGATTATTTGATGAAGTGTGGCACCAATCATGGCGGAGATTTTGAAGTCGCTGGAGTGAGATTTGGGATTTATGTGAGCGGTGGCTGCCACCATGTGAGGATTTTTGACGCCACGCCTGAAGCGGTGAAATTGCTGGTCGGTGAAGACTTCGTTCAATTTATGGAGCCATGTCAGGCCATCGAGTTTGGCGAGTCGTGCCGCACTGAAACCACGATTCGATTGAAGGCCAGTGCGGAACCCAAACGCGGCGCGTTCGTAGTCGGTTATCAAGCGCTGAATGCGAAATACACGACTGAGGGTTGGCTCGAGGCGAAGGTTCCAACGGAGTCGAAAACCCAAGACGTGGAAGAATTTTATTACGCGGCCGAACGCGTGGGCTGTGCTGTAGAATTGCCCGAGCTTTCCCCGATGGAAACCTGCGGATTGAGTGGCAATCCCTACGTCGCGAGTGAACAATGTTTGTTCGGGACGGGCTGCGGATATGACGGCTCCTGCACGACCCGCGACGGCAAATGTGTAGCCATCGATGATGCAGCCTGCAAAGATACCTTTGTGTGTAAACAAGGAAAACGCTGTGTCGCGCGCGACGGCGTGTGTGTGGAGCCCTGATGTTTGACCCCAAAGGACCAACGCTCTTAGAGCTCGCCAGGCAAGCCCTGTCGTCGACAACGCGTGGTTACGACATGCTGGCGCCGAAATTCGAACACACGCCGTTCAGGACGCCTGACGCGTTGGTCGATCCTCTGGTCGTTGCGGTGGTGTCGGAGCCAGTGTCGGATGTGCTCGATCTAGCCTGCGGGACCGGTGCGATTGCTCGGCGCGTTGCGGCAAAGGCCGATGGGCACGTAGTGGGAATCGACGTGTCGACGGGCATGCTCGAGGAAGGAAGAAAGCTTGCTAAAAACGAGGGCGTCGACGTTGATTTTCAGGAGATGGACCTTTTTAAGATGCCTTTTCACGAGGAGTTCGACGTGATTGCGACTTCGGGCGCCTTTGGTCATATCTTGCAGCCCGACCAGAAGAAATTCATCGACCTGGTTTGGAATTCTTTGCGTCCCGGTGGCCGTTTTATTTTCATTACGGGACCGATGCCCACCATTTCCGACCCTGCGTATTGGATAGCGCGCGGATTTAATGCCGCGATGCACGTGCGCAACGCATTAATCGACCCGCCATTTATTATGTTTTATTTAACGTTTTCTTTGGAGCGCGCTTCGGCTTTATTATGGGAGCGCGGCTTCGAGATTCGCACCGAGGAGCCTTATCGAGGCACTCCCTACGCACGAGGCCGACTGGTCATCGCGCGAAAACCGACGAAAACTAATCCGTGAGGCGGCGGACCTCGTCGGCGAGTCTGCCGTCGTCCAGAAGTCCGAGCAGGCGGTGTCCGCCCGCGTCGACCGATTTTAATTCGATATTTGTTTCTGCTGCCATCAGCTCAGAGTCGGTGAATGGGACAACGTCATCCGTAGGGTCGTGGAAAATCACGACAGGGATGGTCTGGCACTTATCGCGCAGCGTCTGGATCGTGGCCTCGAAATCGTTGCGCGCTGTGCGGCGGCTGACCGAACCGGCGGCGGGAGCCAACAAGATGGTTGGGCCATTCCAGATGCCGTCGGCCAACAATTTTACCGCGACGGCGCCGCCCCAGCTCGAGCCCACCACAATATCGGGTTTGACCGCCCGAACGGCATTGGCCTGAATCGCGACACAGGCATCAAAGCTGCTGCCCATGGCTTGGGAGGCCATATCTTTGGCCCTCAACTTTACCCAAAGACGGGACATCAAAATGGCGCAAAGGGCAAACCAAAGTGCGTTGCTCTGAGTCGCCCAGCCTTCCATCACCGAAACAGCCAGGAATCCGATAATGATGGCCAACACGATCCACGGCTCTTTGAGCCGCAGAAGGTTTCGAATCACGGAATTCTGACGTTTTAAGTCCATGACCGACATGAACATGTCTTCGGCATGAACCTCAAAACCTTGCTCGCGCAACTTGATGACCTTGGTGCCTTTTGGGCTGCCTTCCAAGCCGTGAATAAATAAGATGCGTTTTTTCATGTTGCCCATTAAAGTCGCGTTTCGGCATTTGAAGTATCATAAAATGTAGGGGTAACCGATGCACAAGTGGCTTTTGTCTGAACCCGATGAAGATGATCTGTTGCGCCATCGCGAACGATGCGACCCCGAGCTCCTTACCCAGCGATGCCATGAAATCGTTCCGGTGATTGGTTTTGTGGGCGGCCGAGTTATCGAAACTGGTCTGTGGGGCGCGTCCGGCGAAATACCTCTGCTGGAGGGGCCGATGAATCAGAACGCAATTCAGTTGGCATCTAATCACTACCTCCTGGCCGACTGGATCGCCGCCATCGGTGTGTTGTCGGCCCTTCCAGGAGTGACCGCAATTGGGTTCCATGACCCGGACCACAGCGCTCCGATGCAGGTTTGGACGGTCAGTGGTTCGATTGAACATGTGGCAGCGGGAACCGGCACGATAACGACAACCTGGAAACCCGATCGCGACGAGATCGCGAGGATTCGTCGCGATATCGTCGAGACCGGACAGGCGACGTTTCAAACGACAATGGAGGTCTTTCAAGACGCACGGGTGGTTTCGAGGGTCTCGCTGACCCAGATGGTGCTCGTGTCGAATCCGCGTGCGGTCGGTGAGCCCACAAACATGATTCAGGCGCACGCGCACAAAGTGTCGGCGCTGCTGATCGCTGGATTGCGAAAGGACGAGTGGTCGCAAGAGGTTGCCGGCCAACAGGGGCGCGCCCTTGCTGCGCGCATGAGTAAGGTGATGCCTCAATTGCCGACGATGGTTCGAGCCAGGACGGCGCATTTGGATCATTTGATTTCCGAGCCGGGTCGATTCAGCCAAATCCTTTTGGTCGGGATCGGCCTAGATACACGACCGCTAAGGCTGGAAACTCAGGCGACATGGTTCGGCGTGGATTTGGACCCGGGAATTAAAAATAGAGTGCGTCATTTTAGGGAAGTCGAAAAACATACAGGTAAGGCAGACCCGACACGTTTGGTCGCTGCGGATGTTCGAGAAGTGGGCTGGTTGGACACGATCTGCGACGCGGGCTTTGACCCACACTTGTCGACTCTGGTCGTCATGGAGGGGCTGTCGATGTACCTGACGGCCGAGGAACTTCAGGACCTTTCGAAGCGACTGGCGACCGCGGTCGAGTCGCCTGCATCCAGACTCTGGGTGGACCATGTCACCTCAGCGACTCTTGAAACGGAGGTGCCCGAGGCACGACAATTCTTGTCGACTATGGCAAGGATGGGCGAGCCGTTTGTTCTAGGGTTTGAGAGCCTTGAGGAAATTTCCTCGGGCGTTTGGCAGACGGAAGCCGTGGCGAACTCGGCCGAGGTAAGTGGTATCCACGATTCGCTGCTCGATGGTTATCGTTTTAGCGTTATGAGTCGAGCACGTTGAAGTCTGATAGGGTGCGGCCGAATTTGGAATTTTGGAGAATAGAATGCGTTTGTTGATTCTTTTGTTTGTCGCAAGTGTTGTGGGTTTTGCGGGTTGTTCCGATGACACGACGGCCGACCCGACAACCGTGACCTGTCAGGTTCAAGAACACCTTGTCGATGGTGTTTGCGAGGCGTGCCCATTGGGATCGGTCAACGGTGCGGGCGATGACCCCGGTGACGGAAATACTGCATGTGTTCCCGTCTACTGCATTTCGAATAGTCGCGTGGAATCAAACACGTGTGTTCCGTGTGCTACCGGCACCACGAATGAAGCCGGAGACGACGCCAGCGGCGCAGACACCCAATGCGAGTCTACGTTATGTGCGGCAGACGAGTTTGTGCGCGATAACGCTTGTGTGGCCTGCGAGAACGGCGGTCGAAATCTTCCGGGTGACGACGCCAATGGCGCAGATACGATTTGCGATGGTGAACTTTGTCCGTCGAACCAATTTGTGGTCTCGAATCTGTGTTTACCCTGTCCTGATGGCACAATAAACGAGCAAGGTGATGACGCGTTGGGAGCCGACACGGCTTGTGATGCGGTCTTTTGTGAAGTCGACGAATACGTGTCGTCCAATGTCTGCACGATTTGTGCGCCGGGAACGACCAACGCCGCGGGTGACGACGCTTCGGGCATGGACACTACCTGCGACGTGGGTGCGTTGTGTGGACTCAACGAATATGTGTCCACAAATACCTGCACCGCTTGCCCGTCAGGCACGATTAATCCGGCAGGCGATGATCCTGCCGGCGCCGATACAGTCTGCGAAGTCGCAGACGCCTGCGCGTTGGTCCTTGGGGTGCAATGTCCAGACTTTGAACAAGCTTACCTGAAAGCCTCAAATACCGATCCCGGTGACCGTTTTGGCACGGCTATCGCTCTGGACGGCGACACGCTCGCCGTGGGCGCGTGGCAGGAAAGGAGTTCTGCCACCGGAATTAATGGGGACCAGACGAACAACGATGCCCCAAGTAGTGGAGCGGTTTACGTGTTCACCCGCACAGGAACGACCTGGGCACAGCAGGCTTATATCAAGGCGTCCAATACTGGTTCTTACGACTTTTTTGGATTTGCATTGGCTTTAAGTGGGCAAACCCTAGTGGTTGGGGCAAGGGGCGAGTCGAGCT
>JBBKVQ010000441.1:0-2778 GCA_037968515.1 Bradymonadaceae bacterium
GTGCGTAGGCATGATCGCCCACCCGGCCGGTGGTTTTTTCTTACGCACAAAAAACCCACAAGCGATGCCCGGTCAAGTCACAGGAATGACCGCGTTTATTGATGGAAACGGCATCGAACGTTGGAAAATCCGCGATATCGAGCTCGTTGATGCAACGGCAAGACCCAGCGGCACAGGAGCCTTCTTAGGAGATTACCTCACCGCTTTTGACACGATGGTCTACAGCCCCGAATCCGACAAACTGCTGGCGTTCACGATCGGAAAACTCACGATCGGCCTCGACGATAAATTCATTGCGCAGGCCCATATCGTCAATGTGACCTCAGGAGAAGTCATCCGTTCTGGCCTGACGATTGGCCAGTCAGGTGGCGGCATTCCGATCGAGGCAACCGTTCGTCCTGATGGAACATTCATCGTCGTTTTGGACTCCCTCGGGCTGCAGGGACTGCAGTTCTTCAACTACGATGGCCGAGAATCCGTCGAAGAACTCAACCCGCTAAACGACCCATGGGAAAACAAAGCGCTCGTCAGCATGTTCTATGCTGCCGGCGTTTTGAATCTGCTCTGGCTCGATCCCACTGACGCCTCGGTATCGACCGAGCTTGCGACGACAAACGATTCTGGCCGGGAAATCACCCGCGCCACCTTTGACTCCACGTACCAGTTTGCCGACGGAAAATTCGTGGTCCTGGGTCCACCTACCAAATCATGGCGCGACGGGGATTATCTGGTCGTGTCGTTTGTCACCGATTCCAACGTGTTCCTTCGTTTTGTAGACGCAAACGGTGAGACCCCCGGAATGGCGAGGCTTGACGCTGTCGGCCCACATCCCCCAGCGGCCATTGTGGGTGATGAAAACGGCTTACGACTGCTGGCCTACGACTCGCTTAATAACCGCATGTATGAATACGCTCTGACGTTCACCGAGGTCCCAGATTATAATCCAGATATGGGATTGGCCGATGTCGGGATTCCAGAAATTGGGATCGACGACGTGTTGGAAGAAGCGGGCTGCGGCTGCGGTGTACTGCATCGAGCGCCGACGCCGATCAGCATGATCCTTGTCGCCTTGATGGCACTGATATGGAGACGTCGATGAAGCTGGATGTATCAGCCCAAGAACTGGTGGCGATTCGACGCCACCTGCACTCGCATCCCGAACTCTCGTTTGGTGAACACAAAACCGCCGAGTTCATTGAGTCGCACCTGCAAAAACTTGGGATGACCACGACGCGCTGTGCCGAAACTGGTGTGATTGCGATCCTTGAGGGCCGACACGACGGCCCCACGCTCCTGTTTCGGGCAGATATCGACGCCCTGCCGATCCACGAACTCAACCACGTGGACTACCGGTCCGAAGAACCAGGCATCATGCACGCTTGCGGACATGACGTGCACACCACTGTCGGCCTTGGCATCGCCAAAACACTGTCTACTCAGACGGAGCACCTGCACGGGCGAATCAAATTTGTGTTCCAGCCTGCCGAGGAAGCCTCCCCTGTCGACGAGCCCATTGGCGCCGAGCGCATGGTGGCCGAAGGCGTGCTGGAAAACCCAGCCGTGGATGCAGCCTTTGCGTTTCACGTCATGCCAACCCTCGAAGTTGGCAAAATTGGGTACACCGGCGGGCCCGTGTGGGCGCGATCCGAGCTTGTCGAGATCGAAATCACTGGCAAAAAAGCCCACGCTGCCTACCCACACGAGGGTGTGGATGCCGTGCTCATAGCAGCCCAAGTCATCACAGCGTTGCAAACCGTGACCTCGAGACGAGTCGACACACGACACGCCTGCGTTCTAACGATTGGAAAATTAGAGGCAGGCAACTCCTATAATATCATTGCCGATTCAGCCCATCTCACCGGGATTTTGCGCACCCTCTCGGATGACATCGCCGAACTTGCAATGGAAGAAGTGCAGCGCGTCGTTCACGGCGTTTCGCAAGGACTTGCAGGGGAAGGTAAGGTTCGGTTCACGGCGGGAGCACGGCTCACGGCCAACAACACAACGCTTGAAAGAAAGGTGGTCGACCATTTGACGACACGACTGGGCGAGGACCGAGTTGTCGCTCACGAACCACAAATGGGGGCAGAAGACTTCGCATCGTTCTCGCGAAGAGTGCCTTCGTGTTATCTGTTTCTGGGTGTTAGAAACGAAGCCAAAGGCATCGTCCATATGTTGCACACCCCGTATTTTGACGTCGACGAGGACTGCCTGACGGTCGCCGTGGACGCCATGGCAAGCGCGCTGCTAGACATTGCGCGCACCTGGAGAACCGTATGAAGATGATTCTAGTGCTGATCGCGACTCTAGGGCTTGGATGCAGTGGCGGAGGCCAAAACATCACGGCTGAAGGACCGCCTCGTTGTCTTGATTTTTGTGCGATGAATTTCGCCCAGTGCACGGAGCGCAATCCCGGCGATTACACAGCATGCTCTGACGACCGACGATCTTGTGACCAAGAATGCCGCTCACAACACGCTGAAACCGAAGGGACTGGAAACGCTAGCAAGGGTCTCGAACCGAGCGAACAAATCCCTTCGCAACCCTCCGAACCAGCGGAACCCGCCGAACCGGAAGAGAAACCCACGGACGTACCGCCCGCGGAATAACTCAAGCCGCGAAAATATGCTCGATTTCTTCGGTGACTGCTTCTTCCGTCGACTCTTTCGCGATAGCCAACTCCTGAACTAGGAGGCGGCGTGCACTCTCAAGCATCTTCTTCTCGCCGAAGCTCAAAGTTTTTTGGTGCTTGAGTAGGTTCAAGTCTCGCAGAACTTC
>JBBKVQ010000442.1:0-19088 GCA_037968515.1 Bradymonadaceae bacterium
GCAGCGATATCAGCGATCGTTTCGTGTGTGAGTGACACCATTGAACCCCCCAAGATGGGTTATCGGTCAATGCTGTTCAAAAGTTGCGAATTCCCCGCGAGCTACTTGAAACGACGCAGGTCAGAGGCGTCAAACGCCTTCCACGACGGGGTTTTGAGCTGTTTATGACTCCCGTCCGGAAGCAAAAACCAAACGCCGTCCAAAACACGATCGCCACTGCCTTTCAACACATGCAGTTCTTGAGCAGGCATAAATCCCTGGCCCAACAAAGCCACCCGTCGACCATCCGAATCCTCGGCGACGTCTAGCACCACAACCGCATGACCTGGACTACCGGACTGAACATAGAAGTCGCCCGGCATCGCCGTCGCCACAGCCGCGGAATCGCTGGGCAACGATCGCGTACCGGCGTACGTGAAGATCAAGGTCAGGTAATTCTTGAAACTAGGATAACTGGAGTCGGCCGCGGCGCTTTGTCGGTGGCTGACTTGGTTCCCTTTCACCGACCAGCGTGTGCCAGTTCGCCAAGCCTTCCAGCCCACGAGATCACCACTTGTAAAGTGCAGCAGCACCTCGTCGGCCTTGCCTTGCGACCATTTCCACTCGGCGTAGAGCCTAATCGCGGTGTCGGCACATTGTTGCAAATCCTTCGTTCCAACGTCCATCAGTACAACGGCGGCTGAAGGACTCGCCAAGTCGCGCCCATCGTAGGCTTTGACGACTTTACGGTCTTGCCGAAGCGGCAATCCACGCAGCCAAAAACCAAAATCGGTGGACTTCAGGCTCACACGATTGAAACCCTTGGGCGGTGTATATTGATCTTCGATGCGCTGTGTCGAGATCTCCGCGGCACCGACCCACGCATATGTTGCCGGCTTTTGGGCGAGCGCAGGCAGCGGAAGCGACATCAACAAAAGGAGCAAAATCTTCATGAAGGTCCTAACGCGCCAGATTGGCGTTGGATTCACTTGAAATCATTCTTTTCGCCGCTAGGATGTCGCCGCTTGAGAAGTATGCGGGAGGTTTTAGTTGAGAAATTTTTTAATTTTCATTGTGTTAGCTGTTTTTTGGTCGTCGCCAGCGTTTGGCGCCACCTTAGAAACCTGCCCTAGCGGTGGTTTTGGCACCTCGTTGCGACCATTGATCGTGAACCTTGATGACGGTGGCGCGCAGGTGGATGTGTCGTCTGTTTTCCCCGGCGGAATCCGCATTGATGGCAGCAACTACACTTCGGTGTGGGTCAATAATAACGGCAACATCACGTTTGCTGCCCAGAACAGCATCTACACCCCGAATGCCATTCCCGGTTTGAACTTCCCCGCCGTCGCCGTGTTTTATGCGGACACCGATCTACGGCCAAATCAGGGCAATCTGTTTGCGTGTCTTGATTCCCCCAATAAACGAGTGATTTTTACCTGGTTCCAGGTTGGCTATTACAACCAAAAGACCGACAAATTAAACTCGTATCAAATCACGTTAACCAACGCTGCTTCTGAATGCGCTGGCATTCCCACCGCGGATATCGAGTTTCGTTATAATCGATTGGAATGGACAACGGGCGATCTTAGCGGGGGAACTGGCGGCCTTGGCGGAACGCCAGCAACTGCTGGAATTGACGCTGGCGACACGGTCAACGCGATCGGTCTGCCAGGCTCGGGCTCGGCGGCTGTTCTAAATCTGATTAACCTCACAAATGCCAATGACCCAGGCATCTTTAAGTTTCGACTGGCTAACGGCACCTTGCCCAGCTGCGGAAACGGCACGATCGAGACCTGTGAAGACTGCGACCTAGGTGCCGGCAACGATAATAACGGCGCGTGCACCGAGATCTGTCAGAGCAACACCTGTGGCGACGGATATGCGCATTTTGGCGTGGAAGTGTGTGACGGCTCCGAGATCTCACCAGGTTCCGACCAATGCCCGACGGGCTATGAAGGCTTTCCAGTCTGTAATAACGATGTGATTCCCCTCACCAACGATACTTGTACGCTGACCTCACCACCCGTCGGTTGCACTGATATCAATGAATGTGTCGAAAACACCGACAACTGCTCCACAAACGCGACTTGCAGCAACACCGCCGGGTCGTTCACGTGCGCGTGCAATGCCGGCTTCACGGGTAACGGCGTTACTTGCAATGATGTCAACGAGTGCGCGCTTGGGACCGACAACTGCGACACCAACGCAGCCTGCACCAATACGGTTGGTGGATACACGTGTGCTTGCGATGTTGGTTATTCGGGCAACGGCATCTCGTGCGCTGATATCGATGAATGCGCACTTTCGACCGATAATTGTTCTGCAAATGCAACGTGTTCCAACACGGCAGGGTCGTTCACCTGCGCATGTGTAGCGGGTTATTCAGGCAACGGCGTCTCTTGTAGCGACGTCGATGAATGCGCACTTTCGACCGATAACTGCGACACCAATGCAGCCTGCACCAATACGGTTGGTGGGTTCACATGTGCTTGCGATGTCGGTTATGCTGGCAACGGAGTCTCATGTGCCGACGTCGACGAATGTGGTTTGGCGACCGACAACTGCGACGCCAACGCAACCTGCTCCAACACGGTCGGTGCGTTTTCATGCGCGTGCAACCAGGGTTACGCAGGCAACGGTGTCTCGTGTTCCGACGTCGACGAATGTGGTTTGGCGCTAGACAACTGCGACACCAACGCGACGTGTTCCAATACGACCGGGTCGTTCACCTGCGCTTGTGACGCAGGGTTTTCGGGCGACGGCGTCTCATGTGCTGACCTCGACGAGTGTGCGCTTGGCACCGACAACTGCAATGCCAACGCGAACTGCACCAACGCCGTGGGAACATTCAGCTGCGCTTGTCAGGTCGGTTTTGCGGGCGACGGATACACCTGTGACGATATCAACGAATGTGCTTTTGGCACCGATAACTGCGACACTAACGCACTTTGTACCAATTCCGTGGGTTCATTTTCATGTGCCTGCATGCTCGGATATTCGGGCGACGGCGTAAGCTGTCCAGACGACGACGAATGCACGCTGGGGACTGATAACTGTGATCCAAACGCTTCCTGCCTCAATAACCCTGGTGGGTTTTCGTGCGGCGCATGTCAGACCGGATTTGTGGACACGTTTGGCAATGGCACACAGTGTGTCGATATCAACGAATGCCTCATGGGGCTTGATAATTGTGACCCACAGGTAGCCTGCAACAACACGGCGGGTGGGTTCTTCTGTGATGCCTGCCCCGCTGGCTACACCGACACATTTGCTGATGGAACCCAGTGCGTAGACATCGACGAATGCGCGTTGGGCACCGCAGACTGCGCGCCAAACGTGATGTGTAACAACTCGAGTGGTGGGTTTGTTTGTGGAATTTGCCCAGCTGGCTACACCGACGTCAACGGCGACGGCACCCTTTGTGAAGACATCGACGAATGCAAAGAAGGCACAGCAAACTGCGATGCTTTGGTGACCTGCACGAATTCAGTCGGCGATTTTGTGTGCGGCGACTGCCCCGATGGTTTTGCCGACATCAATGGCGATGGTTCAGTTTGTCAGGACATCGATGAATGCCTCTTGGTCCCATGCGACCAGCTTTCAACCTGCACCAACAGCGTCGGGTCTTTCACCTGTTCGGCATGCCCCGATGGATTTACCGACGTGAATGGCGATGGGACGCTGTGCGAAGACATCGATGAATGCCAAGTCGCGACTTCCTGTGACGAGCAGACCGAATGCACGAATACCGAGGGTGGATATGAGTGTACCTCGTGTCCAGATGGATTTACCGACGTGAATGGCGACGGCAGCCTCTGCGAAGATATCGACGAATGTGTCGAAGTTTTGAATAGCTGCGGCGAAGGAGTCGTCTGCAACAACACTCCAGGTGGTTTTGTTTGTGGGGCTTGTCCTGAAGGCTTCACGGACGTGAACGGTGACGGCACACTTTGCGAAGATATCGACGAGTGCACGACCGCTGACATCTGTGGCACGGGCGTCGAATGCAGCAATACTCCGGGTTCGTACACCTGTGGCGCCTGTCCGGATGGATTCTTGGACGTCAACGGTGACGGAACACTCTGCGAAGATATCGACGAGTGCGTCGAGTCCGTCTGCGGTGAAACCGAAGTGTGTGTGAATCAAGATGGCGCCTTTGAATGTGCATGCCGTCAGGGGTATGAAATGAACGAGGGCGAGTGCCAGACGGTGACGCGATATTCGGCAGTTGACTCTGGATGCGGTTGTTCATCAGCCACCAACGACGTCGACATGTCGTTGCTCCTGCTTGGATTTGCTGGGCTTTGGTTCCGTCGGCGTCGTTAATGGGTCGATTGGGTTTTTGGAGGACTGGACATGAATAAATGGTTTTTTGCTGCGAGTGCGGCTGTCGCTATATCGGCCTGTGCCACGACAAATGTTGGGCAACGGGCCACTCCCGCGACCGTCAAAATCGCCATCGAAGTGGACCAGGACACCTTGCTTGTCCCTAGTTTCAAAGACGACGTTGCCGGCAGCCTGAACCAGTTTGTTTTGGAATCTAAAAACGGCGTCCCCGTCGTGGACGCGTCCAGCGCTGACCTTAAGATCCATCTGACGATTCAGGACGTGAATTTCACCCATGCCACCAAGTGGAAATGGGAACTCATCGACGTGCGAAATCAGGCCATTATCGCGTCAAAAACCGACACTTCAGCGATGGGCCAAGACCCGAGCTCGGTGGCTGCAGACATTGTGAACGCCCTTACCCTACTTGACTTGCAGCCCTATGCATCGTCGACCAACGGCGTGATGGCCGCCCAGCCGATCGCGGTTCAATCTCAACCGAATCCAGCCCCGACTTCCAATACAGATGGCAGCAACTCTTGGGCTGTCGTGATTGGCGTTGAAAACTACCGTGAGAACCTCGCCCCAGCTTCGGGCGCCCAGAGCGACGCCGACGCCTTTGCAAAGTTTGCGCAAAACACGCTCAACGTTCCAGAAGCCAATATCCGGGTTTTGAAAAACGAACGCGCCAGCCGCGCCGACATGTCGGCCGCACTGAACGAGTGGCTGCCCCGCAATGCCGTGAAACCAGGCGGCAAAGTTTATGTGTTTTTCTCGGGGCACGGCGCGCCGGATATCGAGGAAGGCAGCGCCTATTTGATGCCCTATGACGCAAATCCGACCTACGTCAAAAGCGGTGGAATGCAGGTCGCCGACCTTCAAGACCGGTTAGGAAAACTCAATAAACAGACCGTCTATTTGTTTTTGGATGCCTGCTTCTCGGGAAGTGGGGAGCGCAGTGTCCTGGCCCAAGGAACTCGGCCAATGGTGCCGGTTAAGGAAATCAAAACCACCGGCGGCGTCGTGACTGTTTCGGCCTCGGCCGCCAGCGAAACGACCGGCGCACATACACAGAGCGGGCATGGCCTGTTTACCTACCATTTGCTGAATGGCCTGACAGGCGCCGCGGATACCAACAGCAACTCGAATATCACAGTGGCCGAGCTAAAAAAATACTTGGTGGAAGCGGTTCAAACCGATGCCCGTCGTGACAACCGCGAACAAACACCGACCGTCGCGACGCCCTCGGGTTTTGACCAAAACACGGACCTGGTGAGCGGTGTTCGTTAGGTCAGTCTTGCGTGAATCGATAAGTCTCGGTGATTGACATCACGCTCCCAAATCGGCAAAACGGACCCGCCGAAGCAGCTTGGGAGCACCATGTCGAACATCACACAACTCGCCGTCAACACAATCCGTACACTGTCCATCGACGCCGTTCAGAAGGCCAACAGCGGCCACCCCGGCGCACCGATGGGTCTTGCTCCGGCGGCTTACGCCATCTGGACCAAACACCTACGGCACAACCCGGCCAATCCGACGTGGGCGAATCGTGATCGCTTTGTGCTGTCGAATGGGCATGCCTCGATGTTGCTTTACAGCCTGCTGCATCTGACCGGCTACGAAGCCATGACGATGGAACAGATCCAAAACTTCCGTCAGTGGGGCAGCATCACTCCGGGCCACCCCGAAGTTGGCTTGACGCCCGGCGTAGAAATGACGACTGGGCCGCTTGGGCAGGGCCTCTCGACCGCGATCGGCATGGCGATGGCAGAGGCCCAATTGAACGCAAAATATGGCGATATCATCGACCATTACACGTTTGGCATCTGTTCAGATGGTGACTTGATGGAAGGCATCACTGCCGAAGCTTCGTCGATTGCTGGCCATCTGGGTCTAGGAAAACTTATTTTCCTCTATGATGACAACAATATCACCATCGATGGGGCGACCGATATTTCGTTTTCCGAAGACGTCCTGAAACGGTATGAGGCTTACGGCTGGCATACCGATCGCGTCAAAGACGGCAACGACATCGACGGCATCGATGCAGCGATTACGCGCGCCAAAGCAGTGACGGACAAACCCAGCATGATTTCGGTGCACACTGTGATTGGATTTGGTTCCCCTGCCAAAGCCGGCAAGTCAAGCTCCCACGGGTCGCCGCTGGGTTGGGACGAAATCAAGAAGACCAAAGCGGCGCTTGGTTGGCCCTACGAAGAACCGTTCACGGTTCCGGCCGAGGTGAAGGCCCACATGGACGCACGCGAAAGCGGCGCCAAGCTCGAAGGTGCTTGGTTGGAACAGCTTGCGACGCACGCCTCCAGCGCCGAGCTGTTTCGTCGGCTTTCTGGTCAATTACCCTCGAACTGGGCCGAGGCACTGCCGGTCTTTGAACCGAGCGAAAAGGGCATGGCCACTCGCGCTTCTGGTGGAAAGGTCATCGGAAAAGTCTACGAAGTTTTACCAGAGCTGACCGGTGGATCTGCCGATCTTGCAGGTTCGACAAAGACCTTGCACGAACAGTTCGGTGTCATGAATACCGGCTCGTTTAATGGTCAGAATATTCATTACGGGATCCGCGAACACGCCATGGCCGCCATTGCCAACGGTATGACTGTTCATGGCGGAGTCCGCGGCTTTGGGTCGACATTCCTGGTTTTTGCCGACTACATGCGGCCTGCGTTGCGGCTCGCGGCGCTCAGCCATATTCCATCATTGATGGTCTTCACGCACGATTCGATCGGTCTCGGAGAAGACGGCCCAACCCATCAGCCCGTCGAACATCTGGCCAGCTTGCGCGCGATTCCAAATTACACCGTGTTGCGTCCAGCCGATGCCAATGAAGTTTCGGAATGTTGGAAGGTCGCGATTGAACGAACCAAGGGCCCAACTGCAATTGTGCTCACGCGTCAGGACGTCCCAACGTACGACCGTTCCAAGAATGGAGCGTTTGGCGATGCGACGCACGGGGCCTACGTTGTGGCCGACGCGCCAAATCCGACGCTCATCTTGATTGCGACCGGCAGCGAAGTCGATCCGACCTTTAAAGCTTGGGAGATGCTCAAGGCAGAAGGTATTGCCGCGCGACTCGTTAGCATGCCGTCGTGGGAAGTTTTTGCAGACCAACCAGATGCCTGGCGCGAGCGGGTCCTACCCAATAGCGTTCCTAAGCGATTGGCCGTTGAAGCCGGTATCGCGATGGGATGGCAACGTTGGGTCGGCGCCGAAGGCGATACCGTGACGATGGATAGTTTTGGCGCTTCGGCGCCCTCGGAAGTACTCTTCGAGAAGTTCGGTTTCTCGCCCGAGAATATTGTCGCCCGTGCAAAGGCACTTTTGGCGTGAAACTCGGGAACAATCGGGGCCGCCTCAAGCGTTTAGGCGAGGTACAGCGAAGGTGAATATTGGAAACGTTGCCAGTCCGCTACAAAGAGCGCATCAAGCCCACTGAACTGGTGCCGGCCGAAGTATGGCTGCGTCCCCGGCGCCGCCGTGCGTCAGCGGGGTTTGTGTTTATCGCGACCGCCGCATTCACCGTCTTCGTAATGAACGCGTTTTCGCCGTTTTTTGTGATTCTCGCCGTGCTGTCGATCATCGTGATTATCTCGCGGGTTCGGGTCGAAGACGCACGCGCGGTCGAGGCCAATCAGAACGCGATCCTGATGTTGAATGAAGGACGTTTCGAAGAAGCGAGTGACGCATTTCAGGGTTTGGCCCAGACCTACAGCAAGACCAATGGACACGCCGTTTATGTATTCAATACAGGCGTGGCGTTCATGCTCCAAGGTAAGCTGCGCCGGGCCTTTGCGGTGTTTAATAGCGTCCTGATCTCACGACGGTTTGCCTACGGCGCCCACGGTAATCACGAAGCCTTGCTGCTCGCTGAAATGGCTGCGTGCGCTGCGCTCTTGGGTTGGAAAGAAGACGCTGAACGTTATCGTCGTCGAGCGGCCAAGAAGCTCAAGGGCGATGAAGTCATCCGACTAAGCGTGGCAGACGTGATCATCGCATTACGTGGCAACGCACCCAAGGCCGCACTCGAAATCATGCGGCGCAACGGACCTACCGCCGAGGATGTCCTGCGGCCGCCCAGCGTTCGAGCTCTATTGATGATGCGGGCGTTTGCGCTTGAGCAGCTCAATGCGCAGCGCGAAGCCGATGACGCGGTCAGGACTTTGATGCCGATTCAACGCGGCGAGTTCGATTGGTTGGGCCGGAAATGGCCGGAAATGCACGAGTTCCTGACCAAAATCCGCCAGTAACCTCATTGTGTTTGGTGTGATTCGCTCCACCCATTTTTTAAACTACAGGGTTTTCGGTGAACACAATCGTGGTCGTAAATGGCTTATTTGATTGGGCTCCACTTTTTCCGAACTCGAACGTCCACCAAGTCTATCTTGAAAAATCGACGTGGAGTTATCAATCGGGCCAACTGCTGATTTCGGATAGCCGTGGTGATTATCGTCCTGACGGCATTCTGTGGCGTCTCGGGGCAGTTACACCGAAAGAATCGCACCGAGCCTGCATCGAGTTGATTCGGCTCGCCGGGGTGCCGTGCGTCAATCCACCCACATGCATTCTCAAAGGTTACGACCGGCTCTCGATGCTGATCGACCTGAAGCGACTTGGACTTCCAGTGATCGACTTTTCCGTAGTCGTGGGAGACATCCAAACTCCCCTCAGATATCCCGCGGTCTTGAAGTTCGGAAACTTGCACGGTGGCTTCGGAAAGTGCCTGGTTCGAAACGATGCCGAGGTCGAAGACGCGTTAACTGAGATTTCACAAACCCCATACATCGGTATCGAACCATTGATTGATTACTCGGCCGACATCCGTTGCTTAGTCGTTGGCGATGATGTTTGGGCGATGTCACGGCGGAGTGAAGACTGGCGAGCGAACGTGAACACGTCACATTACGAGCTCATCTCGCCGCCAAAACAATTGCTGGATTGGTCTCAGACGGTCAGGCACGCGTTTGGAGCCGATGCACTTGGACTCGACTTTCTCACCCAAGCCGATGGCTCGTTCGTTCTGCTCGAAAGCAATGATCCTCCTGGAGTTCTTGGATTTCCGGCGATCGTTCGGGAGCGGATCGCAGAGTGTCTTCGAGCAAGAATACGATGATCTGGATAGAGACGAATTCAAATCTCGAGGCATTTTGAATTACACAATACATGACAGAAACGAAAGTCCATGTGGCTACCCTCTAGATGTCTTGTTCGATCGAATATTGACGTCGTTTAGTGCTTCCGACGTCTGGCTTTTTCGAGTGAATGGCTACGGATTTACCGTCAACGAATGGGATATTAGGCTGGATGAACACAATGCCATCCAAGTGACCACGGACATTCTCACGACAATTCTAAGTTCATCAATCGAGTGGACTTACAATCTGGATGCCGGCATCAAATCAAATAATACATGGATTTTTTTCGGACTTCATGACAGCTCATTCATGTATTTGGAGAGCTCGTTACCCGAGGTCGAATCCATTGTTTCAATCTTCGAGACGACTGAGTCTTATAGCGACCCTGTGACCTTCCATAAGAAGTTATCAATGCCTACAATTTCTGAAACCTGATTAACTGATAGCTGAAAACCGACTTACAGCGCCGGCCGAATCCGGAGTTCAACCCGCTGCGGCGAGCTCTGCGAATCGTTCGATTCGATCAACACCTCACCGACCGCCTCGGTTGCAGCGCCCACGCCAGATACCGAGAACTTTGAAGTTTCAAAACCACCCAAGTCGATTGGGGTGGCCACCGCGTTCATCGTGAAAATCCCGCCGGCATCGTCCACCAATTCAACCTTCGAGATGCTTAACGGCAGCACGTCGCTGCAGTTGAAGATCGTGAATTCCTTGGTCGCTGATTCCCCTTCGGCAACCATGCCAAAATCTCCACCGGCCGGCGTCAGGCGAAGACACGCCGAAGGTGAATTGCCCAAAACGGCGATCTCGTAGGGCGAGTCGTTGGGGTCATCGGTGGTTAAGCTCAAAGTCGCACGATGAACATCGGTGTCGTTGGGTGTGTAAACGACATCAAAGGCGTACTGCTCGTCGCGCTGAAGAATCCGGGGCAACGGCTCGGTCGGGATGAACTCGACCGCAAACGGCCCAAGCCCGGTCTTCACCACAGCTGAAATCGTAAGCGGCACCGCACCGCGGTTGTACATGAACACCCGCTGGGTTTCGCTGGCCCCTGGAGCGACATTTCCAAAGCGCACGAGTTTTGGGGCGTCTAGGTCCGGGTAAGCGTTTACGGTCTGCAGGCGGACCTCGATCTGTGGCTCATCAGGGTCGTTCGAAACAATTGTGACCGTTCCACGGTCGGTTTCGTTGTCGGTAGGCTCGTAAACCACCTGGAGTTCAAGAAAGGTATTCCCTGGGACGATTGTCGTCCCGGTGACCCATTTTGCGCCGGGCTTGAATTCCGAGGGCCCCTGGCGGTCGAGTTCCTGCAGCAACACGCTGGCGATCACCAGATCTTCGGTGCCAAGATTAGTCACAAAAATCGACTTAGTGCGCGATTGACCAATCTCTACGCGCTCGTAGAGCAACACATCGACGTCGAGCGAAATCTCGGGCGGAGTCATGGCGACATCTTCTTTGGGAAGGTCGGGGATCACCGCAAGGTCAGACCCCATGTCCTCGGTTCCAAAATCACGCGGCGTGTTGGTGCCGCTGTCATCGCTGCACGCCGCAAGGCCAAGAACCAGAAGGGCAGATAGGTAATACTTCATGATTTTTCCGTTCTATTTCTTTGGTTCAGTTCCACGCGCCTTGTTTACGCGGTCTTCCAGCCGGACGGCAATATAGGCGTCCAGAAATTTCGGGTCTTCAAGTAGGGGACACCCGACAAGTTCCAGCCAAATACCGGGTCCGTCTTCCGCCGATAACGCCTTTGGAAATTCCTTGCGCGGCCAAACCACATTATGGGATTCGGGGACCCAAATTCGCGTTGTTTCGTTCAAGAGAGCCGCAAACTCAATGTCCTGTTTCCCGCCGCCTCGGTAAAACGAGTCTAGTTTGACTGCAGCTAGACACTGCTGGTCACTGAGTTTCAAAAACGCGTCGGAGTTTTTTGCGTCAATGGTGTAGCGACCCTTGATTTGACCGGCTGCATCCGTCGCAACGACCTCGGAGGTCCCGCCGATCAACTCCACGATTTTAGCATTCAAAGCTGGGACTTCGGCGCGTTCTCGTCCATCCACCGAAACCCACAACGGTGTCTCGTTCATGTTCAAGACATACAGCTCGCCTGTTCCGTACAGAAAGGTTCGGTAGCTGAAAAATCCGGCGCCAGACAACGCCCCGATGCTTCCCATGGCCGCGATTGCTATCGATGCGATCAGCAACACAATGATGACGGTGCGTGCTTTAGACGGCGGTTTGATTTCTTCTTCTTCGATCACAAATGCCTTTACGTGAGGTTCCGATGGAATAAGCCGCCTTGAATCGGCGTCTAAGACCACCTAAGAAGGGAACCATATCAGAAGTTAGAACGCCAATCTTTTGGGGTCGGCCGCTGATGCAGAAGTTCGTAGAAGCCCTCGGATTTTGGGTTCTCTTACAAGTCTGTCATAATTGAAACTGAATGTGTTGAATGAGGTGACCGCTTTTGGAAGCCTCGTAGGAGTTCGAATGAAATGGATTTTAGTGATGTTGTTATTCCTGAGTGCTTGTGGCGAAAGCACCAAGAAAGGGAAGTTTGAGCCAGATCCACAATCTGATATGGGTGCCGAGGACGCCAACGGTGACGCAGCTCAGCTGGATGCGGGGCAAGAGGACGCATCGTTCGATTCGTCGGTTGACGACGCTTCGATCGATGGCACCCCGTGTGCGGCTTTGAAACGTTCAAACGTCGATTTTGAGACCGTCGTCGTCGGGAATTCTGCGACCCAAATCGTTCAGATCGAGAACTGTTCCGACACGGTGCCGTTGACGGTCAACTTGACCGCGACAGCGCCGATCAGCTTGTTGGCTGCCACCAGAGTTGAACCCGGTGACGTCGCCGACATCCAGATGGTGTTTTCACCGACAACGGCGGGGCAATTTGCAACCCAGGTACCCATTCAAACCTCGGCAGGAGCGTTGGTCGTTTCGGTTGTCGGCTTTGGCGTGGCCCCAGATAACCTCTGCCCCACTGCCAGAATTACTACGGGTATCGGATCCACGGCGTCGCCGCTGATGGTGCCCACCGGAAGTAATGTGAGGTTCTCCGGATTATCAAGCACCGCGCAACAGGGAATGATCGCCACATACTCGTGGGCGATATTGAGCCGGCCGGCCGGAAGCACTGTCATGTTTTCTGGCTCCAATACTCAGCCTGAGGTCGAGTTGTTGACTCAAACGGCCGGTGTTTATGTGGTGGAATTGACCGTACGCGACTCACTCGGACTAGTCAGTTGCATGCCAGCTCGCCTGAATGTGCAGGCGGTTGACGCCCCAGCCAAAAGATTTCGCATCACCTTGCTTTGGGATACCCCAGCCGATCTGGACCAGACAGACACGGTCGGGACCGACATGGATCTGCACTATCTTCATCCCTTAGGGGAATGGGACAAAGCACCCTACGACATCTTTTGGCGAAATTCGAAGGCCAGTTGGGCCACCGATTCCGTGCCGGAATTGACGATCGACGACACCGATGGAATGGGGCCAGAGGAGGTAGAGCATGACGCTCCGGTTGGTTCCTTAATCTACAAGGTTGGCGTTTATTATTACGCCGACCAAGGTCTCGGTGTCAGCAACGCCACGGTTTCGGTGTTCGTGGATGGCCTGATGACGTTTCAGACACAGGCTCAACCCATGTCGCAACAAGAGTCGTTTTGGAGCCCGGTGACTATTAATGGTGCAAATTCGGCCGTCACAGCGACAAATAGTCCGGTTGTCCTAGGTTTCCCAGCCACGCCTTAGATGCCTTGAAACAGGCGAAACTTCGAAAGTTGCCAATATTGGTGCGTTTGCTGTAGATTGCCCGTCCTTCATTTTATGAACCGAACCCGAGGTGGTTTTGACGCTGACTCGTCTCGTCAAACGGCAGGCTAGAAATCTCGCAGTAATTTTCTCGATTTCCCTGTTCAGCTTTGCTTTCTGTCACCATTCCGGCATCGCGGCGCTTGAGGCGTCTGTGGTCACCACTCCATTGGCAGCAAATCATCCTTATTACGAGGCCGGGCGAGAAGTTCGCAGGGCTGAGCGTGAGGCTCTTAGTGGGCTTGCGCCTTTGGTTTCTGGCGATGCAACGCGCTGGACTTTTGAACAGCTCAGCGGCGGCCTGACCAAGGCAGCTCAACACCTAGAAGAGAGGGAACGCGCACGTTTCCCGCACCAATCTCTGGTGAGGATTTCGAGCCGATTCGGAATGCGCTTTCACCCTATACTCCACACCTGGAGGCTCCATAATGGCGTGGACTTTGCGGCTCCCCGAGGCACTCCTGTGCTTTCGGTGCATGACGGGGTAGTGCTGAGCGCGGGTTGGAGCGGTGGGTACGGAAGATTAGTGAAAGTTGACCATGGCGACTATATCGCGGGTTATGCACACCTATCGAGATTCAATGTTTCTCGGGGCCAGAAGCTCGAAGCCGGTACGAAACTCGGTGAGGTTGGCGCGTCCGGCCGCGCAACGGGCAACCATCTGCATTTCACGATTCAGAAATCGGGCAGATTTATCGACCCACTCACGGACGGAATTGACCGCCTTGAGCCGATCGTCGAGATTCAGATGCTCGTGAATATCGAACGCAGCCTGGGTGCCACCGCCGTGATTGTAGGCCGTTCTGCTGCTGCGTTGCTGCACTCTGTGAACATCGAACCCGACTCCATCGATTTCGACTTCGACGACAGCTTTTTGTAGGCCTTCGGCCGTTATCAGGTTTCAGGTTTCCGGTTTCAGGTTTCCGGTCTCAGGTCTCGGGTCTCGGGTCTCAGGTCTCGGGTCTCAGATCTCAGGAGTTGTGCCTGGTACGCAGGCCCTATGGCCTGCCTTGAGTTTCGTTCTGGATTTGCCAAGATGAGGGAAGAGGGACTGATTGAGAATACCCCGTAAAGAGGAGTGGATTATCATCTTTTTGGGGATAATCTTCGTCGCCGCCAGCGTGGTCAATCTGGTTTTTTGGGGCGTGTATCAAGACTCTCAACCGATCTACGACAACATCATCTCGACGCAACCAGAATTTCAAATGGACCGAAGGCCTTACACCTACACTCTCCGGTCTTCGATTCCATGTGTCGGCCTGATTGAAGTCCTGAATTCGGACGATGCCATGGTTGGGATGATTGACCCTTCCCATCCGGACAATGTGGGGGAGCGCTGTGACGGTCAGGTTAGGTTAGAGAAAGGGCATTATCATTTTCGAGTCATCGATCGATCACCGGATGTCCATGTGTACATTTGGCAGCGCGTCTCCGTGAAGATCTCGCTCAAGCCAGTCCTGATCAGCAGTGGCATCACGTTGATGACCTTCGTTTTTCTGATGTTTGCCGTGGCTCGATTCCGAAACCGGTCCGCTTGACCCCGGTCTACTCGCCCGTCGACGCGACCCGACACCTGACCGCCCGACACCTGACCGCCCGACACCTGACCTCCCGTGACAGCCCGATCGCGCCTAGTGCCAGAACGACAGTCCCAGCCCGCCATTAAGGTAGTTAGGGGCCAGATCCACCACAAAATTCAGGTTCCAATCGGTGATGAACGACACGCGCAGGTCGGCGCCGGCAGTAAAATGCATTCTGCCGCTCGCCGATTCCACACGGCTGGGTTCATAGTAGACGCCTGAACGGGCACGCATGCGATTGGCCCAAAACTCAGACTCCACGCCAGTCCGCGGCGAAACCGTCAAGTTCTTACCCGATGCCAACGGCGGACCCCGCAAGAACGATGCGACAGAAATGGTGTCTTGGGTGGGCATATCCAGCACCAAATCCACAGACGCCAAAATGTACTCCCGGCGGATCACACGGTCGTCGGTACTGGCTGTGAAAGCGTCCATTCCCCAAGTCTGCGGCGGGTTATAACGTCGTTTCCCAAACATCCAAGACGCGCCAAACGCGGCCTGACCCGGTACGGCCATCGACTGGACCGCAAGATTAGAGAAATCCGACGGTGGCACCGCTTCGACATTGGCTACACGCACTTGTGACGTGACCACCATGCCGGCCCGGTAGGGCTTGTTTTTGGGGTGCCATACGGCTCCAGCGCTCACCCCAATTCCGTTGAGCTTCAGCAGCGGTCCTGCCGTCGAACCGCTGATATCGAAATTTCCGCCTTTCAAAGAGACCCCAAAAGTACTGTCGATCCAAGGCGCCGCCATGCCGACGCCGAATGCCAGAATCGTTTGGCTCAGCTCATAGTTTGTCTCGATCAGGCGGCCGTCGCTGGAATAGGTGGGTAGCGAGACTTCATAGGTTTTTGAGTAAGCATGTAGCCCTGCGCCGACCAATCCTAGGCGCATGTCCAACCCAAGCCCCAAGAAAGTCGTTCTGTCTACAAACCCCTCGGGCGTACCAGCTTCTGGCGTAGATCCGTCGCTTGCGGCCGCATCTGATAGAAAGTAGAGCGACCAATCCCAGTCGAAGAACTCGTTTCGACGGTGAGCCGTTCGCATCGCGAAGGACGCAGGATTAATCAGGTGTGCATCGGCGCCCTCTGCGACCGAAACAAACGCTCCTGACATCCCGATGATACGGTTGGAGTTGAGGAGGGCGCCCTGCGAATAATCGAGTTTTGTCTGGCCCCAAGCCGTCCCACAAATACAACTGGCACACAACACAATGAGCCATCGTCTCAAATTCAAGGGACGCAGACCGTGGCGGTGGCGCTTGAAGCGCTCGAATCACCAATGAATCGCTCAAGCTCGGTCTCGACCGTGCCAGGTATGCCTTCGCAGAACGTGTTCAGTTCATCTGTCCGCGAAGCGCAAAGTCCGACGTTGACTTCCCCGGCCACGCAGAATGTGGTCGCTCGGCCATTTCGATCCGGGCAGTATCCTTCACACATGACTGTGCAGAACCCGTAGGTCTGACCGTCCACGCCCGCAAAGTCGTTACAGAATCCGGCCTGACCGCTGCCAGTAAAGCCACACTCTGAATCGTTGACACATGGGGTGCCAATCCAAGGGGCAGGCTTCACATGGTAATGCCCCAAGTCAGCAAAATGTTTGACGTATTTTTTGGCGATATTCCAGACCAGCCAGTTGCCACCGCGACCCGTCAAAACCCATGGAGTATAGCCGTACAGGGCTGCCGTGGCGTGATTGGATGGTGTGATCCAGATGCGGTCGGAGGTCTTTTTTGCCCTGCCCGAACGCCACGCGCCGTCATCGGTCGAGCCATCAAATAATTTCCGATGGGTTTGAGCACCACAGGCCATTTGTTTCTCGAAACCGCGGAACTGCGACGCGCATGACGAGCCGTCATAACAACCACATCCCAATGCTCGGTTCACTTTTGCCTGCGACGGTCTTGAAGTTTTGCTGATTAGACCTTGTTCAACCTGTAGGCGGATCAAAAGCATGACTGGGTTGATATTTTCCGCGCGTGCAGCCGAGACCATCAGGTCGGCAGCCCTTACTCCGTCTACCTTTTCGTCAGCCATCCAAGATCGGCCGCCATAAGGGGTGTCCTCAAGGAAAGCCTGGATATCGTCGCCGTCGACCGCGTCTACATCTTCGAAGAATGCGTCGGACACGATCGTGTTTTTATTGAAATTTGCACTGAGTTCGTCGGCCTTTCCCCAACTTTCACTCGACACGATGAAGTCCGACGGTTCGTCATGAGCCGATGGCTCTGAATCACCAAAGTCGTCTGTGCCGCATGCGCTAGCAAGCAAGAGTACGAGAGCGGCTATCCAGTGGATCTTTGCAGTCATGCATTTCCAAATGATGTAGGTGTTCGTGCGACATTGAAGATGACGGGCTGGGCTTATGCTGTCAAGCGCCTTGAACACCGATGCCAGCAAGGCTAAGCTAAGGACAATCCTTCTAAAGGTTGAGTTTATGATGATGAGAGACGTGCTCCGATTTGTTGTGGTTTCGTTGGGCCTTTGGTCTTGCAACTACGATCCAGGCCTTGGCGATCTGAGCTGCGACCAGGAAGGGAAAATCGAGGCAGGACGCACATGCGAGTCCGGATATTGGGTTGATCTAGAAGCACAGCTTGATGCCGGCGATATTGGCAGCGACGCTGTGGTCATCGTTGATATGACGCCAGACGTCTGTCAGCCCGAAGACGACCTCGGCTTTTGTGCCCGCACTGGATTCAACTGCGGCGACGTGGTTGAACCCGATAATTGTGGAATGTCCCGCACGGTGAACTGTGGCGAATGCACAGAACCTGAAACCTGCGGCGGGGCCGGTGTGGATAACGTATGTGGATGCGTTTCAGAAACTCGTTCTCAGTTTTGTAGCCGCTACGTGGCGACCTGTGACGAACTTACCGAACTTGATAATTGTGGGATCACCCGCACCGAAACTTGCGGAACGTGTATTGCTCCTGCCTCGTGTGGCGGAGGAGGAACCGCAAATACGTGTGCTTGTGGCCTACAGACTGACGCTGATTTTTGCGCCGAACGTAACGCTGAATGTGGGGCCCTGGAAGACACCGATATTTGTGGCCAGCTCAGGCTCGTCAATTGTGGCGGTTGCGCGCTCCCACAAACCTGCGGCGGGGCCGGTGAAGCCAACACCTGCGGCTGCACCCCAGAATCCGATATCGCGTTTTGTGGTCGGATCGGAAAGAACTGCGGGAATGTGACGGGCACCGATAATTGTGGAGCCCCTAGAACTGCGGCCTGCGGAACCTGTTCGAGCGACGGAACTTGCGGCGGAGCCAACACGTGTGCCTGCAACGACGGATATGCAGGCGACGGCAAAACCTGCAGCGACGTCAACGAATGTGCGACCAACACCGATAATTGCTCCAATAACGGGACCTGCACCAACACGATCGGAAGTTTCAGTTGTGCCTGCAACGGCGGCTACAGCGGCAACGGTGTGACTTGCACCAACATCAACGAATGCACGACCAACACGGATAACTGCAGCGCAAATGCGGCGTGCACCGACACCCCGGGTGCGTTCTCGTGTGCCTGCAATGCGGGCTACAGCGGTAACGGCGTGACCTGCACCAACATCAACGAGTGCACGGCAAACACCGATACTTGCAGCGCAAACGCTACGTGCACCGACACGCCCGGTTCGTTTACCTGTGCTTGTAATGGCGGCTACAGCGGTAACGGGATGACCTGCAACAACATCAACGAATGCACGGCCAACACCGACAACTGCAGTAATAACGCGACCTGCACCGATACCCCTGGTTCGTTCAACTGCGCGTGCAACACTGGCTACAGCGGCAGCGGGGTGACTTGCACTGATATCAATGAATGCACAAACGGAACGAATACCTGCAGCAGCAACGCGAACTGCACCAACACTGTCGGGTCGTTCACCTGCGCCTGCAAAACCGGCTACAGCGGCAACGGAATGACATGTAACAACATCAACGAGTGCACAAACGGCACGAACACCTGCAGCAGCAATGCGACGTGCACTGACACACCCGGTTCGTTTACCTGCGCCTGTAACACGGGCTACAGCGGCAACGGAATGACGTGCACCAATGTCAACGAATGCACGAATGGCACGAACACCTGCAGCAGCAATGCGACGTGCACGGACACGGCTGGTTCGTTCACCTGCGCCTGTAACGCCGGCTACAGCGGCAACGGGATGACGTGCTCCAACATCAACGAATGCACAAATGGCACGAACACCTGCA
>JBBKVQ010000443.1:0-2633 GCA_037968515.1 Bradymonadaceae bacterium
ATGGGCGCAACAGGGATTGAACCTGTGACCCGCTGCTTGTAAGGCAGCTGCTCTCCCACTGAGCTATACGCCCTCTCGGGTATTACTTCCGTGAAACGGAAACGGGAAATTACAGACGAGGCCGATAAGCGTCAAGATGTATTTTCACCTTAATGCACTTTCGGATCGTCAAGGGCTACCGCCGGAATCAACGATGCCATCGCAACGTCAGGCGGTAGAAGAGGTTTCCTCAATCGTTCACGAAAAGCCTCGGGATCTTCGAGTCGGAGCGCGTGTTCGAGCACTTCATCCATGTGTTCCACAGGAATGATGGTCAGTGCCTTGCGGACGGTCTTCGGGATCTCCCTGATATCTTTACGATTATCCCATGGAATACAGATAGTTTTGATGCCTCCACGATGGGCCGCAAGGACCTTTTCTTTCAAGCCACCGATGGGCAACACTCGACCTCTGAGGGTGATCTCTCCAGTCATCGCGACATCGTACTTCACAGGAACCTGTGTCAGTGCGCTCACAATGGAGGTCGCCATGGTGATTCCCGCGGACGGTCCGTCCTTGGGCAAGGCGCCCTCGGGGAAGTGAACGTGGATGTCGACCTTCTGGTGGAAGTCGGGCGATAACCCGAGGTTGATGGCCCTTGCCCGTACATAGCTCATGGCGGCCTGGGCGGACTCCTGCATCACATCACCGAGCTTCCCTGTGATGATGAACTTGCCCTTGCCTGGCATCACTGTGACCTCGCTTACAAGCATCACACCGCCAAACTGGGTCCAAGCGACGCCGTTGGTCATGCCGACTTGATCGCGTTCTTCGATTTTTCCGTCTTTAAACCTCGGCGGACCGAGGTATTTCGGGATTGAACGGGCTTCTACTTTGAACTCTTGTTCTTTGCCGTTCTCGACCACCTGTCGCGCAATCTTGCGGCAAACCGAACCGAGTTCGCGCTCCAGATTACGAACGCCAGCCTCACGGGTGTACTGGTTGATAACCCGATGGACCGAGCTGGTGGTGAAGTCCACCGACACGTCATCGATGCCGTTATTCGTCAGCTGTTTGGGGATCAGGTAATTTCGCGCAATCTGAAGCTTTTCAAAATCTGTGTAGCCAGGAAGTTGAATAACTTCCATGCGGTCGAGCAACGGAGTCGGAATCTGCTGCAGACTGTTAGCTGTGCAGATGAACATCACCCGAGACAGATCGTAATCGAGGTCAAGGTAGTGGTCATTGAACGTGGCGTTTTGCTCAGGGTCGAGGACCTCAAGCAAGGCGCTTGAAGGGTCGCCACGAAAATCGGTCGACATCTTGTCGATCTCGTCCAGAAGAAAGACTGGGTTATTGCTTCCGGCTTTTCTGAGGCTCTGAATGATCTTGCCCGGCATGGCGCCGATATAGGTGCGACGATGGCCGCGGATTTCGGCTTCATCACGGACTCCGCCGAGACTAAGACGCACAAAGGTTCGGTTGGTTGCCGTCGCGATGGAACGACCGAGCGAGGTCTTACCGACACCTGGAGGCCCCACGAAACAAAGGATCGGGCCACGAGGGGCTTTAACCAACGACTGAACCGAGAGGTACTCGAGGATACGCTCCTTGGGCTTGGCCAAACCGTAGTGGTCTGTTTCAAGCGTTTGGTGAGCATCCTTGATGTCGAGTCGGTCTTCGGTGATTTCATCCCAAGGTAAACTCAAAACCCAATCGATGTAGTTGCGCACCACGGTGGCTTCGGCGCTCATCGGGCTCATCATCTTGAGTTTTTTGAGCTCGCGCTGAAGTCGATCTTGCGCTTCCTCGCTCAGGGTCTTTTGAGAGATCTTTTCTTCGAGTTCGTCGATTTCGTTCTTGAACTCGTTTTGGTCACCCATGTCTTTGGGCGCGCCCGGAGTGTCGTAGAGGTCCTTCTGCGACTTCTCCATCTGCTTTTTGACCCGCGAACGGATCTTTCTTTCGACCTGCAGAATCTCGATCTCTTCGCGCATCAACTCATTGAGTCGCTCCAGGCGTACAAATGAGTCCTCCATCTCGAGGATATCTTGTTTGTCGCGGAGCTTGAGCGCGAGTTGAGCGACGATCGTGTCTCCAAGCCTCGCTGGGTCCTCGATCTTGGCAACCATCGAGAGCATCTCCGGTGGGATGCGCTTGTTCAGGTTTACGTAAGTTTCGAAAGTCTCGCGCAGCCGCTGCATGATCTCAGGGGCGTCATGCGTGGGATCGACGACGTCCTCGAGGGGTTCAATCTCGACTTCGAAGTATCGATCGTTGACCTGATAGTCGAGAATCTTGACGCGTTGTTTGCCCCGGACCAACACTTTGACGGTGCCGTCGGGCAGCTGGAACAGTTGATCAATGCTGCCAATCGTCCCAATCCGAAAGATATCGTCCGGGCTGGGGTCGTTGGTCTTGGCCTTCTTTTGGGCCGAGAGGACGATTTCTTTACCGCCCGCCATCGCTTCTTCAAGCGCAGCGATGCTTTTTTCACGGCCTACGAAAAGCGGCAGCACCATGTTTGGAAACACAATGATGTCACGCAAGGGCAGCAATGGAATTCGCCGCGTTTTTGCGCGATCCGATTCATTCGACATGGAGGCCTCTTTGGAAAACCGACCTAAAAATCAGGCCGACTCGGCGGTCGTATC
>JBBKVQ010000444.1:0-10719 GCA_037968515.1 Bradymonadaceae bacterium
TGATGTCGTTGGAAGACTCGCATAAATCGAGCCGCGAAGCCGATCATTGGGAATTGGTGAATCGTCGATATCGGACCGAGACCGTCGTGGGTGGTGGTTTTGGGCTGTTCGGCTTGCGACACGTACCGATTGAGGGGCGCGAGGAGATTCGCGACAAATTGTGGCATCAGCTCACTGCCTCGCGATCCGAGCTACGCGTGTCAATCCTTCGCGGGGAGGTCGGCCTTGGGAAATCCCGGCTTGCCGAGTGGATTCACCACCTTGGCCGTGAAGTCGGGGCCATCTATTCGTTCAAAGTCAGTGTGGGTGCCGAGTTCGGCGTCACGGGTGGGCTGGTAGGTTTGGTGAACGGGTTCTTCCGGTCACACGGAATGGTCGGGGTTGGTCTGCAAGGACGAATCGAAGAGTGGCTTAGCGAACGCGGCATCGAGGACTTCGACGCGCGCCTTCTGGCGGATTTTGCGGACATGGGGTCAGACGGTGGACACGCCCCGGCGGAACAAGTGTTTGCCTCGATTCTTGCGCTGTTGCGGATCATCGGGGACGACCGACCTGTGCAAATTTGGTTCGATGACTTGGATCGCGGCGAGATCGAACAGCGATTTGTGGAGTGGTTGATTGAAGAAGAAACGCCGCTGCCAGTACATATCGTCGCCACCGGGATTTCATCGTTCGAATCGTGTGAGTGGATTTCCGCCCAAGCGTGCTGGGTAGCAGACGTTGCCCCGCTGACGGACGCAGCCATCGAGCAGATCCTGCAAAAACACGTTCATTTGCCTCCGAGTGTAAGCGGTCGCGTGATCGACTACGCGGCGGGGTCGCCTCTTTTTGCGTTGCAATTGCTGGATGACTGGATGGATCGCGGTCTGATCCAACACGATTCGGGGCGAGCCGTGATTGTGGTTAGCGATGACATGTTGCCGCACGATATCGAGGTTTTATGGCGTCGTCGGATACAAAAATGTGCGTCGGGTACCTCGTCCGAGGCCGACGCGCTGCTGAATCTAGAGGTCGCTTCGTTAATCGGTGAGGTCGTGGAAACCCGGATTCTGGAAGCAATCTGTGAGGAGCTCGGCGTTCCGTACATCGGGAATCTCCGAGAGTCCTTGATCGAATCTCGACTTGCGACCGCGACCGATACCGGCTTTTCGTTCGGGCACCGACTGCTGCGCGAGAGCCTACTTTTAGCTGCGCGATCTCGGTCCAATTATGCCGAGATGCATGGCGCGTGTGCGCGGGTTGTCGGTCGATACTATCAGGCAGGTCACCCACAGATTGCGCTGAGAATTGCGGACCACTTAAGCCGAGCCGGCCAGTGGCATGCTGCGCTGGTGGCTGTAAAACATGCGGCGGCTCAAAGCCGGCTGAGTTTCGACGTTCGAGCGGTGCGAATGTGTGCCGACACGTGGGAGCGATGCCTGGATGGGATGGGCGTGGCCGCCGATAACCCACAACGAGTCGATTTGTGGACGATGCGTAGCTACACATTCTTGCTTGATGCGGCGCCGGAAAATCGTGAGCGAGGATTCAAGTTGTTGCGTCAGGCCGAGGCCCTGCTCGAGAGTGACTCGAGGCCAAGTCGGCGGGCTCGATATGCTGCTCGGGCCGGAACCGCGGCACTTTACGGCTACAAACCATTAGAGTCCGCCATCGCATTACTTCGAGACGTCTTGTTGGATTCATCGCTTGATGTCGCGGTCATTTATGAATGTGAAATTGCAGCGGCCCGAGTCTGCAGTGCCCTTGGGGCTACACCCGAGATGCTCCAGCACGCCGGGGTGGCATGGGGCGTGTCCGAAACGCCGCTTGAAACCATGCAGGCCTTGCAAGTCCTTGCACGTGGGCACCTAGAACTTGGTGATACCAAGTCGGCGATGGAGGCGATCGAGCAGGCCACCAGCATTGCAGGCCGTCTAAACCTCGTGGTTGCGCAGGCTAGGTGCTTGGAAACTTCGGCTTTTGTCGCCGATGCCGAAGAGGATTTTGAGCGTGCCGCCAACCATCATCGCCAAGCCTGCAAGCTCTTTGAATTGGCCGCTCCCCGTACAAGTTACCCCTACGTTCAACGCGAGTATCTAGGACGCGCTTTGCTCGCAAATGGCGACTATGAACAGGCGTATATTCAACTTCTGCTGGTTCGGAAGGCATATAAGCTTGGCAAGGCGAGCTTCCATACGAGTTTCCACGAAGCCCTCGTGGCAGCGTGTCTTGGCGTGGGGCGAATTTCTGAAGCAAAACAATGGCTTGGGCCAGCGTGTGATTTCGAAGGAACTCGGACTCACGAATTGCATTGGCGCGCGCTAGCAATTGGCTCAACATTGGCCAAGCGGACATCGAACCCAGAGATCGAGGAGCCACTCAGAGCTGCTCTGGTGGGGCTGATAGGCGAAGAACCGGCTCAGCTACTTTTGCAAAAAGTTGAACATCGGATGTTGAATTGAGCGCCGAACACTTGGATGGAAAAGCCGCGATAGGGTGGGCTCTGTTTGCCGTCGCCGCGAGTGTGACTCTGGTCGCGGTGAAGGTCAGCGCCTTCGCCCTGACGGGGTCATCGGCGATTTTGTCCGATGCGTTGGAATCACTGATCAATATCGTGACAAGCGGGCTCGCACTCTACGCTGTCTGGCTTAGTTCTCAGCCACGAGACCTAGAACACCCCTACGGACACGGTAAAATTGAGTATCTGAGTGCAGGGATCGAAGGACTTCTGGTGGCCGTTGCCGGAGTCGCTATCCTTGTTCTGTCCGCATATCGCCTAGCCAATCCGCCCGAACTACATGCCTTGGAGCTTGGTGGCGGACTGATCGTACTGGCCGCCATAATTTCTTTGGCCTCTGGCATGGCGTTAATCAAAGCCGGCAAACGTCTTTCTTCGCCGAGCCTTGAAGCCGATGGGATTCATCTGCGATCAGATGCCGTGACCAGTATCGGCGCATTGGTCGGGATTGGGCTGGTCATGTTGACCGGTGAAGTCATGCTGGACGCGCTTGTGGCGATGTTGTTGTCGATTTGGTTGATGGTCGACGGCGGGCGAGTCGTGCGTCGTGCGATCGGCGGCATTTTGGATGAAGCCAATCCCGAGTTGCTCGACCAGCTCGGCGCCATTTTAGAAGCAGTTCGTGAGCCCGGATGGTCATCCCCACATCACGCAAAAGTTCATCGGCTTGGCTCAACGATTCACGTCGATTTGCATATGGTTTTCCCACGCTACTGGTCGCTGCAGACGACCCACGACGCCACCGTGAAGATGGAAGACGCGGTCCGCGCAAATTTTGGTAAGCGCACTGAACTCATGGTGCACATGGAGGCCTGCCGTCCCGATGGCTGTTCGGAATGCGATATGGCCGAGTGCCCGGTCCGGGAATCTGAGTTTATCAGTCGCCCACCTTGGAAAGCTGACTTCATCCGAAAAACCCGAAGGCACGACAAAGAAATTCATGAATGAGGCGCTTCGGCTTGTGATATGCAGCTAGAAATCTGGTTTTCTTGTGTAAAGCCAGAGATTGCCACGAGAAAACATAATGACTGACTACTTTCCGTACCTGATTCCCATCGGCGTGATTCTGCTGCTCTTCATGGCGAAGCGCGCCATGATGGGGGCCACGATCCAAGGCGAAGAAGCTCGTAAATTAGTCGCTGATGGCGGGTTTTTGGTGGACGTTAGGTCTGCCGCAGAGTTCCAAGCTGGGCATGTTGAGGGCGCTGCAAATATCCCTTTGGATCAAGTGGCATCCCGCATCAAAGAGTTTCCCACCGACAAAGACATCGTCCTTTATTGCCGTTCCGGTGCTCGCAGCGGACAAGCGAAGTCCATCCTAGTCGGCAAGGGCTTCGAAAAAGTCCATAACCTGGGTCCAATGAGTTCATGGTGAAACACCTCGCTGTTTTGATTCTCGTGTTCAGCACTTGGTCCACGTCTGCAAACGCCAAACCCCGCGTATCTGCAGTCGCAGTCCAAGATGCTATCTCGATGGCCTCAACCTTCGTGTATTCGGCCGTTCTTGATCCGGTGACGCAGACCGTGATTCGCGCACCTGCGCGCGAACTCGGCGTCACAGTGAGCGGCGGTGTTTCGCTTGGTGTTTATCAAGCCGGATTTATGTACGTGCTGACCGAGGTCATGAAGCTCGACCATTCAAAGTTACGGCTATTCACCGGTGCGTCGGCCGGCAGTGCTAACGCGCTGATTGGGGCGATTAACTCCTGTTTGCCATCCAATCCAGACCCTCGCGAAGACTTGGGGTGGCAAGTCTGGATGGACGTAGGTTACGACGCGCTTTTTGATCCGGCACGGGTTTCAAGTGTCTCTGTGTTCAATCGCGATGCGCTCATCCTTGCGACCGACAAGGTCGGAGAGCGCTTGAAAGACGGGCTTCGTTCCGATTGTGACGTCGTGATTGGGATGGCAACCACCCGTGCTGAGGCGCGGATCGTGGACCTGGCGCCTGGTCTGAGCGTGCCGTCCCAAGACGAAAAATTTGTGGTCAGGATTCGCGGCATGGGGCTGGGAAAGGCGCCAATCATCGAAAACTACGTGGACCCTCGGTCGAACGTTGAACAGCCGCTGCTGCCGTTTAGAGAACTGCGCACCGACGATGACTTTGAGACTGCCAAGCGCAACTTCGACCACGTTGTTGATGTGGTTTTTGCCTCGATGTCGTTTCCTATCGCGTTTGCGCCCAAGCAACTTCAGTTTTGTTATACCACTCGCTCACCACCAAACGAGGCGCTGGTTGAGCGTCCAAAATGTGAGACGCCGCAGCGCAGAGAACCGTTTCTTGATGGCGGGGTATACGATAACAACCCGCTCAGGTTGGCGCACAGCATCGCTCGTCAGGGGCTGAAGGTGAACGAAACTGGCGAGGTGTTTTGGCGAGATCCGGTATCTCCGCCGGAGCTTTTCCCACCTTATAACGACCTGCGCTTTTTGTACGTCGACCCAGATACTCAAGCCTATCCAACGGTCGCCGCAGATGTGATCAAGGAAGAAGGCGACGATGAACTCATCAGCCAGGCCGTCGGTCTTGTGACCGATTTTGTCGAAACTTCGCGCTCACGCGAGCTTTATGAGTTGCTTCGTAGCAATGCAGAACTCGATGGCCGGATGCGCCTGTCTAAAGTTCACTACCCGACTGTGAGCGAGCACCTCTACGCCTTCATGGGTTTTCTCGAGAAGGACTTTCGGATCTTTGACTTCTATTTGGGTATGTACGACGGACTCGTGACGGCCAGAGCTTATACACTCGACGATGCGTATGGATCGTTGGACATGGACCCGGTACTTCGTCCGGGTGGAGAGTTTGCCGAGTCTTGGAAGCCTTTTGCGTGCATGCTCGGGTGGTTTGAGGCAGGCCACGCCAACTACCGAGAAGCCTGTGCAGGCCCGGAGTTGCGAAATTTCCGGATTCTTTTGCAGGTTTCACTCGACCGGATTTATTCACAGTGTTCACTGCTGACTCCCAGCGAAATGGGAACGTTCCACCACGAACATTGCGAAGCCGCGACCCGACGTCGTTCTCCTCCACAGATTCCAGGCGTTCGAGCCGCTGGCGATTCATGGAATCGACTCGATGATGAATCCACGTTCGAATTCACGTTGCGTTTGCTCACGTACTATCAATTTCAATACAAAGATCTCGGCCTCAGCGCTGCCGATGCTGGCAAAGGAAAGTACCGAATTCGGCGCTCGATTCTGGCGTTGGTGAAAGCCATTGCGAACGCCCAGACTTCGGCCACGGAACGCACTGCGTTGCTTACGTTTGGGCGGTCAGCCGTCAATGATATCGCTTACGAGTCTCCCGGTTTTTACGGCTATATTGTGGTCGGTTCGGCGGCCGAAGGCGGGGTTTCTTGGACGCCCTTCGACTGGGATCCGAACTGGTTGCGCTTGAATATGTCGTTGCAAATGAAGGGGCTCTTTGCCGCTCTGACTCTGGACGGAACGGGGCTTCAAATGACGCCGATGATGGGGCCTGAGTTTGAAATCGGACCCCTGACCAATGCCTTGTTTCAGCCCATTATCGGGTTGCGCGGCGGATTTCAGTTCAGCACGGTCGACAATTTCACATTTAGAAAGTGTTCAGAGTCCGCCGCAGGCGGAGACGAGCGGCGATGCAGCCAAATCATTGCGCAGCCCTATATCGCGTTCACTTTTTTGGAACGAGTCAGGTTGCAGCTGGTCACAGAGGTCTTTGTGAAGTCGTTCAATTTCGACGACCGCCGGTATAACCTGTTGCTCGGCATCGGCGGGCACTTCTTTTAGTCCGGGGCTTGTATCCCCGCGCTGTGTTTGGTCCGCGTGGCTCCAGCCGCGCTGTGTTTGGTCCGCGTGGCTCCAGCCGTGTTGTGTTTGGTCCGCGTGGCTCCAGCCGTGTTGTGTTTGGTCCGCGTGGCTCCAGCCGCGCTGTGTTTGGTCCGCGTGGCTCCAGCCGCGCCTGAGATTTGGCGCTTGGTGCGCAGGCCCTATGGCCTGCATGCGATTCCCGCGATTATTCAGACACATGCGAGCCATAAGGAGCTGTTCATCTGACTCGACACGAGAAATGTTGGGAACTGTTTTGGCCTATCTACAATTTCTGTGATTCTGCGCTTGGTGCGCAGGCCCTATGGCCTGCATGCGATTCCCGCGATTATTCAGACACATGCGAGCCATAGGGCTCGCGGACCAATCGCAAAAACAAACTCGTCATCGATCCCCATGCGACGGCCTCCTCCAACCACACTGTGTTCCAAAACAGCCCTTCGTCGTTGACTGCGTATCGAACCATGTGGATCTCGCGATCACAAATTGCTTGGGGTTTCGGAATGCCACTCAGCAGATCCAAACGAGTAAAGCGGCGCGTCGGACGACGAGGACTTGATCCCGCCAATCCAAGTGGCTATCTTCCGCGCCCGCTAGAGGTTTGAATATGAAAAGAATTGCTTTGTTGTGTGGTTTGTTGGTCCTGGCAGCCTCGGTTCCAGCTGCAGCCGACGAGTCGTTGAAGTTGCGTCAGATCTGGGAAGGTCGGGTCGATTACTTCATGACGGGCGTGTCGTTTGCCGTCGATACGGACATGGATTCGAAGGTCGATCGGATTCTTCTGCCTGTGGTTGTTCGAGTTCCGGTGAATACCGTTCCAGCGAACGTCAAACTACGCCACGTCCGAGTGTATTGGGGCGGAACCCAAGCACAGACTGGCGCAGATTGTGTTGGCTCCGCAGCGGATCAAGAGATTCTGGTCTCAACACCCGACGGCGATACGATTCAGGTTCAGGCGGACACTTGTTATTGCTCGGGCGCCGACAGTGGCACGTACGATCTTTGGGTTTGCCACTCCGATATCAGCGCTGCTGCTGGCAGTCGGATTGAAGGGCAGTGGGGTTTTGATCAGTATCAGGGCCAAGTTGCTAATAATTCTACTGACACTGCCTCGGCTGCGTTGCTTTTTGTGTATGAGGGCGACCAGCTTTCCCCACGACGTGTAGCGCTTTTTGATGGCAACTATGTGCTTTCGGAAGCGACTGCCAATTTTCGATTGGACGTGAATGTCGACGCCAACCCTAACGGCGACCTGACCTATTATGTGCTCGAAGGAGACCTTGGCGGGCTTGGGCCAGAGGGTGTTTCGGTTGATGGGCTGCCAGGCGCTCAGGGACCACTGGCGCTGACCGACAGCGTCAACCCGGGCGAAAATCCGTTTAATCGCACCATCAATACCACGAGTCCTCCTCAGACAAATTCGGTGGGGGTCGACATCGATCGATACGATATCTCGGCTGCGTTGACCGCGGGAGACACAGCCGTTGCCGCCACCTATACGGCTGGCGAAGACAAGATTTGGCTCGCGGTGAACGTCGTTGGCGTGAATCTTTTTGACCCGGTTTTGTCGCAGAAATCTTTTAAGACGGGGACGCTGATCGATACGGATAATAACGGGGTTGCAAGCCCTGGGGATTCTGTCGACTACCTGATTCACCTTGAGAATACTGGCAACGAGGAAGCAACGGTCGACGTGACCGACTCACTACCCAGCGCATTTTCTTCGTGGTCAGTGGTTTCTATCGGCAACGGAACCGACGCGTCGAGCGCCACGGTCTTTAAGGCAACGGGTGTCGTCGTGGGCGTGGGGCAGGTCGTTGAGATACGCCTTCGTGGTGTTTTGGGAGATCTGCCAGACAACAGCATGTTTTCGAACACCGCCGAGTGGTCGACTCCTGTTGAAGGAGGCCTCGCCGGCTCAATCACATCGGAGACCATCACCCTTCGCGCTGACGAAGATGGTGACGGGATATTTGACTCCGAAGACAACTGTGTTTCGGTCGCTAATCCTGATCAACTCGATACAGACGGCGACATGATTGGCGATGCCTGTCAGGGCGGCGAGCTGGCCGATATCGGTGTTATCGACACGGGGTCCACACCGGATATGGGTGCGCCTGCTGCGCCAACGGAGGAGTTTGAAGTGGAGGGCGGTTGTTCGACAACGCCGACAGGTGGTTCGGAATTATTGGTGTTCTTGGGATTAATTGGACTGATATTTAGGAGACGACGATGAGATATCTTGTATTGGTTTTGCTTCTGGGCGCTTGTTCTGACGACAGCACACCTGCGGTGGGGAATAACTCAACGAATAATGCGTCCAATAACTCCTCAAATAATTCGACCACGACGTCCAATAATGGAGCTGACGTGGGGAATAACCTCGCGTCAGACGCTGGTCAGGACGTTGCTAACGACGTTTCGTCAGATATTGGGGCCGATGCCGGTGCAGATGCAGAGAACGACGTCAGCGTGATTCTGGCGCACGGAGACTGCTCGGTCGATGCCGACTGCCCATCTGGCGAGTGTGTTTCGGTAAACGGTGAAGCCGCCGGATGGCATACGTGTCGTGTGTTGCCCGTGGATCCTGTCGGTTGCGAGATGACTGGAGGACCCGGTGACCCAGAATGTTGCGCGGCCGCCGAGTGCACCACCCAAGTGGGTGGCGCTTGTGTCGAGACTCCTATTTTCTATTGTGGCGGCGCCGCCCCACAATTCATGTTGTCTTGCCTTTACGACGAATGCGGTCCGGACTTGGCGTGTGGCGAAGGCTTAACCTGCCAACCTGCTGGGGTTTTTGGCGAGCCCGTAGCGCGATGTGTTTCCTTCAAATGTTCGGCAAACGCAGACTGTCTCGACGGCACTAACGGCGAGTGTTTGCCGTTCTTCAGTCCATGCAATAACCGGTTTATCGGAACGCACTGCGCTTACGAAGAGTCGCCATGTAAGGTCGATTCGGATTGCAAGGATGGTGGCGTGAATCAGCAGTATTGCAGCCCAAATGAGGGCACGACCGTTTGCGAGACCTTCTTCCCGTTCCCTTAGCCTCACGCTTTAAGCGCCACGGGGCGTTCGTTGTTCCAGCCCTCTTGAAGAGCCACGATCTGCTGGCGCGCGTCCGCTATATTTGCGGAAAGTGTTTTGTCCGAGTTGTTCGGGTCGGGAACCCGGATGTAGTGCGTTGGGTGCTCTTGTCCCATGGACAACGACATTCCAGGCATTTTGACAGCTGCTCCCATATAACCCTCGTATCCAGTGATCGAGACGCTCACTTGCATGATGTCGTTTGGAATGCTGCCGATTTTTCCAAGAATCATTTCTGGCGACAGGTTGCCGAGCTCCTCGACGGGGATTTTGAAGTGGTTTGCCAGCTTTTGGGGGTCCTTGATTTCAAATTTCACTTCGGCTTCCATCCGGTCTGAGCCCGATGTGGTCGTTAGCTTGAGTTCTAGGCTGACCTTTCCTTTTTCAAGCCCATATTTTGCTTCCGCCTTCAATGACTGACTCATAGACGGCTCAATCATTGATTTTAGGCAATCCTTGAGGTTTCGATCGTCTTCCGGCGGCATTCCAGAGACGTGAAATTGAATGGCGTTCGATAGCTTAAATTCCGCCGACAGATAGGAGGGTTCAAGGTTCTTAAACTCAATTTTTGCGGACGTGCCGCCTCCTGCCAAATCGCCGGACACGCCAATCGAGTGTTCGACACCAAGGTCAAGGGCTGAAATCTGAACTTTCGTCATATCGACGAAGCCCATCTCGATACTACTACCCATCGCGGCGATGAATTTTTCGGCTTCCTCACCCTTTACGACCATCATGATTTCCGACCCACCCTCGCCCTCAAGTTTCGATGCGATTTTCGACTGTTGAGCTCCCAAGCCCAAGCCGAGCGAGCTGCCACCGGTGGATTTAATTATGACTTCATATCCGTCGTCGAGCTTCTTGACGGTGCGATCGACTTTGACGTCCAGGCTTCCACCAATGCCTTCATAAGCTTCTGCCTTAATGGAAAACGACTGTTTGAAGACGTCCCCTACGGGCATCTTTTGGAGCCGATGATCGACCGGGATCGTCATGACCGTGGCCCATTGTCTGGTTGCTGCTGGGTTTGAACGGAGTTCAGCCACGTTGTCGTCGAACGACTTGAACGCCCCGTCCACAGTTTCTTTCAGGGGGCCCGACGCAAGAATAGCTAGACCCAGCGGCGGACACAGCGCCCCCATCCCGATTCCGGCGACCGTGTTTAGCACCGTTCCCGCATTTTCTGAGAGAGCCTGATAGGCCGGGCCTTTCATTGCAAACTCTGCAATTCCGACATTTTCGTGCGCCACGCCGACCCCGAAAGCGGCAACAGCCGTCTGAAGTTGATTCGACTTATCGGTCCTGCCGGTGAGCACTTGGGCCGTGTAAATCAC
>JBBKVQ010000445.1:0-9610 GCA_037968515.1 Bradymonadaceae bacterium
TCGCGAATATTCGTAGTACGGAAGACAACTTCGCCCTGCTCATCCGTTATCTTGCAATGGCGGGCGCCTTTTTCGATATCCAGTCCGAGCTTGCTCATGCGTATTTTCAGCTGTGAAAAGAAACGGTTAGTAGTGTGGGTTCCCAAACGGGCTGAGTGTTTAGCACAGGCAGCCGCGATGTAAAGGGGTTTGCCACTATGCGCTGGTCGTCATAGGTTGTCTGCAGCGAAAATAGGAGTCCCTAAGGATGAAATCCATCACTCGACTTGTCCTCTCAGCGTCAGTAGCACTGGCGATTTCAGGCTGTCACACCGCATATAATTCCGGTCTTGAACAACTAAGCGCAGGCGATTACCAGCAAGCTGCAAAAATTGCTCAGGAGGGTCTAAAAGAGAACCCAAACGATCCGGAACTCAACCTTTTGATGGCCGAGGCGTTGGTGGGTGACGGCCTTTTTGCGCCTGCCGAGCCTTACGCACGTCGTGCCTTCAAGGCCGAGGCCTTCAAGGCACCAGCCGGACGCACGCTTGGGAAAGTGCTTTGGGAACTCGGACAACCCATTGCTGCGGTGGACGCCTGGCGCACAGCGCGGAAGGCCCAATCCGATTCAGTGACTGACGAAGATTATGTGCGTGGTCTGGAAATTGCGATTTCGACCGCTATGAGCATCCACGAGTTCCAGCAAGCAATGGACCTGCGAGACGAACTTGCCGGTCTTTCACCTGACCACACCGATGTTTCGATCGAAGCGCGGCGTCGGAATCGTGAGGACCTAGCCGAAGAAGACGTGCGTTCGGGCAAGTTGGACGCGGCCGCGAGCGGGTACGCCTCGTTGTTCAAAGACTTTAAGGACGCTCGTTATGAGTTTGAGCGGGGCAGAGTCCTGCTGACCTTGAACGATGTGCCGGGTGCCACCGCAGCGTTCGAGAGTTATGTGGTGTCTGACGGCATAGACCTGCGGGCCGACCGGGCGATTGCTGTGGCTGACCGCGCCCAGAAGATGAACAAACCTATTGTGGCAGTCGCCTTTTACGATCGCGCTCTTGTGATCATGAAGGACGAGACATCATTGCGTCGCGCAAAGATCCATTTGACGCAGGCGGCACTGCTGTTGGCGGCGCGCGCCGACGATCAGGGCAAAGCTCAACTGAAAGAGTATATCGCGCAGATGCGGCAGATGAACGGGACGCCGGTGAAGGCGGATACCTTCATGCAGGCGGCCAATGTCGCTGCCGAAAACCGCGCCCCAGAGCTCGCCATTGCGCTCTTGGAGGAAGCACTGTTGGAAGGGACGTCCAACTGGCGGGCCGCGAGAATGCTGGCCGAGCTCTATGCTCGTCGTTCCAGAAACGCGGACGTGGAGCGTGTGTTGAAGCTGTACGTGGAACGTGCGGAAGACAAGGCGACGGCGCAGATCAGCGTGGGTCGCTGGGCAGCGTCCCGTCGAAACTTTGAGTTGGCAGTGTTTTTCCTTGAGGCCGCGGTTCAGCCCAAAGACGCCTCGCCAACCCTGTGGTTGGAATTGGCGCGCACGTACGCAGCAATTGGGCGCCTCGATGATATGCGGCGCGCGCTGGAATCGTATTTGAAACAGGCCGGAGAAACACCCGACGCTCTTGCCGACGTGGCCAGTCTTTATGCGACCAATCGCTTGTATGACCAGGCCGAGAAAGTTCTCAAGATTGGGGTTAAGAAGGACCCCAAAGCGATCGAGTCAGTGCAAAGCCTCGAGCGGCTCTATCGAGAGTGGGGCAGGAATGCCAAGGTTCATGAGGTTTACAACGCTTTCATCAAGGCGCGAGGGTCTCAAGCGGCTGACTACAGCATGGTTGCCTCGCGTTTCATGCGCCAAAACGAATGGGACGATGCTCTGCCGTATCTGCTGCAAGCAGCGGGAAAGGGCGAAACCTCGGCTTGGCTGCAAGTGGCAGATGTTTACAAAAAACAGCGTAAAGAACGGGATATGAAAGAGGCGCTGACCAAGTTCTTGGAGGCCTCCTCAGATCGGCAGTCTTCGCTCGAAGAGGTCTGGCAACGTTATCGCACCAGCAACTGGAGCCACGAGGGCATCCCAATTCTGGAAGAATTGGTCACGTTGCAACCCAATAACGTCGTCTATTACGAAGAGCTAAGCGAGCTGTATTTCCAGCAGGGGCGCGACGTTGAGTCGTTCGAACTTTGGAAGAGATTTTTGGCAAAGGCTCCAGATCCTGTGCTGGCTTTGGAGTCCATGGCTCGACGCTTCGAGCGACGCGGCCACGATGAATGGATGCTCTCGTTGTTGGAACGCATGGCTGAACGCGAGGGCGACACACGTCCTGAGCTGTATCGCCTGCTCGGCGATGCACACTACGCAGCAGCACAACGTCGCGGACGAATTCAGTTTGAACGCGACGATAACGTGATTTTTTCTGCGGAAGACCGCGCGCGCACGTTCTACAAAACATACCTGTCTAAGGCGTCACCCAAACCCCGTGAGCTTGAGAGCTTCGCAAATTCTCTGCGGCTCAAACGACTTTGGGATGTGGCGGCCATCGCATACGAGCGATTGGACATGACGCGACCCGAGATGACCGACGAGTTGTTGGCCTACGGGGTAGTGCTCCTGAGTCTTGGCCGGCCGCAAGACGCTGTGGGCGTTTTTGCGGATTACGATCAACGCCGCGGCAAGAGTATGGACGCTGCACGCCAGATTTCTGATGTGTTGGCGCCTGCCAAACAATTTGCTGCCCTTGAACCCTACTTACGCAGGCTTCTGGAATCGGGCGACGAAAACCAACTCAGGAACGCCTTCATTCAGCTCACCGAAGTTTATCGCCAGACCGATCGTCCCAAAGATATCGGCAAGTTGATTAACGACTACCTGGCACGGTCACAAAATCCTACTGAGGCCCGCCGCACGGCTCTCACAGTGATTGAGACTTCGGGTCTGTGGGAAGAAGGCATTCGCCAGCTCGAGCGTATCGTCGATACCGAGGGCGAAGAAACTCGTTTTGAATTGGCAAAAATGCTGTTCAAAGCTGGCCGTTTTGACGAAGCCGAAACGTCGTTTCGCGACTACGCGTCGAATTCGGTTGCTCAGGGCGAGGCATGGTGGAGAGTCGCTGGTTTCTACGAAGCCCATGCGAAAGTAGAAGCGGCCGAAGATGCGTTTAACGCCGCCGTTTCAGCGTCGCCTCAAAGTGACACGCTGATGACTGAGCGTGCTCGATTCAGAATCGTCATCGGGCGGATAGCAGACGGCCAACAAGACTTCGAGACCGCACGCGGACTAGTTGACCACGCTAGAAAGGGCGGTATCTGGCGAGTTGAAGTCGAAGCCCTGCTTCAGGTGGGGCGGTTTGCCGAAGCACGTGACGCATCACGAAAGGCGCTTCAGGTGGCGTTCCTTGACCGAGAGTACTTTGCTCGGGTGGCGGCTCAAATCGAACTGGGCGGCGGCGATTCGGCACGGGCGCAGCGTTTTATCGACGAATTGAGGTCCGGAGGACTGCCTGTCGAAGCGCTGGTCGGCCTGCTCGTGGAACACGGTCATCTGGACGCTGCAGCAGCTGCAATCGAAGAAGAAATCCGTAATGGTGACTACACCATGGCAGGCGACCTCGCCCTGACTCACGCCGACGTGTTTACGCGGTTGGGCGGGATTGACCGATTGCTGCGTACGCTGCAACCCCTTGTGGAGCGAGGCCATGACGGCCGGCTGCTGGGCAGAGTCGGAGAATACTTAGTGGCCGAGGGGCAGTACGCAAAGGGCGTGCTTTATCTGCGGGCTGCCGTGGACCAAGGGTCCACTCAATACCGGTCTCTTTTGGTCCAAACTTACTTGGTCCTCGGTCATGAAGCCGAGGCCGTGGGCCAACTTCAAACGGTGCTGATCGAAACCCCCGAAGGCAACCGAGGGAAGGTATTGGCGTCTCTCGCGCCACTCTTCGAAGTGCTCGGACTGCGCTCAACACTAAGAGGACTTTTGGAGCAGTTGGCGGCGGCGCCCGAGTTTCGTCCATTTGCCGCACCAATGCTTGTGCATATGCTGGTAGAGGACGGCGAAGTTAGCGCTGCTTTGGCTTCAATTTCGTCGACATGGGCCTCGTTTCGAGGTCCCGACGAAGCTCCAACCGTGAGCGACGTGGACGTGATCCAAAGTACCGACACCGCTGTTGCGATGTTGCAGGCACTTGCCTCCGAGGGTTTCCTGGCCGAAACGGCCTCGTTGATCGACTCGATGCCCACCGTCGTTCGCACGCAGGATTCCGTGAGGGATTTTGCGCTTCGTTTGGCTGCCCTACGTGGGGGCGAGGGCGAGGCTGCCATTAAAGATGCACTTGGAGCGCTTGGTGTTTCGACTGCTGACCAGATGCGACGCCTCAAGATCGCACAGCTGTTGGCCAACGCTGGTCGTGTCGACGAAGCCATTGCTCTGGCCGAACCTCTTCTGACCGCTGGAGACTTCGATGTCGCACGTGAATCGCTGCGAACCTTGCTCGCTGGGTCACGAATTCGACACGATTTAAAAAACAACTCAAAATGGGTCAAGACCTTTATTGATTCGCATGTGGACAAGGCGGGGGCCCGCTCGGTGGCCACGGATATGTTGACGATTATCGCCGACGACAAGCTTGTTGCCGAGCTCTCTAGGAAGACGCTGAATCTAGTGCCCAACGACTCGAATATCCGTGTCTCAATCCACCAAGCTCAGATGGCAGGTGACTTGGAGTTCTTTCAGAAGGCCGCTGATGCGTATTGGCGCGTCGCCAACGAACCCGCAGCCGAAGTCGCTTCGTATGTTTCGTCCTTCGCCGAGCGCCATGACACCGAGTACGTCGACGCGTTGTTGTCGCGATATCAGAACGCGTTCCCAGAGAACTGGCTGGCTCGCTCAGCTTTCATTAAGTTGAGTTATCGCATTGGCAAGGTGGATCTGGCTCGAGACGAAATCGTGGCTTACCTCGACGCGGTGAAATATGACCCGCAGGCAGTTCAAGAGGTCATGTTTGTGCTGAGCACATGGAATCTGTGGGGAGAAATTGCCCGGTTTGTTGCGCCACGACTTCCTGCCGCGTCGATATCGACTCCGGTCTTGCGCGAGATTGGGCGCGCCAATCTTTACCTAGGATTCAAGGATGCTGGCGTTTCCAATCTGGACAAATTTGTGGCTGCTTCGGCAGACCCTGCGGGTGCCGCGGCTGAACTGGCGGTGGAACTTATGGACCGCGGCTTTGCTTCTGAAGCACTTCGATATGCCGAGTTATCTGTTCAGAAACGACCTGCCCGAACACATGGATATCTGGTCCGAGGCATGGCTCATGTCGCGCTTGGACAAGACGCCGACGAGGACCTGAAGAAAGGACTCACCGATGGGGCAGGGCGCCTGTTGGCGCTGTATCGTATTGGCCAGCTCGCCCTGCGGGCCGGTCGCACTGATATCGCAGATCGCTACCTTGAAGAGCTTGTGCGCACGCCTAGGGTCGGTGACGGAGCAAACTGGCTGCCCCTGGCGCTGGATGCCTATCGATCCACCGATTCCCACGCAGCTGGAGTTGCATTTGTGGAATCTCGATGGCCAGAACTTGCTGCGGGAATCGGCGTCTCCGCCGAGGCCGTCGTGCCGACGCTGGCAAGCCTCTACGAGGGCGCAGGATTGGTCGAGCGCGTGTTCTCGCTTTATGAAGAGGGCATCCGTTCCGAATTTGTGACCGAGCCGTTTACAGGTGATTTGCCGACGTATCGCAATAATCTTGCTTACGTTTATTCGACGGCCAATCAAAACATCGATGACGGCATGAACCTGATTGGCCTGGCAATGGCCGGTGATCCTCGAAGAAATCCATCTTTCATCGATACGTTGGGTTGGCTTTATTATCGTCAAGGCCAGGTTGATTTGGCTTACGCCGAGGTAAAAAGGGCGTTGCGGTCATCTTCCGGGAGCGCGACCGAACTCGTCGAACTCTACCAGCATCTTGCCGAACTCGAAGAACGACGAGGAAACACGCGTAAAGCAGCTTGGATTCGGGTATTCGCCGGTCTGCTGATATCGCGATGAACTAATCGTCTTCGTCGAACGGAATGGCTACCCGACTCGGTGATGGTGGCTGGTGGTTTCCCAAAGCCTCCATCAGGGTCGAGATGAACTTTCTTCGAGGAGAGTTGGTCGCGTTGTTCACGATCAATTTCAGGTGGGTGGTGCCAACCCGTTCAACGGCTCGGAAGCCTTCCGCAATCAGGCGTTCTGGGTGAACCAATCTGTCCACAAATCCATCGGCCAATCCCAAGAGCACGGCTTTTTCGGCGCTGTCAGTGACGTGCAGGATTTCGGTCGTGAAACCGCGATGGGCGAACCATTCCCGCGTGAAACGCGGAATTGGCGTGGCCAATCGAATCTGGGGCCGCGAGTTCAGCGACGAGAGGGTTGTTCCTCGCCGCGTGCCAAAAATAATCGGATAGGTTCCGAAACTGAAGGTGAACGGGCGCCAAACATCCACGTCACTTTCGTGCAGCAGGTCTGTGCTCATCACGCCCAATTGAACGGCTCCACGTTCGACGTAGGTGCCTACATCGACCGGGGCAAGCTTCAAAATTTCGAGATCAAAATCCATGTCGAAGGGGCGTTCGATCGTCCACATATCCCCTCCCTGCGGCAGATCGATCCCGGCAGCGCGCAGGTGCTTTGCAATGAGATTGAAGTCGAGTCCCTCGGGCAGGGCCATGCGAATGACTTGGGTCATGACCGCTCCGAGACAATGCGGGTCGGTCGATTTTCCAAACGCCGATTGATGGCTTCCTGAAATGCGTCGACCAGTGAATCGCCTACGACGACGGCGTCGGACATAGCACGTGTCGATGGCATATCGAGGTCCGACGGCTGTAATGCGTCGACGATGGCTTCCGTGGTTAAACTGAAGCCAACTGCGGGCTGTTTCTGGTTGAATGCAGCCAGCAGGTCATCATATCGGCCACCGCGTCCGAGCGACCGGCCTGCGACCTCTGATACGATGTTGAACGCGATCCCCGTGTAGTAGCTGGCGCCGCCAAGTTCCGCCATATCGATGCGGATGCGGTCTCGATAGCCCAGCGCCGACAAAGTCGTGAAGACGTTTCGAATTCGTGCAAGGCGCTGATGCAGTACTTTGTCGTCAGGCAGGATTTCTTGAAGGCGCACAAGTTGATGCAACCCGCCTTCGAAATCGGCGAGAGTCGATACGGCTTCAATGAAACGCTCTCGAGCTCCGAGCTCACCAAGAATACTGCGGATCCCCGTAGGGTCGCGCGCCGTGATCGCTTCGTGGACTTCTTCGCGAATTCGCTGCGGGGCGCCGGTAGCATTGAGCAAGTGGCGCGCGATGCCGTGGTCGGTGACGTTGAACTGGTAATCGTCGAGTCCGAGCCGGTCTAGGCATTCCAGAGCCACGAGGAAGTTTTCGATATCACCGGCGAGTGTCGCCACGCCGATGAGCTCGACCCCAAGCTGGTAGGTTTCGCTGGCGCGCCCGTCATGGCCTCGGTCAATTCGAACCGTTTTGTTGGCATAGCTCACGCGCATCGGAACACGTGCGGCTGCACTTTCGATTTGGTATGCGGCCAGCTTGGCGACCGAGGGTGTGACGTCGGTACGCAAAATCATCACGTTGCCGTGACGGTCGACGAAACGGAAGGATCGTTCAGCGGCATCTGGGTCGAGAGCTCGTTTCAACGAATCGAAATAATCGATCAACGGAACCTGAACTTCTCGATATCCCCATCCGCTAAACACTCGCATGGCCTGAAACGTCACTTGTCGTCTCACGCCTAGCGAAGCCTCTAGGGCAGGTGCGATGTATGGCGAGTCAGCCAAGCGTCTACCTTGATTTAGCTAGTGGCGCGCCTTTTAGACGCTGAGTCGTGGGATGTCAACGTGGGTCACGGGTCGACCGGAGCGAGAAGCATCGGCGGAGGGGCCAAGAAATCATCAAAGAGCGGCACCACTGGCTTAGCGGGCGGTCTTAAAACAGGATCGTCGGGGCCAGGTTTGTAGAACTCAGGGATCACCAACAACGCGTCATTGAGTTCTTCTTCCGTAATTCGCTCACGATTGAACATCGCCTGAATATAGCGTTTCATTCGGATGAAATACTGCGGTGTTATGGCGCCTCGTTCCCAATAGGTGTGGTATCGCTTGGGCCCTGGGATGATGCTCACAAGCCAAGCGACCTCGGCTAATGTGAGCCGGTCGGGGCGTTTCCCGAAATAGTGTACGGCTGCCTCGTGAATGCCGAATATCTTGGGCCCGAACTCAATCACGTTCAAATAGACCTCCATGATCCGTGCCTTGGGCATGTCGATCGCGTCTTCCATCAGGAACACGAGGAAGGCTTCCTGGAGCTTCCTAGACATCACCTTCTTACGATTCAAGAACACGTTTTTGATCATCTGCATGGCGATCGTGCTCGCACCACGTTTGAACTGGCCGGCAGACAGGTTCCGTTCAATCGATTCTTTGAGGGCCAGAGTATTGAAACCAGAATGCGTGAAAAACGAGTTGTCTTCGGTCGTAATCACCGCACGCACCATGTACGGCGAGATGTATTGAATTGGCGTGAACACGTACGGCCCGTAGGGCTGGTCCGGAGTTCGCACGATTTCTGAGTCGTCTTGCCAAGGTCGATTAGCCTGCTGCCCTTGTGCCCATTGCGATTCCCAAACCTGAGCAGAATCCGCGTAATCATCTCGCACGACACCGTAAGGCGGCAAAACTGGCCAGCCCCGTCGTCGTCGTCGCATGTCAATTTGTTCGAGAGTCAGGCCGGTGTTCTCAAGCATCCAATCCACGGGAAAAGGCCTAGCCTCCTTGATTCGAATCGTCCGCGTGAAGTCGTTTTCTTCCTCGATTGAATCGACGATGACCACCGGCATGCTGTCCATGAGCTTGCGAACATCGACCTCGTCTGGGATTGATACAACCACAAATTCTGAAAGCTTGGGCTCGGCCTTCCATTCCATGTCGCCGGCGCGATAGAGGGGAACTTCGATATTGAATTTCCACTCAAAAAAGCCCTCCATTTTGGCGCCGCTTGTTGCTCCCATCAACGCAGCAGGTATGGCGTTGAACAGGTCCATCACCGGCGTTCTTGGCAGGTCGATCGCGACGTCCATTCGTGCTGGCAAGCGTCCTGGCGCATTAAAACCATAGAAGGATGGCCGAAACGACATCTTCACGCCGTGCAATTCAGCGAGCCCTTTTTGGAAGACTAGTCCGCCAACAGGGGCAGGGGGTTTCGTGGCTGGCGGTGTGACATCCTTGTAGATCGGCTCTTTGAGCAGTCTGGGGGCTGGCATCTTCAGTTTGGCGTCGTAGAGCGCGTCGAAACTGTAGCTCGCCGTCACTCCGGTGATGGGCTCTTCGGCTAGCCGTGCATCAAAAAACGTCAGGTCCGACACACTCACCAAGCCGTTAACGCCAAATGCGCCAGCTCCGTGGCTCTCGAAATCAACCTTGGCGCGAATCGTTCCACCCCGGACAACGCTGCCCATGACGGGACTCAGAATCTGGCCCACCCACGAAAGATCGAGTGCTTCGACATCGACACTGCCCGAAATCGCTTTGGTCAGCGGCTGGAATTTTAGGTCAATTTTAGAG
>JBBKVQ010000446.1:0-2659 GCA_037968515.1 Bradymonadaceae bacterium
GAAGAGCGGCCCTCGTTGTGGGCTGTGGAGAAACGAACATGAACAGCAATGAAATCAGACAAAACGCACTAGAGCTTGCAGCACGACTGCGCGAGCTCGGGAGGCATCTTTGACGTCGCGCAAAAACGTGCTCGTGTTGAAGAACTTGATGCCGTAAGTCAGGACCCCGAATTTTGGACGGATGCCGCAAAAGCTCAGCTACTGATGCGCGAGCGCGGGACTGCCCAAGAGATCCTAACCTCGATGAAATCACTCAGCGATCGACTGGAAGACGCGAAAGCGTTTTCTGACCTTTCGGACGAGGTTGGTGGGGACCCAGATTCGCTCGCTGAAGGCGAGGCGGCGCTGGATGACGTGGAAGCTCGGCTTCTTTCCATGGAAAAATTGCGCATGCTCTCGGGCGAACAAGACAACATGAACGCGATCGTGACCATCAAGCCAGGTGCGGGTGGGACAGAGAGCCAGGATTGGGCATCGATTCTGTTCCGAATGTACCTTCGCTATTGCGAACAGCAGGGATGGGAAACGGAAATCACTGATTTTCAGGACGGCGACGAGGCCGGCATCAAGATGGCTGAGTTTCGGGTCGAAGGCGCGTACGCGTTTGGCCACCTTAAAGCCGAGTCAGGCGTTCACCGTCTGGTCCGAATCTCGCCGTTTGACGCGAATAAGCGACGTCACACGAGCTTCGCTGCCGTGACCATCATCCCGGAGATCGACGACGATATTGAAGTCGAGATCAACACCGGCGACCTCAGGATCGATACGTATCGAGCCTCTGGTGCTGGTGGTCAGCACGTTAACCGTACCGATTCAGCCGTTCGAATCACGCATAAACCTACGGGCATCGTGGTGGCCTGTCAGGCCGAGCGGTCACAACATAAGAATCGCGACAAGGCGATGAAGATGTTGCGAGCCAAGATGTACGAAGCAGAGCTTCAACGTCGCGCAGAAAAAGCTCAAGAGGTGCATGCCGGCGAGTCCTCGGTGGCTTTTGGATCACAAATCAGGTCGTACGTGTTGCATCCTTATAAACAGATTAAAGACCTGCGGACGGGTTATACTGTGGGTAACGTTGATTCTGTGCTCGACGGTAAGCTCGACGGATTTGTCGAAGCCTACCTGCTTAAAGCAGGAAGCGGTGAATCCATGGACGCCGTCGAGGATATTGAGTGATGTCTTACGAACGCTTCATTGGCACTCGATACCTGATGGCAAAGCGGCGCAAGAGCGTGCTTTCCATCATCACGCTTATCAGCGTCGTTGGCGTCGCACTTGGCGTCACTGCTTTGATCGTGGTTTTGAGTGTGATGGGCGGGTTCAAAAAAGACCTAAAACAGAAGATCATTGGCCAGCGGGCCCATATTGTCCTGCGATCGGTGGACGACGAATTCATACTGAACGGCGAGGAAATCGAAGCGATTGCTCGCAAGGATTCCATGGTCACGGGTGCAAGCCCGTTTGTTGAAGCCGAAGTCATGGTTTCAAGTCCCACAAATTTGTCAGGTGTGATCTTTCGCGGCGTTGACATCAAAAAAGTTGGCGCGGTGAGCAACCTCGTACACGACATCGAAAAAGGGAAAATCGAGTACCTCGAAAACCCTCAAGAAATGTTGGATGCGGTCGAAAAACAGCGCGACGAAGACCTCGGCGAACTGCTTCAGAAAGTCCGAAAGGAACGCCAGGAGCGCGACGAAACCGCACAGGGAATTCCTGAGCCCAAGTTCAAGGCAAACTTGCCGGATGTCCCGGAACTTTTGGGGGAACCCGAACCGCCGGAGCCCGACATAGAGCTTGCCGCAACCACCGGCGGCGAATTTGGTGATGAGGGCTTCATGCCTGGGCTCTTGGACGATGACGTTGAAGAATCTGACATGCCTGCGATTGATGACGGCCGTTCGGAGTCCGTTTTGCCGGGAATCATCGTCGGTCGGGAACTCGCTCGGTCGCTTCAAGTCTCGTTGGGCGACGAGGTCAACGTCGTGACACCCAACGGAGAAATGGGACCTATGGGCCCCATTCCGCGCAGCCGGCCGTTCCGGGTTGTAGGCGTGTTCTACAGCGGGATGTATGAATACGACGCTAACTATGCTTACACGAGCCTCAAGAGTGCCCAATCGTTCCTGTCTATCGAGGGGATTACTGGAATTGAACTCAAGACTCTGGACGTCGAGCATGCACCCGCTACGGCAGAGCGCCTTCAGGCAAAAGTCTCTAAAAATATCGATGTACTGGACTGGCAAGAGCTTAATCGAAGCCTGTTCTATGCGCTCAAACTCGAGAAGATCGCGATGTTTGTGGTGCTGACATTTATCATCTTGGTCGCTAGTTTCTCGATTGTCGCAATGCTGATCATGATCGTGATTGAAAAGGGTCGCGAGATCGCCATCTTGAAGGCCCTCGGAGCGACCAATCAAGGCGTCATGAAAACGTTCATTTTTCAGGGAATGGTCATCGGAACCGTTGGCGCATTCCTTGGACTAATTTCTGGCCTTGGGATCTGTTGGTTCCTAGCCGAGTTTGGTTTCCCGCTGAACTCAGAAGTTTATTATATCTCGACGTTGCCCGTGGACGTCGACACCACCGAAATCACCATCGTTGTGCTCGCCACACTGCTGATTTCGTTCCTCGCTACCATCTATCCTTCGATTCAGGCCGC
>JBBKVQ010000447.1:0-9559 GCA_037968515.1 Bradymonadaceae bacterium
GCCCTATGGCTCGCATGTGGTTGGTCCGCGAGCCCTATGGCTCGCATGTGTTTGAATAGTCGCAGGAATCGCATGCAGGCCATAGGGCCTGCGCACCAAGCGCAGAATCACAGAAATTGCAGATAGGTTGAAAAACGGTTCCCAACAGTTCTTGTGTCAAGTCTATTAGACAGCCTCCTTCTGATTATGCACCGAATCTGAAACCCTAGGCCTGAAAAGGCAGGGTGGGATTCGAACCCACGACTTCTTCCAAAGCGAATAGAGACATCCAGACGGTCGGACAGTCAAACTTTGGAAGTGCTCTACCATCTGAGCTACCTGCCCTCCTGAAACCCGACAACCCGATACCTGAAACCTCAGTATCGACGAATCGCCTCCAGCACGACGTTCTGGTTTGTCGCCACTTTCCCGCCGCCAAGCTCGCGACGTTTCCGCCACGTCTCGACCTGAGAAAAAGTATTGGTGTCGAACCCAGATACCAGCAACACTCCTTCCATGTCCGAAGGCACAGGCACAGGGGCGTAGGCCGCAAGGTTCCACAAGACCACATCGACCGCGCCGAAGATCTGGCGGTAAATCCGAAGCGCAACCTCCAAAGGAGGCACGTTCGTAAACCCGACGCCAAGGCGTTTCGCCATGGCTACAACAGGCTTCATGAGAGGCCCACTCACAGCAACGGCCGGATGAAACTGCATATCCGAGAAAAACCAAAGGCAATCTGGAGGTTTGACGTCGCGGTTCTTTTGCAGCCACTCAATCAAATCCATCACAGCTCCAAAGACCTGCGTTCCACCCCACCCACGGTTCAACTCCGGCGCCTTCGTGAAGTCCAAAAGACCTCCCTTCCGACGCGCGATATGCAAGTATTTCCCGTCAGCACCCGACCAGCTCATCATCGATTCATCGCAGAACGACGCACCAAGCCCAGACGAAGCCGACATCAACGCCGTCAGCGTTAGTGCTACGTCCATCGCCCGAGTCGTCGAAAACGCGCCTCCGACCTTAACGGCCATAGAACCCGACACATCGGCAATCCCCAAATGCCGCCCCGAAGGCAATTTTCGAGCGATTTTCTCGAAGATCACATCCAAGACAGGCTCGGCCTCAGGGACTGCCTTAAATGCAGTGTAGACCTGATGTGGCCAGACCTCCGAAAACCGTCGTTCTTTTGCCAAAATCCGAAGTTTTTCGGCTTTGATTCCAGACTCGGTAAAATTCCGCAAATTACGCATGAACGCCAAGTCCCCCATCAATCCAGGCATCGAAAGCACAGACTTCCATACTCGCTGATTTCGCTGAATCGATTTACGATTATCGTCCGACTGCGTTCCAAAATGCCCGTAAACCTGTTCCCAAGTCACACGAGCAGCCTGAACCTCCGACGCAAACGTCTCCGACATCGCATGCCCTTTAGGTTGTGACCAAAGCGCCTTTCGCGCCCGAGTCACAGGCAATCCAGTCAAGAATTCCTTTCGGTCACGCGACGAGGCATGCAAATACGCGCCAACGTTCAACGCCAATTCACCTTTTGAACCAAGCGCCTTCAATTCATCACGCAAAATGGCAATCACGTCGCATAGACGCCACTCCGCCTTTGCGTTGGCGTATTTCATCAACTGATATTCGTCGAAAGAAGTCAGCGCACGCGCTGCCCCCTGACGCGCAGCGACCGAAGGCCCCGCTAATCCCAACCGTTCAAAATGCTGAAAAAAAGCGACCACATCGTCAGGCCGAAACGAAAGACATTTTTCGACATAATAAGCGACAAACGGCGCGTCGGGCGTAAGCCCATCAAGCATCGCGGGAACCAACGAGCCTTGGATTCGATTTCCCTTTCCATTTTTGGGGTCGCGCATCCACGCCGCGTATTGCCATGCGAATTTTGGCTCAACCGCGACCACCGCTTTTAACGCCTCATAAAGCCGAAAAACTTCGTCGACTTCCGACTGGTAATAGGCGTCCGTGATGAGCGCCGAACCCAACGTAAAGGTAAGGTGCGTGCGGGGATCCGACTTCAAAAGGCCATAAGCCGCGGCTCCCTCAAAAGTGAGAGCGCCCAAGTCTTTGATCTGTATTCGTTTGATTTTTTTCATCACGACCTCCGTTTGCGTCCAAAAAGGCAGGGTGGGATTCGAACCCACGACATCGTCGTCCAAAGCGAAGTAAGACATCCAGACGGTCGGATCTCTATACGTGCTCTACCACTGAGCTACCTGCCTGCATTGAGTTATTGCGTTCTTCGTGCCAAGAAGTGAAGAGCAAGGAAAGCCGATTAGAATCAAACACTTAAGCGCTAGAACTATTTCGCGTGACGCAAAAACCATAGCTCAAAAGATACGCAATTATACCTCAGAATAAACGTAGACTTACAACTGGTACTGCGGCGACCTGCGACTTGCGACCTGAAACCCAAGTCGCAATGCGGGCAAGATGCCCGCGCACCGAATCACAACGCCCGACCTCCTGAAACTCGACCTCCCGAAACCCGAAACCCGACCCGACCCGACTTGACCCAAAGAACGACCCCACGTACTTCTTCGTTTGTTTGATTGAACGCCTCGGAGACACCATGAGATACCTCGCGCTGACACTGATTTTCCTGCTCGCCGCCTGTGATAAGCAACCCGCCGAGGCTCCACTCGTAGAGGGAAACCCTTTCATGGCTACTGACAAAACGGCGGTCCAAAATACAGACATACCTATCACCCCGGAAGCTCCGTCAGACGCCGAGCCAACCTACACCAAGGTGTCAAAAGACGTCGTTGAACTGGCCATCGGCACGGTGAAAAACAACCGCGCTGGCGAGGGCCTAGTCGATGGACTCCGCCTTCTGGAAGTCACGCCGCTCGCCCACGAATCCTTCAAAGGCCCACTTGGGCCGGCCAAAGACGCGATTGTGTTTTTTGACCAACGCGAAGGAAGCGACATGAACCTGATGGGTTGGGTCATCGGAACGGACGGCGACGAAGTCAAAGCATGGCGCTTTGCCCACCAAACCGGCAGCATCGACGAAATCAAAGCTGTGTTTTTTGAAGACGTCTACAAAGACGGATACCAAGACGTGTTGGTTACCTATTCATTCATGAGCGGAGTCGGCCCGGACGGAGCCATTCCCCAGACCGTGACGGTCGCCTTCACCTACGAAAAAGGCATCGACCAATTTGCCGCGCACGACGAACTGTTTGATGGAGGAAAAATCCCCGAGAGTGCCGCCGACGCCCGCAACGCCCTGCGGGCCAAAGGCCTCATCAAATAACGCTGCCCGCTGCATTTAGGACAAAAGAAAAGGCCCGACACATGTCGGGCCTTTTTGATTTTCATCTCACTAAAATCCTACTCGGTATAACCAAGCAAGTTGACGCCCGTGACCGTTGCTGTGGTTCCGGTTGGCGTCGTTCCAATCAGGCATTGCGTGGCCGAGATACCCACGCCCAAGGGACATGAGTAGGTCGCCGACGTGTAAAGATTCCCTGCGTAGACAAACGGCGTCGTCCCTGGAGGCGCCGTCGCGATGAAACAATTGGCGCCATCGTACCATCCATCGGGACAAATATTCCCAGGCAAGGCCGAAGTGTACAGATTGCCGGCCCAGATGAACGGCGTAGTGCCAGGTGCCGGCGTCAGCACATAACAATTTGCGCCATCGTAGGAACCAACTGCGCAATACGCATCTTTCTGCGCGTACCATTTACGTCCCGATGCCGTGATCGTGGCGCTCGGGATGGCCGAAATCACATCGCATTGTGTCGGTGCCACGGAAGCCGGGGCCAACGAACCGTTGGCCATAACTGCCGGGTGGACGCAACGTTTTTTGCAGAGCTCCCACGGATTCAAGGTCGTCTGCGGATTGATGAAGGGCAGTCGCTCCGGAATGAAATTCGGATGCGTTTCATACACATGCTCGAAACGCTGATAGAACTCCCACAAACCGTTGCCATTACTGATTGGGAAATTCGAGAAATACCCATGTGAAGCATCCGCACGGAAGGCATACATCACATCGAACACGTCGAAATTCTCGTTACCCCAGCGGCATTCTTTGCTGAGTGTGGCGCCCCAGTACGGCATCGCAGTGGAGTTTGGAGACGTAACATGGACATAATCGCGACGATAATGGTCGTCGACGGTCAGCAACTTCAGGCCATGCATCACACCATCGTCATTATGCAGAACGCGGTTAGTGGTCGACAGCAGAGGTTGCCCTTCATTAATGCATGCAGCCGAGTTCTCGAGGTCGTCCAACTCACGAGGATTCTCCCAATAATAGTTGCACATCGAACCATTAAAGACCGAACCACACACGACTTCACGGGCAACGTATTCCGCAAATCCTTCTAGGAACGCCAGATTATCGTCTTCCTGACAATTATGAGTTCCCCAGTCCGTGAACGAGACGGTCCAATTCCACGGCCATGGTGACCCATTGGTATTGATATTAATCGGCCCCAAAAATCCCGGAATAATATTCGGGATATAGCCGGATTTGTGTTTGTACTGCCAAGCATGCGCCGACTCATGAATCACCGTTAGGACGCTCGAGTCGGACAGGTAGGTCGTATGCACGCCACCAAGGCCTGCGACTGGCGGAGTGATGCCCCAGAAGCTCGCGTTCATGGGATAATTCAGATGGTAGGCCCCGTTGAACTTTAGCCATGAGTTCTGAGCGTTTAGAGCCACATCGAACTTCATCATCGCGTCAAAGGCAATCGCCTGACTTTGGCGACCCAAAACACCGTAGATGCCCGGCTGCCCCGGCGCGAAAGTCTGCGTCCCAATGGAATGGTTGCCCCAGTTCAGCCAACCCGACTGAAACAACTCCGAGAAACCACCCCAGATAAATCCATCCACCGTGAACTTGTTCCAAACGGTAAAACTTCCATCGGCCAAACGGTATTTAACGCGAAATTTACGCTTCGTTTTGGAAAACCATCCCGAAAAGGTTTTCTGGGCGGAAAAACAACCATTTCCGTCCGTTTTGACGACGCCCCACTGCCCATAAAGGCCAAGTCCAAGGCTGGTCGAAACCCGAACCTCCGCGCGACGAAGCGGCAAAATCGGGTCGCCCACATTCATGCCATCGTCTTTGAATTTCAGGCAGCCGCCCATCGACCACGTGTGCGACGATTTGGCCGCAAAAATGATATCGCCTTTACCCACACCGTATTTCGAGATGCCTTGCCCTGCTCCTTCCATGACGATGACAGCTTCGTCATAAAAACCCTCCGTGGGAGCAGCGATCGAAATCGTGTTCGCATCGACTTTGGTCCACGCCAACGCACGGTTATCGCCCGTCAGGGCGAGTTCGCTGACTCCGCGAGGCGCGTTCGAGCCTGTGTAACGAAGTGTGAGGCTGCCATCCCTTTCGGTCGTCACCTCAATCTCACCAAAGGTGCCGTGGCGCTGCACATAGTCTTCGATAAGCGCCTCGGGCGAAGCGTCAGCCGAGGTCAGGAATGCACTTTCCAAAGACCCCTGAATGCACGGAGCATGAGCCTCGATCACGCAGGCCACATCGTCCGCAGCGCAAGCCGCTTCGGCGCCTTCGCAGGCCCAAACATCATCCACAATCGCCAACGCGAAGGTGTTGATATCGATGGACGTGAGGTCAATTTTTTCGGGACCAAAAAGCAGCACACCGGCTGCGGGCAAATTGGCGGGGTCGACATGAATCAGCCACCAACCGCCTTCGACTTGTTCCTGCGAAAAAGCCACATCGTGGTCACGGCCGTTGCCATCACGAAGCTGCAATTTCATGGGTGCATCTTCTGCGGTCAGAATCTGCAATTCAGCACTGTTTTTCGACCGAACGTAAACTTGAGATGTCAGTCCATCATAGTCTTCGAGCGGTCCCTCTTGAACGATTTGAACTGCACCACGGACCACGTAGAGAGCCGGCAATAACCGGTTCAACGCCTCCACGTCGCGGTCGGTTGCAGCTCGAGCGACTTCGTCCAAATCCCCGCGATCGACGACGTCTTTCGGGTCGGCGTTGGGGTCTATCGGGGTTTGTGTAAGGGCTTGGCTTTCTGTGTTCTGTTGCGGAGCATCGAGCTCTTCGCCACAGGCAGCCAAAAAGGATAATAACGACAAAAACGCGCATGTCTTTTTCACATCTCCTCCCAGAGGATGTAATCAATTCGCCCCACATCGGGTGAATTTCTGTTTGTGAAAAGACACTAACAAAGGTGTTTTCGCAGACCTAAAGGCCGATTATCGTCAAGATTATGACCGTTTTGTGCAAAACACTTGAATACCGTCAAAAATCCGTCACTTATACAGGGCAGCTAAACAGTAAAAATCGTGATGATAGTCGCGAAACACATCTAAATGGCGGCTGCGGCCGCGCTAAATGCCAGGCTCACCAACACCTGGCCCCATATCGGCAACTTGGACCGCATCAGGTGCAAAGCCCCCGGTCCCTTCCGCCGCACCTAATCCAGACTCCGGCGTGATGCGTGCCGGACCATCTGCCAGACTCCACACTCAACTAGAAACGGAGAACGATATGAAGGGGCGGATATTAGTGTTTGTTTTTTTGGCCATGGTTTTCGGCTGCGACGCCGACAAAAGGGAGGTCAACCAAAAGGCCCAATTCCTTTGCGAAAACGATTTTTCGGAAAAAATAGTCCTACACGTTTGGCCAACCGACAAAAAACTCGAGGACTACGTCATTGCACCTGATATCGCTGCAATGAAGAAGGCAAACGAAGCCACCACGGGTGGCCTTTTTGGCGCACTTATGGGCGGCCTAATCGGCTCATTGAAAGCAACACACGAGGCGGTGGTTGGCACGATCACGTGCGATATCAAAAACACCGATATCCAGGGCGACTCAGCAATTGTGGAATTCGACGCCCACGGCAAACGCATTGCCGAGATGAAAGAAAACATTTTGCCCAAACTTGCCGAATTGCCGGACCATAATGCCAAGGTCGCGTACCTGAAGCCTCTGTTGGAAGCCGGCGAGCCCCAAACCGAAACCCATATCCTGAATTTTAAGAGAGTTGGCGATACCTGGTTGGTCGACTATGGCATCGCCGCCACGCTCGAAAAGGAAGCCGCTGAAAAAGCGGCCACCGAGCAGAAACGCGAACAAATAGACAAATTGAGCAAACACGCCACGGAGCTCGCCGAACAGCGCCAATGGAAGGCCTCGCTAGAGACGCTCAGAGAGATCAAAGCGTTAGCCCCCGAGCTTAAAAGCATCGATGAATCAATCGCGGCTGCCGAGGAGCGGATTAAACACACGATTGGCGAGCAATGGTTCCTCCAAGAATCTACCGACGCGATGACCGATCAAATCAACACGTTTGTAAGCCTGCAGAGTGACGAGAAATCTGGCGGACACGGATACAACTACGTTCAACTCATTGTTCGTTGCGAACGCGGGGAAATCGAATCCTACATCAGCTTTGAGCGAATGCTGGACCAAGACTATCGAACAAATAAGACACCGCTCAAAATCCGTTTTGGCTCCGAAGAGCCGATAGCCATGAAGGTCACTACCAGCACAAGCCGCGATGCCACCTTCATGATGCCCCCCTTCATCGACGCCGTCGCTGCACACCCGAACACCAAGCTCGCCGTCGAGTTCTCACCCATTGGGTCGGGTGCTCTGGTGGCCACTTTCCAGACCGCAGGCTCCGACAAGGCGATTGCCCGAGTCCGAGAAACCTGCACCAAATAGCGGTATTCGCTCTCGACAACACACGTCAATCACCCATCATTTCAGCCAATTTCGACCAAAACGACATAAAGTGAAAAAACTTTGTCACAACACACCGTGCTCAGACGTGGACCTTTATGAACGCCAACTTTAGGAGGCACCATGAACACGGAAAATCTCATTGAACTGCTTGTTTCGTCACTCGAAGTCCCCGTCTCTAGCGACGACCAACGGTTGATGAAGTTGCTAGGGTCGGCAATGCTCGCCATGGGTGGAGTCTTGATGCAGGTGGCAAACACTGAAGTCCACGCAAAGGCACCATCAGTCGAGCCGCCGAGTGCATGTTGACGGCCTTCCCCACCACCAGGTCGACATCGCATTCGGCGCCTACGTGTGGGGCGAATCCCTACTCCAGAACGTCTTGACCTTAGTCCGCAACACAGGGTTTCGCGGACGGATTATCTTGGGCGGGCCACAGGTCTCATACACCAAACAAGGTTTGGATGAGCTCTACCCACTGGCCGATGGCTTCATTCGGGGTTACGGCGAGGAAGCCCTTCTAGATATCGTCCGAACCCCCGGAAAGCCCATCATCCAAGGTGTTTTTTGGAGCGGCGAATTCGACCTTCAACAGCAGGCACAGCTGGACTTCGCCAGTTTGCCTTCCCCTTGGCTTACTGGCGCCCTTCCCATCAATGGTTTGCGATTCGTGCGATGGGAAACCCAGCGCGGCTGCCCGTATGCGTGTTCGTTCTGCCAACATCGTGAAGCAGGTGCACGCCTAAAGAACGCTCATATTGATGTTCCCCGCCTTGAACAAGAAGTCGACCTCTTTTGTGCAAACGATGTCCGCGAGATTGCCGTATTGGATCCCATCTTCAACACTTCACGAAATGCCGTGCCGATTCTGGAGCGCTTTGCCCAAAACGGATATCAGGGCCAGCTCTCACTTCAATGTCGTGCTGAGTACACCAAACCAAACTTCCTAGATGTCGCCGCCGAAATGGATGTTTGCCTTGAGTTTGGGCTTCAAACGACTCATTTAGACGAAGCCAAAGCAGTGAATCGTCGGAACAAGATCGACAAAATTGAGGCTGCCCTACAAATGACCCGTGAACGCTCCATCCAACATGAAGTGTCGATGATCTTTGGCTTGCCCCTGCAGACCCTCCTGTCGTTCGAGGAGTCGATTGACTGGTGTTTGAAACAGAAAGTCCCAGTTATCAAAGCTTTCCCGTTGATGCTCCTACGTGGCACCGAGCTTGAACAAGAGCGGGAGCGTTGGGGATTCGTTGATAGCGGCGGAGAGATGCCCACCGTCATTTCGTCAAACTCGTTCACCCAATATGAATGGCAAAAGATGGCGCAGATATCGGAAGCCCTGAAACACACCGAAGGCAATCACCCACCGGACATCGCTGAACTCAAACTGCTGGCGAACGAATTCCAACCCGAACTTGAGCGCTGGTCCCCCTGAGTCCACCCGCAAGAGGCACGACGCCCCGCCTCTGCCTCTTGCGCCCGGCCCTCACCCAACGCACTATGCGGTCCTCATCCTAGATACGGGGAAGTGCATGATCATCGCACCTGGCGCCATCGTCGAAGTCCGCACCGAAGCCTGGCGAGTCCTAAGAACCGAACGAGCATCTGACGGGTCACTTGTGATTCACGTCAAAGGTGTGTCGGAACTGGTGCGTGACCGCGAGGCCATCTTCGTCAAAGAGCTCGAAGAGCGTCGCGGCAAAATCACGGTCCTTGCCCCAGAGGCCACCACATTAGTTCAAGACAGCTCGCCGGGTTTCCGAGCCAGCCTGCTGCATATGGAAAGCCTGCTCCGCCAGATTCCGCCGACCGACGACCGCCTTCATATCGGGCATCGCGCTGCGATGGACG
>JBBKVQ010000448.1:0-2944 GCA_037968515.1 Bradymonadaceae bacterium
CGCGGATTTCACTAAAGATACGCGCCTGAGATGGCGCGCTTGCGATACACGAGGAAAATCATGTCGAAATGTTGGTGGATAGCTTTGGTACTGCTCGTTTGCGCTTGTGGGACGGACGCTCCGAATGAAAAGGCGACAACGGCTTGCACTACGGATTCGGATTGTTCAGTCGGCACCTATTGTGGTGGGGCAAATGTATGCGTGAGCGACTGCGATTCGAATATACCATGCAGCTTGGGTTCCTCGTGCACTGTGAATGGGCGATGCTCTGCTGAAGGCAGTGCGTGCGCGGTCAATGACGATTGTGATGCGCCACCCGTCGGGCTGTCTTGCGACGGCGATGTGTTGGTGGGTTTTGGCGATCTTGGAAACTGTGACCAGACAGGCGCAGAACCAGCATGTGTCTACTCGGAAACCCGCACACCGTGCGAGCTTGGCTGCACTGCGACCGGCTGCGCCGCCGACGCTTGCGAGAGCAAGTTGTGCGATGTCGCGCCCTCGCCGCGCTGCGGGGCTGACGGAATGACGCGAATCACCTACGGCGCCAACGGGGCTTGTGAAGGCGAAGGCCAATGCGTCCACCCTGAGGTCGCTGATTCATGCGCTTTGGGCTGCGTGAACGGCCAGTGCCTTCAGGGCGCGTGTGAGAATATCTCGTGCAACACCCCCCGAGTTTCAAAATGTGATGGCAACGTCGCGATGTCGTATGCCGCCGTGGGTACCTGCGACGATACGACTGGCTCACCGGTTTGTGATTATCCACTTACATTTCAGCACTGTGGCTACGTCAACGGGACGTGCGAAGACGCGGTATGCATCGATGGCATTACTCAGGTGGGTGGCGTTGTGATTGTCGAAATCATGCCCAACCCAGCCGGTGGGTCTCGCGAGGCCGATGAGTGGTTTGAAATCACCAATACCAGCGGTGCAGATATCGATCTGACGGGGTGGAAAATCGTGTCGAAGGGGAGCGGAAACAACCAAGAACACGTGATTGCGACCAATACGTTGACGCCTGTCCCAGCTTTTCCAGCGGGCTCGACTTTGCTTCTCACTGCCACAGCAACCGCCGCAGGGGTGGCCCAATCTGATTACGTATACTCAGGAATCACGCTGACAAACTCGACCGATTGGTTGGCGCTTGTGAATCCTAACGGCGAGTACGTCGACTACGTCTTTTACGAGACTGGCGCTGTCGTGGATGGTCGCTCGCGCAAATTCAACCCGGCGATCACGGCGAGTGCGTTGGAAAACGATAACTTTGGCAACTGGTGCCCTAGTCTTGCAGATCCGTACACCAATGGACCGGATAATTTCGGCACACCTGGGGCGGCCAACACCGCCTGTGCAGTGGATGCATGCGCCGAGTTCACGTGCGTAAAGCCCAACGATTTTTGCACCGACCGCGCCACGGCCGTTCAGTTTCAGGCCAATTCCGCAGTCTGTGAGGAATCGCGCTTCCACAACCCTTACTGCAATTATCAGGCGACCGACGTCACGTGTGATGCCGTCGAGATGTGTGCGATGGGAACATGCGAGATAATCCCTTCGAATTTGCCGACGCCGGGCGACGTAATTTTCAGCGAGATTATGGCCGACCCAAGCAAGGTCGGAGACACTGACGGCGAATGGTTTGAGCTCTATAATACGACCTCATCGCCACTTTCGTTGTTCTCTTTGGAGTTCAAAGACAACCAGACCGGCAGCGCCGCTGACGTGTATCGAATCGAAGACATCAATGCGACGATTCCGGCGAATGGCTACCTTGTTTTTGCGAAGGTGCAGGACTCGGCTGTGAACGGCGGTGTTGTTGGTGCGTTTTTGTTCTCTGGTCGGCACCTCGTCAACTCAGCAGACCCGCTTGTGTACAATCTTTCATTGGCGTTGTCTGACGGCACGACGATTGACACGACCTATTTCGGACCAGCCTCTCGAGGAAAATCCGCTCAGCTTAGCTCGACCTTGTTGTCGGCGATCGGAAACGATGACGCCGCGGCATGGTGTGCGGCCACAGCAACCTATGGCCTTGGCGATTTCGGCACGCCCGGCGCCACCAATATCCCTTGTCCTTAAGGCGACCTATGATTACGCATCCAAAGAAGTTTGACGCTGTTGTCATTGGCGGTGGGCACGCGGGCTGTGAAGCGGCGAACGCGCTCGCGGGCATGGGCCTTCAGACCCTGCTTTTGACCCAGAATATCGACACCATCGGCCACATGAGCTGCAATCCAGCCATTGGTGGCGTGGCCAAAGGGCATCTGGCCAAAGAGGTCGACGCCTTGGGCGGGGTGATGGGACGCGTTTGTGATGCGTCAGCCATCCAGTATCGTCGCTTGAATACGCGGCGTGGTCCGGCAGTGCGTTCGAGTCGAGCACAATGCGACATGTCGATGTATCGAATCGAGATGCAGCGAATCATGATGAATGTGCCCAATCTGACCATTAAACAGGGCAGCGTTGAAGACATTCGAGTCGAAGAAATCAAGGGTGTGCCCCATGTGACCGGTGTCGTGGACAAGCTGAACGTGGTGTACGAGGCGCGAGCCGTGGTCATCACGACAGGCACGTTCTTGCGCGGACTTTGCCACGTGGGTATGGACAACTTTTCGGGCGGTAGGGCTGGCGGTGAAGCTGCCGTAGGGCTTTCAGCGACGTTGAAAGGCTTGAATCTCGAGATGGGGCGATTGAAGACCGGCACGACGCCACGGCTGGATTCTCGGACCATTGATTGGTCGGGACTCGAGGAGCAACCTGGGGACACGCCGCCTCGTCGGTTCTCGTTTTTTCATGAGCCGCCGATGTTGGAGCAGGTGTCTTGCTACATCACGTACACCAACGAAGCGACGCATGATGTGATCCGCAGCAATACCGGGCGATCTCCGATGTTTACCGGCAAGATCGAAGGCATTGGTGCGCGATATTGTCCAAGCATCGAGGACAAGGT
>JBBKVQ010000449.1:0-25204 GCA_037968515.1 Bradymonadaceae bacterium
TTCTCCACGTAAGTGCGTCTGCAAAGTCGCCGCTTCGGCGATCCAAACCGGGATCGTAATACCCGCTATCACCCCGCAAAGACTCGACGATCAGGTAGCTCGTGACGTTCAGGCCCAACGATAACACTTGTCCCACGGCAAACAGCGTCCCTTTGACCGAGTCCCCATTTTGAAATTGTCCGATGCCAAAAGGAAAAAACGCCAGCACCAACGAGCGCCGGCTAACGTCACGTTCAACGTAGATGGTTTGGACGCTCTTTTCCTCGGGACCGTTTTGAGCGGCTAGAAGGGCATCGAGTTCCTGTGCGTGGGTCGATCGAACAGAATCAAAGAGCTCGACAACACTGGCCGGGTACAAAAGCGGATCGAGCACAAAATCGGGACGTTCACGCAGAAGCTCGTAGAAGTTCAAACGCGCCAAATCCAGAAATGATCGGCGTTCCTCGGAATCCGTCACCTGCTGAGCGTCAAAAAACAGACCCAGGCCAAGCAGCTGCCGTGCATCGATGCGTTCGGCTGCTCGCTTGAAAACCGGCGTTGGAAATAGAAGGGGTTCAAGGAGCCTACGAAGAGAACCAAAATCGCCGGTGCGAAATGCCTCCTGTGCGGCTTCGAGGGTTTTTTCGGGGCTCATGCCGTTGTCGAACGGCTGCGGATCCGGCGGTAAGTCGCCAGGCGGCTCGGCGCTCACAGATTGCGCTGTGACGACCAAGAATAGAACCCAAATGAATACTCTCATCGCTATCGATTTCGAAAGGCGACGTTGATAGTTTCGACCGTGCCGGGTCGAACAACGACCGAATACGTTTGACGCTTGGTCATATCACTGGCGGGCGCGATATGGAACGTCGTGCGTTGTTGATTCTCAGAATCCGACGATCCGAAGGGAAATCTGAACGATGCTGACTGCCCACCTGAGACTCGCCTCGCGACGTTTCGCGTGTCGTCTCCAATGAAAATCAGCGAATCGACGTCGGCCAAGACTCTCACCGTTCCATCTTCCCATTCGAGCACCAAGTCACTGACTTTTGCCTGTGGCCCGTTAACTTCCACGATCTCGCGCTGGCGTTTGCAGCCGCGGCTCGCGGCCGTGAGCACGTGCCTGCCCTTTTCCAGCGGGATCCCTTTCGCGGCTTCAAACGAAGAATACGTCCTGCCCGCAATGATGATTTGAGCGGCAGGCGGGTAAACCCTGAATGAATAATTGAAGGTCGGCGCCTCCACTGGGGCCACGAGGCCAACGTCCGCCACAGGGATTATGATTGGAATCGTCCGTGTCGGAAGCAGCGCCAATTTAGGTTTTGGAGTGGCTGCGATCGTCGTTGTTTGTGCAACGACAAACTGACCGACATTTTGCGCGATCGTAGCGGTAGCCGCCGCCGCCGTTGCCGCAGAAATCTGGTCGGCCGCGTTTTCGGCAGGTTGCGAGACGGCAACCACTATGGGTGGCGAAACTTCGACGGGAACCTCCACCGTTTCGGCCGGCCAAAACGCGTAAATGATCCCTCCGAACAGACAAATGGCCGCTGCAACTCCAGCAAAAACCGCGCTTTTGCGCCGCTGATGAATGCGGGCCAAACATTTGTGCACTTCGACGTTGTCGGGCTCGTAAGCCAGCGCGCGGTCAAGCGAAGCTACCGCAGCCATCGTGTCCCCACGTGCGAGTGCTGCCTGCCCCCGTTCGATCAACTTCGGGACCAGTCCTGTGTCCCATTGGCGTATCCAAGTGGACGGCTGCACCAGATAACGTCGAAGCTCCAAGTCTGGCGATTCGATGCCGGCCGCGGAAACGAAGTTCGTCAACGCAGCCAAGGCTTCTCGGGCCGTCTGATAGCGGTCGTCGGGGTTATGCGCCATGCACTTGTCGATGATTGTCTGAAAGTGCCGACCAGCTTTGGGTTCAGCCGTAGTCAAGCGGTCGTATTGTCCTTGAAGCACGCGCTTGAGGATCTGCGGGGCATTTTGGCCATCGAAGGGGAGGGCGCCCGTGCATAGCCAATACAGGACGGTTCCCAAAGCAAATACATCGGCCCGCGCATCAACACGTTCACCCTCGATCATTTCGGGCGACATGTGAGCAGGGCTGCCCATCAACGAGCCTGTCTGCGTCATGGTCTCGGCATCGATCACATGAGCGATCCCAAAATCCATCAGCTTGAGGTCCCCTGTTAGCGATACCATGACGTTTTCGGGCTTCAGGTCTCGATGGATGATTCCATGTTCATGGGCGCTGATCAGAGCGCCACAAATCCCGAGTCCTATCAGGGCCGCAGCTTCTGCTGGAGCTTTACCGTGGAGTGCCAGAAATTCACGAAGGTTATTGCCCTCGACATACTCCATCACGATGTAGGAACGCTCGGCGTCTTCCGAAGAGTAATCGTAAACATCGAGAATATTAGGGTGTTTTAGCCGGGCAATCGCTTTGGCTTCACGATGGAAACGCTGTCGGCTCTCGGCCTTCCGAGCAAGATGGTTGTGGAGCACCTTGACCGCGACGTCTCGCTCAAGTGAGGTGTCGACTCCTCGATACACCACGGACATTCCTCCGTGGCCTATCTCTTCGACTATCCTGTATCGGTCGACCGAAGTGCCAATCATCGTTGCCGCGTCATATGGGGCTTATGGAGTCTAGGAATACGGGTTTTCGCTGTAAAGGCTGGAGCGACTCTAGAAGTCTGCATCCAAGTCGATGGGGCCGTCGTTGCTGCGGGGCTGCGGCAGAGCACAGAGCTCGGCCGAAAAATCAGAGGCGGGGGCTTTAAGAATCGCGTTCAAGTCGCCAGAAGTCAGGAATTCACCCACGCGGAGTTGGGAAGGGGTCCATCCTTTGGTGTTGACGGACTTGCCGCTGCGTAAACTTGCCCCCACCGACTTGTCTTTGTTTTTTGCAGGTGCAGCAGTGATGAAGTCGTCCAGACGGCCATCAAAAACTACCTGTTCCAGAAGGTCCACAAATCGCTGCCCTGGCAAATGACGAGCAGCACGAAAGCCTGCCTTCATGTTTTGCAAGGTTTTTGCGGCTTTCATCGAATCACCGCCTTGAATGGCAGCGACAAATACCGGGATATCACTGCGAGCGGATTTGAGGTGTTGTAGCGAAGTCACCACAGAAAAGTCTTCTTGGACCATCTGCTCCATCGCTACCAAATGAGCGCCGATCGCGGGCTCGGCAAGTTCGGCGAGGTGAACGTCCCAGTCAGCTGTCAGAGGACATCCCGTAGTTTTTTGTCGAGTTATCTGGTGCACTGCATCGCGGATTGGCGCGTCAAAGTCGCCCGAAACACGTCCAGTGCGCAGCCAGTTTACCGCTGCAGCCAGTTGTTTCTCGCTGGTGGCGTATTGCCGCGTTGAACAACCATTGGCACGCACCAAAGCTGCCTGCGCGTCATCTAGGCGGTCCGCTACCAGCGCCGAGAAACCCAACGAAAGATTCCAGCTTCGGCAAGACTCGCCAAGGTTTGCCAGGGATGCCCAAACTCCAGCACTGGAAAGGGTGCCAGCGTCGTTGTGCGTCGCGAGTAGTTGCTCAAAAAAAGCAACCACGTAGTCTCGGGTCGCGCCGCGTTCGGCTTTATCAAGACTGGAGACCACCTGCAGGAGAACTTCGGGCCCCTTACACGCTGCCGTCCGCCCGGAGGTCAACGCCCAAACAGCCACGGGGTCCAAAGCCAGTCCCTGCGTGGCAGGCAACGCTGCCGCATCGCATGCCAAGTGTATTTTGAGTTCGTCAACGGACGGCGTGCGGCCCAAAATCCGGTTTAAATTAAGGACTTCGAATGCGTTGATGTCGGGGGGGCGATGGCTGTAGCCAGGGCGAAATTCGGCTCCTCCGACGTGTGTAAGGTCGCCTCGAACTCCCGACGCCCACAGGCGGCCGTAGACATCAAGCGGGCCCTCGCCCTTCTTAGGGACGTTTTCACCACGAAGGGCTTGCGCAAGCGCCTTAGCGTCTCCGGAAATCGACGAAAACGCGGAGACCTCAGAATCGTCGCGGGTGCGAAGAGCGCTTGTCAGCCGCAGCAATGCTCGCCATTTCGAGAATTCGCGCCCCTTCAGTGACTCGTCGTAGGATTCGTATTCGGGGACGCCCTTGAACTCCGCCATGAAGGCCTGCCAGACCATCCATCCGTAGACTCCATTATTTTCGAGGCGTTGGGCCATGTCGGGAAGCCGCGACCATCTCTCTACAAAACTAGCTTCATCCCCGAGCGCCAGCGCCACTCGGGCCCGGAGAAACACCCAATAGAAATCACCATCGCGGTTCCATGCAGTTTTTGTGGCTTCGAATGCAAGCGCTAAGGCCTCATCGGGACGACCTGCCGCTGCCAGGATTTCGGCACCTTGAAGTGCGATTTTCGGGTTTTTCTCAGCCAATTTGAGCAACAGAAGGCCGGCTCCATCAAAGTCACCGATACCCACCATCGCAGCAAAACGCCCGACGTCGTCTAGGTTTCCGAAGATCCTATTTTCGCCCACTACCAACACTGGATGGGTTCGCAAACGAATATCCGGCGCCTTCAAGAGTGGACGGCCCGCGGCCGGAATTGCGACCGTGTAGTCGGTGCCTGCGCAAGAGACAAAACCGTCCACCATGTCTTCGTACGCTTGATTTTCAACGTCCAACGGATGTTGACCGGGCATCTTCGTGTCGACTCCATGGAACGTAGTCTTTTGGGCTTGGCACCCATTTGACAGCCCGACGCGTAATGACCGGGCCGGGGGTCCAATCCTGTCAACAATAGCCACCCAATCGTTGCCTTTTTTTGCCCAAAGGTCCGACGACGGGTCACCGGCGCGAATCCGTCCAATCCGAGACGGAACCCCGTTTTTAATGATGAGTTTGTCTCCGCTCGTTTCAAACACCGAAAACCAGGTGCCTTCAGGTGCCTTATCGACGCAGGTTCTCTGGTTCGCCGACCCTTTACAAGACACAGCGGTGGCCGGTCCAAACGAACCGCGAAGACGAGGCGAAATGGGATTCCGGTCGAGTCTACCAAGCACCGCTCCCCAAGAAGTCACCGTGGTCACGCCAAAGACGTGTCGCTCCTTGGACTCGCCGTCTGTCAGCAGTAGCAAGCCACCCGCCTGCGCTGGCAGTGGCAATTCCGACACGTAGGACCAGGTTCCATCATCGAGCAAAGCAAGTTCGCCGATGGCCTCTGCCTCCATTGGAGCCGAGATTGAGATGATCGAAGATACGGCGCGGTCCGCCGCAGGGGGCGTGAGACTGGCACACCCCGACAAGATAAGAATCGCGCTAGTAAGAAACTGACACGCGCGTCCGGCCGACCAGAAAGCAGTCGCCTTCGAGAAGTTCGACCGGATCGTGGATTCGAATAAAGGTTCCGTATTCACTTTCGAGATCTTTGATGAAGCATTTTCCAGCCCGCCGTTCAATGACAGCGTGAGTGGGTGAAACAGCGTGATCTGACTCCACCACAAATTCGCCCTCTGTGCCAAGCGTGTGTCGCCCGGTGATCGGATAAATCCGCGCCACAGTCCCAGAGTTCAACACGCTCACCAGCCGGAAAGCGTCTGCCGGTGCGTCGCCGCCCATGCTCAATGTGTTGTCTTGGTAGGGCTGATTGGGTTGGGTTGGGTAGTCCCAAGATGTCCGAAACACCAGCCGCTGATGGCCGATGGCAATCTCGTCAAAATCCTCGAGTGCCAATTCGTCGGCAATACGCAAAAATACACCATTACGACTGTTCAAATCTTCGAGTAAAAGCGTCGACTTCACCGCCCTGAGCTGGACATGGAGCGGCGACACATATGGATCGTCCAAAACAAGGCTTCCGCTCCCGCGCCCCACTTGAAAAGGGGACTGTTCAACGTTGGCGGCCTGCGGAGCACTTCCGCTTAAGACCGTCAAAGTGGCGAGGGGTTGAACTGCAATTGTCCTCGACACAGAGGGTAACCCGCCAGCAGGAGTCATCCTGGGCAGAGCTCCAGCGGGAAGGACGCTCGAATAAACTTCGTCGTCATCATCTTCCGGAATATCAAAGGGCATATTGGCCGGCTTGTTCTCCGAACCGTTCACGTTTTTTGCTCTCTTGGAATTAACACTTTGAAAAACTCATTAGGCAACATAACACAGACGGGCCCACACGGAACATGGAAGCGACACCGGCTGGTGCGCAAACAAAGGTGTGGTATGTTGCCGCTCCCCCACGGAGGTACTGATGAAATCGATTGCGGGGATAGCGATCCTGGTCCTGATTAGCAGTTGCGAAAAACCGGTTGAAATTCAACCTCGCGCTGAATCGGCCGATCCATCCGAATTTTATACCGTGCAAGCGTCTGCGGCTTCGGGCGCTGTGGGTATTCCGATCAGCGCAGGCTTCGAAATCAAGCCCACTCGTGGCTGGAAAATTAACGAAGAGTACCCTTGGAAATTCGAAATTCAGGATGCCGATGGTGTGAAGATGACACCGTCCACCGTCGAAAAGTCTGAAATTTCGCTCACGAGCAGTCTCGCGAAGGTTCCCTTGACCGCGGTCGCTGCGACCGCGGGAACTCACCAAGTCAAAGCCACCGGACGGTTGAGTATCTGCAATCCCGACGCGTGCAAAAACTTCCCTCATGAGGAGATCGTCTTCACGATCGCGGCGCATTGACATGAGTAAGACCAAAAACGTTCTGAAATCACTCTCCCAAGCCACACAGGAAGATTTTCAGGCGCATCGCCCGATCATGAGTTTTCCTGAGTTTCTGGGGATGGTGGAGGAAAATCCCGCTAGGCACTCACGCAGCAGCGTCGAGTTCCTGCGCGATGCATTCCTTTTTTACGGTAAAAAGGTTCGCCCTAGCGAGGGCGGAGACGTCGAACGATTTACGCTCTTCGACGCGGATTTCGACGAAGGGAAACGCAATCGGGTGATTGGCCACGAACGTGTTCAGGAAACGATTTTTGGCCTGCTCGACAACTTCGCGCGCCAAGGACGAGTGAACAAACTGATCATGTTGCATGGCCCCAATGGCAGTGCGAAGAGCACGATCGTTGAGACAATGATGCGTGCGCTTGAACACTATTCGACCACTGATGACGGCGCGATCTACCGTTTTAACTGGGTCTTCCCCAACGAAAAGACAGCCTCAGGCAGCTCGATCGGATTTGGGGGCACCTCGACGAAGAAAGGCTCGAACACCTCATCGCTCGATTCGTATGCGTTTTTGGAAGAAACCCAGGTAGATGCTCGGATCCGAAGTGATTTGAACGACCATCCATTGTTGCTTTTGCCCGAGAAACAGCGGGCTACGTTCCTGAACGACATCTTTAATTCCGATGTCTCTAACCTCAGCGATCATATCCGAAAGGGCTCGCTGAGCCATACGGGCCGGCAGATCTTCGATGCGCTTATGAACGCTTATGCAGGCGACCTTGAGCGGGTGATGAAACACGTTCAGGTCGAACGCATGTATATCACTCGTCGATACCGCGTTGGCGCCGTGACCGTGGAACCACAGATGCGTGTGGATGCAGGTTTGCGTCAATTGACGGCCGATCGCAGCATCTCGGCGCTGCCCACGATGCTGCAAAATCAGACACTTTTTGAGCCTTTTGGTGACCTAGTCGACGGAAACCGAGGGATCGTGGCGTACGACGATATGTTCAAACGCCACCCCGATCTGAATAAATACCTGCTCACAACCAGTGAAAAAGGCACGGTTTCGCTAGAACACCGTATTCTTCACTTGGACACGGTTCTGATCGCGACCGCGAACGAAGACTATCTGGACGCCTATAAACAGAGTGCGGACTACGTGTCATTTAAGGGGCGTGTGGAACTTGTGCGTGTGCCTTACCTTACGGATTTCCAGATTGAGGAGGAAATCTACTCCGATCAACTTGCCGGTGTTCCAAGCATCGACCATGTGGCGCCACACACCACGTATGTGACCGCGCTTTGGGCCGTCCTCACGCGCTTGATGAGACCCAACGCGGATAAATATCCAACGTCGATACGTGACGTGGTTGCGAGGTTGTCGCCGCTGGAAAAAGCAGAGCTGTATGCGACAGCGAAGGTGCCCGATTGGGTGCCCCAAGATCGTGCACGCGAGTTGCTGGCGGCTGTTCCTGAAATGATGGACGAGGGTGACGGTGGCTCCGAGTTCGAGGGCCGTTATGGCGCAAGCCCTCGGGAAATGAAGGCTGTGCTTTTGAACTCATCGAGCAAACGTCGGCACGCCGGGATTTCGCCATTGGCAGTGTTTGAAGAGCTTGAGTTATTGGTGAGTGATCCGAGTGTTTTCCCATTTCTGCAGATGTCTCCAGACGGCGATTATTATCGCCACGAGAACTTCATTCAGACGGTGCGCGAGAAGTACTTGGACCGTTTGGATTCAGATATTCTGGATGCGATGGGCTTGGTGGAATCGACCCAATATGCCGATCTTTTTGCCAGATATATCGACCACGTTAGCCAGCAAATGAAGGGAGAAAAGGTTTTCGATCGCAACACGTCATCGCACGTGGAACCCGACGAAAAATTTATGTCCGAAACCGAAGCATTGTTGGGGATCGATGAGGTGACTCCGAAGGATTTTCGTAACCATGTCATCAGTTCGATCGCTGCGTATTCCATCGACCATCCCGGCAAGCGGGTGGATTTCCAAAAAGTGTTTCCGAACTACTTCTCGGCGATGAAGCGTGGTTTTTTTGAGGAACGTGAGAAACAGACACGCCGCATTATGGAAACGATGCTGGCTTATTTCCACGGCGATAAAGACCGAATTCCAACGGCGGAACGTAAGCAGGTGGAACGTACGCTTGAGAATCTGATTTCTCGGAACGGTTATCGCGAAGACTCGGCCGCTGAGGCTGTGGCCTTCTTGCACTCCAGTCGCTATAAGGAATCATGATTCGACGGGAGCCCATGATGATGAGAAGACTTTTTGGTGTTTGCACAATGTTTCTTGCGTTGACGTTGGCCGCGCCGGCCTACGCAGACGAGAATCAAGAGCAAATCACTCAATACCGAACCATGCTTTCCGAGCAAGATGCTCTTGATGCCAAGAACGTTGCTCAGCAAGATCGCCAACTCGCGGCAAAGTGGCTTCAGGAAGCCGAAGTACTCCTTGCCAACGGTGACGGAGACGCTGCGGACAAACGACTTCGACGCGTCGAGTTCGCCATCGATCTAATTCGCGCCATGGTGGCATCAGCTGATATTCGGACAGCTGCGGAGGCTCAAGAAGCTGCAGCGTTCAAGGGCCCAGAGCTCCTTGAGCAACTTCAGGCCGAAGTTGATGCCCTGAAGACGAAGCGAGCTGACTTACAGCAAGAACTCCGGAAACTGCAGTGATAGAGCACCCCATGAAAATTGATCCTAGATGGCTATTTGCTGTTCTCTTCATGATCGCCTGCGGTCCGGGAGAAAAAACCACCGAACTCAAAGAACTCGAACGGATTCTTCAAGATCCCAACGCAGCCGCTGTGAAAGAAGCACCAGGCGCCAGCAAACCGTACCGGGAAGCTCGCCAGTTTCGTCGGTTGGCTGTCGAGGCGTGGGACGAAGGCAACGACGACCTTTCGCGCGAGTATGCCGCGCTTGGGACGCTGCGTTACCGGACTGCCGAAGCCATGGCCGACCAGGTGGCTGCCAAGGAACGCTTGGACGCGGCCAACGCAAAGGTATCGACGAGCAACCCCGAAATCGAGGCTTTGAGTCAGGAACGAAATAAACTTGCTACCGAGGTCGCCCAGCTGACCCAACAGGTGGAAATTGCGCGAAATCAACAGACAGCGCGTTTGCAGCAGCAGAATCTTTCGAACTCATCTCAAAAATCAACGGACAAACGCTCGGCGATTATTGCGAAAGTCAAAGACGCTGAAACGGCACAAAAGGGAGCGGAGGCAGTCGATGCTGCAACCCACGCCCCCGAGAAATACAACCGAGCGTTGAACATGCTGAAATCCGTGCGCTCGACCCTTGATCAGGGCCAGGCAAGCGACCAGATGCTTCAACAACTGAGCGAGTCGATCACGATGTTTGCGTCCGCCAAGGTCGAGGCACAACCTCTTTTCAATACGGCTCAAGCCAAATCAAACCCAGAAGAAAGACGAACCCAACTTCGAAGTGCTGCGTCATCGAAATTAGGGTCTGAGTTTGTGATATCCGAAGCGCTCGGTGCTCGGCTGATTCTTCCGGAGCTTTTTGCCACCGGTTCAAACTCGATTTCGGCGGGGCGTAAATCCTACGTGGCCGACGTTGCGACTTTGCTTTCGTCTTACGACGAATTCTCGGTTTTCATCGAGGGCTACACCTCCAAAGTGGGCAACCCGACCGAGAACCTCGGGCTCTCACAGAACCGCGCCAGAGCGGTTCGAGACGCGCTTACCGCGGCTGGAATCGATTCCAGCCGAATCGAGGTTCGTGGATATGGCAACGACCGGCCTCGATATCCCGATAACGCACGGAATGAACGTGTCGAAATTCTCGTCACTCGGCCCAACTGATCCTGCCTCCAATCTCGTCCGGGAACTCGTGGCGACACATGCGCCAGGGCTTGTCTTTTTAGATTCGAGCCGTGGCAGCGGCCCTGGACGTCGTTCTTGGGTTGCCTCCAACCCAGTTGAAACTCTTATCGAAACGCCCGACGGCTTTTTTGCTGCCGGCGAACAGGTTGATCCGTTTGAATGGCTAAAGGCCCAATCGCTTCGGTACGAGTTTGTGGCAGGGTTCGTCTCTTTTGAAGCGACTTGGATGCTTGATTCGATCGGCGTCCCTGTTACCCCAACCTCACCAAGAATTTGGGCGGCGGCGTACGATAAAGTAGCGATCTTTGAGCACGAAGAGCGCGAGGTGGTGATGTCGGACCCACTCACTTGGGCCTCATCTTTACGTGTGCCTGACTCTGACGATTATCAGAATGGCGTGCTTCGATGCATCGACGCGATCTTCGAAGGTGAGCTCTTTGAGGTGAATTTCACGGCGGAGTTTGGGGGGGTATGGGACGGCACGGGTTGGGAGCTCTATGAAGCCATGCGAAGCGGGGCGACGGGAAGCTATTTTGCCTATCTGGATGCCGGAGAAATGCAGATTTCGAGCGTGAGCCCCGAGCAGTTTTTGTCGGTGTCGAACAACGTCGTGCGGTCTCGACCCATCAAGGGCACACGCGGCCGCGGCCAATCACCGATTGAAGATGAGGCCCTTCGCCACGAGCTTCGAAACAGCGAAAAAGACGTCGCTGAAAACGTAATGATTGTCGATTTGATGAGAAATGACCTGAGTCAGGTCTGTGTCCGAGGATCGGTCCATGTTCCGGACTTTTGCCAGGTCGAGACCTTTGCTGGCGTCCATCATCTTGTCTCTACCGTCGAGGGAATTTTGGACCCCGACGTGACCCCAATGGAGGCATTCCTTTTGTGTTTTCCGGCTGGGAGCATTACCGGCGCCCCAAAACTCAGGGCGATTGAATTGATCGCGGAACTCGAGGCTGGACCTCGTGGCATCTACACGGGGTCGATCTTTTACGCTCATCGAGGCGCCTTTGATTCGAGTGTACTGATTCGTTCTGCTGAAAAACGTGGAAATCACATCACGTATGGAGCTGGCGGGGCGGTGGTATCGGACAGCGTCCCCAAAGACGAATGGGATGAAGCCCAAACCAAAGCTCGACCGTTCACCAGGCTTTTTGAATGAACCAATCACTACTTTTTGGGGACAACCTGTTCGAGACCGTGCGCATCGTTTCGGGCCAGCCGCAAAGGCTGCAACGCCACATCGCCCGTTTCACTGAAAGCGCAGCAGTGCTGGGCTATCCGAGCTCCGAAATCGAAAGTGGAGTCAAAGGGTTGCACTCGCTTGAAGGCCGAGAGGACGGCTTATGGCGAGCGACATTCGTGCGCAGTTCTGACATTTTTGGGGATTGGGAATCGCAGGTTCTTTTCCACCACCGGCCATCGACTACGCGACCACGGCCTCGGCTCACCTGCATTTCCGGGTACGTGCCGGAAGACAGGACCGCCGAGTTGAAAACGACCAGCTACTTGCGTTCCATGATGGCTCGACGATCGGCCGTCGCGGCGGGTTTTGACGATGGATTGATGGTCAGTCGTGGCCAAACACTGGGCGAATCGTCAATGGCCAACGTGTTTTTGGTGATAAACGACGGCCTAGTGACACCAGCCATCGAAGGCATCCTCCCTGGGACCACCAGGGCGGCAATACTTGAAAACGCACGTTTGGGCGGGCTTCACATCGACGTAAGGACCGTTCACCAACAAGAACTGTCGGATGCCAGTGAGATCATTTTGACCTCGGCCGGGATCTTAGCGGTCTCTGCCCTCAGCTTGGACGACCGTGTGTTGGATCAGCACTGGGGGCCCGTCCTTGGAGAGCTTGCATGCGCGTAATGCAACACCGCTGGCCGCTGATTGCCGGCGTGGATGTCCTGATCTTGGATAATCGGGATTCATTTCCGTTCAATCTGGCCCACCGCCTCAACGAATGTGGGGCGACCTGCAGTGTTGTGCGCAGTGAAGATATGACCTTGAAGCAGATCCAAGAATCAGGGCCGGCTTCGATCGTGATTTCACCCGGTCCGGGGCATCCACGGGACGCCCACCTTAGCCTTGATGTGGTTCGCACGCTGTCGGGGGAAATCCCAATACTCGGAGTTTGCCTAGGCCATCAGGTCATCGCTGAAGCGTTTGATGGCGTCGTGGCCGCAAATGGTCACCCGCGCCACGGGAAGACCTCGCCGATTGAACACGACAAAAAGGGGCTCTTTGAGGGCCTGCCCAGCCCATCGAACTTTGGGCGCTATCACTCGCTATCCGTGGCCGAAATGCCCGATGTGCTCCGAGAAACCGCATGGGCCGACGGTCTAGTGATGGCGTTTGAACACAAGGAACACCCAACATTTGGCGTTCAGTTCCATCCTGAATCCATACTCTCGCCGGACGGTTACGGGCTTCTCAGAAACTTCCTGAAACTTGTCCAATCGAATCAATAAGATGTTGTGATTGTTCGATCATTTGACGCATACCTAAGCGTTCGAAGATTAGAATCGCTGCGTTCAGATGAGTTCGACCTTCGATTTCGTCGCCTTGTTCAAGGCAGAATCGGCCAAACGCTGACAAACATTTAGCGAGCTCCGAGTCGTTGCCAACTTTCGTCAACAGCGCCGCGGCGTCGACAAAACATTCTCGAGCCAGAAGTGCATGATTTTCCTGATCGTTTGCGGAAAATACGGATGACGCGTGGATGTCCGCCAGCCCCATCAGACCTGACGCGATCAGGATGTCGGAGTCGAGCTGATTGGCGATCTGAAGAGCTTCGTGAATCCGCTCCAAAGCGACTTCACGGTTAAACTCCCGAAGCTCAAGTCTGGCTAGGTTTCGAACGATGTCGAAGATCACACGTCGGTCACCGCCGTCTTCAGCTCCCGTAAGGGCCTCAGCCAAGAATCCTCGCGCCTTCCGGGTGTCGCCATTCATGAGGCTGAGTTCTCCAAGATTATTAAGAATAATCCCCATGGCGCCCCGGTAATCCATGCTCCGTGACGACTCAAGCGCCTCTTCAAACAACGTCTGTGCTTCGTCCAAATCGCCTCGCTCCAGAAGCAGGATCCCCAGGTTATTGAAGCTGTCGACCACGCCCTGACGATCACCGACGCTGCGGCGCAGCTCAAGCGCCTCACGGAAGTAAACCATGGCGTTTTGAAGGTCGCCCTGCTGCAGCTTAAGACCCCCAAGATGGTTCAGGCTCAGTGCGACCGAGCGGGGATCGGCGGCTTCTCGGCGAAGGTGCAGTCCCGCTGTGTAAAATGTTTCAGCCTCGTCGTAGGAGCCCCGTATCCAATGGATTTTACCGATATCATCCAGAGTGCTCGCGATTCCTCGGATGTCGTCAAACGACCTGAACAGTTCCAATGCCAAATTGAAGTGCTCCAACGCGCGGTCGTATTCACCGAGGCTTCGGAACGCGCGGCCAATTTTATTATATCCTACGCCACCCTTCGAGCGATCGTTGAGGATCCACGCATAGCGCAGCATCTCGCGATAATAGCCAAGTGCCTGGTCGTATTCGCCCAACATGTCATAGACCGTGCCCAGGTCATGAAACGCCGACATTTTTGACTCGATATCGCCGTCCGAAAGGTAGGCCAGCCCTTTAAGGTAGAGTTCGATCGCGTGTTGGTTGTCGTACCGCGCCCGCGCGGTGCCGGCCGCAGCAATATAATATCGAGCAGCGGCCTCCAGGGATCGCGCGCGGTCGTAATGGTGCGCGATGACCTCCTCGAATCCCTCTCGAGACGGCAAACGACGCTCAAGCCATTGCGGAATAAGGCGATGAAAGCGTTGGCGGTCCTGAAGAGCCAAGCTGTCGTAGATTTTCCGCTGTTCAAGCCGATGTTTGAAATAGAACTGCTCAATATCGGCGAAGAGTGCGTCCTCGTGCCGGCGAATCATGTCCTTGCGTTCAAGGCTCTCCAACACATCCTCCACACGGGTATCGAGCGACCCATCAGACCAATGGGCGATCGGATGCCCGGAGTGGTCCTCATGCAAATGATAGAGCGCCGCGACAAGCTCGGGCCAAAAGACCTGCCCGATACAAGACGCCATCCCCAGAATCAGTCGCTCATCGTCGGTTAACGCACGAAGCCGCGCTTCGACGGCGCCTTCTACGGTCATCGGCAGCTCAACATCTTTGAGCCGATCGACGTGGACCGTCCAACGTTCGGTGCGAGTGTCGATGACGTTGCCCGCGATCAATATCCGCAAGAACTCCTCGACGGTCAGAGGATTGCCCTGGGCTGCCTCGGTGATGCGGTCGATGAGACTGGCCGGCACCGATGCACGCCGTAGCGTGTCATTAACGAAGCCGCGTACTTCACGGTCGCTCAACGGCTCGAGCAGATAATTTTCGTCAAATTCGAACGTATTGACCACATGTTCGGGTGTGATTTCCTCGGGATTCCAAGACAGAACCAGTAGAATCGGCGCATCTGCCATCTGCTTTTGAAGGTGCGAGATCAGCGTTAACACAGGCCTGGTCGCGAACTGAAGGTCCTCGATTATCAGGACTAACGGGTTTTGCGCCGCGTCAGCACGAAGCAACTGCAGCAAAGCATCGTGGCATCTGCGCTCCAGATCGTAGGCGCCTTCGGTGTCGCCAGCTTCTGGAACATGAGGTGACCCTTCGAAACCAATATCGATGAGTTGTCCAATCAGGTGAGCGACACGTTCAGCGTCGGCTCCCACAATCGTCTTGCATGCTTCGAGGAGCTTGCGGCGTGCCATTTCGGCGGGTTCTTTCTCAGAGATATAAAAACGATGCCGCAGTAAGCGCGAGAACATCGAGTACGGTCCGCCTGATTCGTCGCGTGACTCACCATGAAGCACAATTGTCGACGTCAGCTCCTCGTCGAGCTTGCGCCGAAATTCTGCAAAGAGACGGCTCTTTCCCAATCCCAGTGGGGCGGTCACCGACACGCTCACCAGCTTGGAAGCTTCGGTCACACAGCCATGGGCTGTCATCAGGGCATCAAGCTCGAGCTCTCTGCCAACCATGGATGTTTCGATCCCATACACGCGCCATGTGTCGAGTTCCTCGCGTTCGCGGGTGCGAACGAGCTGGGTCACTCGGGTGATGACTGCCATGGGGGCGCCGCATGTGATGCAGTACTCGGCGCCGGAATGATTGACCGCGTTGCAGGCTTTGCATGCAACTTTATCAATAGATTCCAAGGCGGGCGGCGGTGACTCGCTCAGCGAGCCACATCGTCCACAAGTATCTCCGTCGGTGAGTTCGAACCCACAATAATGGCAATCCATTGGTGCCTCCTGATGGGGTGCTCATCCAATATCAACGAGTTATCGCCTCGCGGCGCCGCGGTCACGCTAAACTTCGCAACATTTACGAGTTTTGACCGATAACACCCCCACATCATGGAGGCATCTTGCGAACCTACAACACATCGGAAATGCAGACACTCGTCGAAAGTCTTGCGCTTGGGGAGGAAATCGTCCTCAAGCTCATCCACGCCACAAACACATTAAGATGGAGGATCGTCAATACTCGCCAAGGTTTTCAATCATTCGTGGATGTGGCTTCAGAAGACGACTCTCATTTTGAGTTCCTGATTTCGTCTCCAAGGGCAACCTTGCTGTTGGCGAGGGCGATGGTCGATGGGCAGGTCACCCCGCTGTTGAGCCACCAAGATGCTCATTTGGCTTGCGTTGGAGTTGGCCTTGAAGGGGCGGACGGATTGCCCAAAGATTGGAGGAGGGCGTTGCGCAAAGGCGACGTTGTGTTGAATTGGCTCGATAAACCCGAACAACAGCTGGGCGTTCATCTGAATCTCGACGAAGAATCTACCGTCGATATCCGACTGATCGGCAACGATCCGCACGTGTGGGTGAGGGGGGAGGAGCGCGAAGGCGCCAGCTTGCATGTGCAAGAGCATTATCTGGAAGCGCGATCCACCCAGTTGATCTCGCGACTGCGAAAACGACGATTTGAAGGCCAAATCTCGACTGGCAGCTTCACTGACGTTCAAACCTGGAATCTAGGCACATCTGAATTCAGCGCTGGCATTGAAGTGCGGCGCAAATGGGAATCTCAGGCGACTGGGTAACGATCGGGGTCAGTCAGCTGAATCTTGCCGCCAGCTCCCTCAATCACCTCTTGCATCCTCAGCGCTCGGGCGTTCGCCACAGCGCGAGCGATGACGACCGGAGACGCCTGCATCAACCGCAACGCGTCGTGATATGCGATCGACAGCAGAATCGACAGGACTTGGCCCACACGCCGATCCGAATACCCTGGATGCCGAAGGATCACGTCGACCAAAGGTTCGGTAGATTGAGGTTGGCTTAATCGAGGATCATCAAACACACCGGGTTTCAAGGCCGCGCCTTCTGTCGCAGAAAACACGACCTCCTCACGCTCGGAACCGACTCGGGAAGGGCTAGCAGAGATTTGAACACCATCAGCCCCAACCAAACCCAAGGCGACTTCTGGGCTTACTCCGTGGGCTAACATGTTTTCAAGAGGGGTCACGGCGTGTTGAATCGCCTCCATCAACGCCTGCTGAGTTTTAAACTCAGCCCACTCGGCGGCTCGAACCTCGAGTACAACCCGGTCGGACGATTCGGACGCCATAATGTCGACATCCACATCGGCATAGGAACGAAGATGCCTGCGAAGGGCCGAGGCGAACTTTTGGAGCTGGCTCGGCTTCGGGGTCCTGCCGATGTCTAAAGTGACCTGAGCGCTTTCTCCGCTCGCCGTGAGGCTTAGTTTGGGTTCGCGCGAGCTCGTGGCGTGTGAAGAGTCATCAACATCTTTGGCTTGAACTTCCCCAATTTGCTCGAAAGCAGATTTCGTTGTGGCCTCGATCTCACCGGGGGCTTCCACGTGAGACCCGAACAAAGCTCGCAACGTTGTGACGGCATCTTGGTCGGAATCCACGAACTCACTCAATCGACCACCGAAGGCAATCGCCTCGGACCAGTTGCCGGACTCGCCCAAACTAGCAACCAACGCAAAACCACCGTCGTGGGCACGCGCCTCCCAAACGAACGTCGTGTTTTCTGTGTAGATTTCCGCCGCTCGGCACGCATCGGTCAGCGTCCAACCCGGCAACACAAAATGAACAAAGATTTTTGCGGGCTCGTCACATGCAAGACAGCGCAAGAATCCCCTAGTGCCGAATTTGGCGAACACAAATAACCACTGGCCAACCTCATCAGCTGGCGCAGTAACGGGCGTGGGTTCGAGCTTCAGTTCTGCGGTTACAGCAGATAGGTCGTCCGGCATCGAATACTCCAAAAAAAAAGCCCCGGGGTAGCGGGGCTCAAAAGGCAACATAAGCAAGTTCAGTCGTCAATGGACCAGCCGTAGTCCATGTCAATAATCACGATACCGCGCTCCGAATCGGTCTGGTCCCGGTCGGGATCCGACTTGGGCTTGGACTTTTCGTAGTTATCAGGCGAGTACAGCGGCAGATGAAGGGGTTCAGGCTCCCACTGTGATTCTTCGCGACGACGTTTTAGTTCATCATAAATCAAATAATCGGGAATCATGTCCGCGCCTCACTTGCCGGGGGGAGATTCCAAGTATTCCCTATTTTAGGAGGGTTCGGCCTGAAGTCCACTGTTTTGGTGACTTCACTTGTCGTCATCTTCCGAGAGTTTTTCCGCAGGCCTTAAAACCGAATCAAGATCATAGTCTTGCGCGGGTTCTGGGACGGCGGCCTCTTCGGCAGAATTTACGTCTGAAGGTTTGGAATCGGGCGCCGCCTCAGAAACATCAGGCGCGTCGCCGACGTTATCATCGTCAACGGAACGAGGGCGGTCGTCTCGGGCTTCGATTCCAGCAAGCGAATCCACGTTGACTTTAAAAGGTGCCGTTGCGGGTAAAAGCTCGGTAAGGGAAGGGGGGCGCTTTTTGTTTGCCATCGAATTTCCGAAGAATTTTGCAGGGGCTTTGGGTAGCTCTCCCAGCGAACGTGCCGTTGCGTAAGCGTTGAAAAAGCCGATTTGAGTCAGCAGCAGGAATGCCGCAAATCCAATCATCATGAGTAGTTCGGCCAACAACCGTGTGATTTCAGCGACCGGCGCGAGCGGTGTACCCACTGTGAAATTATAGAAGAAAATCGCGATATAATAGACCAGCAGCGGCGGAATCAGGGCGTACGCCGACAAGACGAAGATACGGTAGAATGCGACTGGATTTTGGACCACGGTCTCGGCGGCGCTGAGCCAAGCCTCGGGCCAAGAACGACCCTCAATGAACATGCCCGCAGCCGCGACGCTTGCCGTAAATCGAATCAGAACGGCCAAGGACACATACAAAGTCATTGATGCCCCCCAGATTGCTGCGGACACCAGCAGGCCGGCATCGACCCACGACGTGAGTGCGACGGTCGCCATCACTGTTGTGCCAAAAAGAGCCACGATCGCAAGGTCGTGTAACAGGATCATCGCCCGTTGCCACAAGGCCCGTGGAAAGCTTTCGGTCGCGTCCCCAAAAAACCGAAGTTTTTCGTCCGAAATCACCCGCGCGGTTGAACGCCAGACTCCGCCCCATGTGTAGGCATCTAATGTGAATCCGAAGAGCCAAGCCGTGAAACCAAGACCAAATGCCCCAAACACGAAATCGGGCCTCAAAAGGAATTTCAATGCGGCCGACAAACCGGGCCCGGAGCGCAGCGACACGACAACCACCACGGTCATCAAGAGCCCCAGCAATAACGCAGTCCCCCCACGAACGACGGACGAAATGATGTCGCCCAAAACCCTCCAAAGAAGAAGTGATGGGTTTGAGCGAACGGTATGAAGCGCCGCTCTCGAGCAAGCTTTGGGGTCGATTTGCGTCATTGTTGACGAACACCGTGGGGTATGTCAGTCGATTTGGAGTCAGACCAAGCGCATTCAACGGCAGGGAAGCATACGATGTCAAAGCGATTCGAAGAGAAGATAGTTTGGATCACCGGCGGTGGCTCGGGTCTGGGGCGGGAAATGGCCTTCGAGTTCGCGCGAAGAGGCGCCACCGTCGTGGTATCGGGCCGTCGCAGCGACCGCCTTGACGAAACCGTCGATGATATTCTTAAAACAGGCGGAACCGCGCGCGCAGTCGCCTGCGACGTGACCAATGAGGACTCGATCATCAACGCCGTCAAAGAGATTACGGACGTTTATGGTCAGCTCGATGTGGCGGTCGCCAACGCAGGCTTCTCCGTCGCGGGACGAATCGAAAGCCTGAGCGCCGACGATTGGCGTCGTCAACTCGACACAAACGTTGTCGGTCTGGCGATGACTGCCAAACACAGCCTGCCTGCACTGCGTGAAACCAGCGGCCGGCTGGTTCTTATCGGAAGTGTCGCCGGGGTGGTTTCGGCGCCGGGGGTCGGAGCCTATCACGCGTCCAAATACGCCGTGCGCGCGATTGGGCAGGTTCTAGCGATGGAACTGCAGGGGAGCGGGGTGACTTGCACGACGATTCAACCTGGCTTCGTTCGAAGCGAAATCGCTCAAGTCGACAATGCTGGCGAGTTCCACGCAGATCGTGACGATCGGCGCCCACAACAGCTGATGTGGGACACGGACCGGGCCGCCGCTGTTATCGTAAACGCCATCGCCGCCAGAAAACGTGAATTTACATTCACCGGCCACGGCAAAGCCGCGGCATTCCTCGGACAACACACGCCCGGCCTTGTACACCTGATCGTCACCAAGTTTGGCGGACAGTACAAACGGTAGGCTTATTCGATGTCGTGAGGGAGTGAGCCCCGTGGCGACCGAAAGAACATGAACGGCGTGTAGGCGCCCAAGTTCGAAACTCGGGACATGTAGATATCCGCGTAACGCTCAGTTTGGCGAGTCAGGTTGCTCTTGTCGTTGCCTGCGCGCATCAGATACCCCCAGCGGGTATTGAATTCCTCTCCGTCCGCCGACGCCAGAGGGCCGATTCGCGAATCGATCTGTTGGAGTTGCGACCGCAACTCGCTCATCGTCTTCTTCAGTACCTCAGGAGAGGTATCCGTGTGGGTGCCATGATTCGAGGTGCGGCGCTGCAAGTCCAAGCGGAGCTCAGAGAAAGTGTGCTCGAGGCGCTCTTTGTCCCGCATCAATGCCGAAATCTCTTCGAGTCGGTCAGCTGAAGCCGCTTCGGCTTTCAGTTCGTCCTCGAGCTCTCGAAGCACAAGCGCTGTTCTCCAACGCGAGATGCTTTTCGATACGCTCACATCACCATAGATGTGGTCACCGACATAGAGGATCTGCTCACCATCGACCTTCAAACATCGCTCCACCAAGGACGCATAACCGCCAAGGTAGATGCCCCCTTCGCGAGGCGTCCCGACCACGGGCCGAAGCAGCCCGTCTTCCGTGACCACTTCAAAAATGGGAGAAGTGTCTTGAAAGAAAGCCGGCTTTCTCGCACCGACAACCACCAACGAAAACAGCTCTTGCCACTTCATGCCCTTTGGCATGTAGGGGTTGATCGCGTAATTCATCATGAATCGAGTGTATTCCCATTCCGAGTTTGTAATGAGAATAAGCTTTTTGCCCGCGTCCTTCTGGTCAAGAAGGGTCGTCACGACGTCGGGATCCAGCGAAACAAATCGCTCCGGGTCCGCCATGATTTCATTCTTCAACTCGCCTTCGACATGCGCGTGGTCAAGTGCACCGCGGACAGCTCGGTAAAGGTCCGAATAGCCGAGAGACGGCGGAAGTTTACCGTCGTCGAGCAAATCAACAAGCTGTGCGTACATCGCTGCTTCTGAGATGGAAAACAGCGTGTTTAGGAACATCCAGCGTGATTCACTAAGGTCCACGAGCGTGCGGGCATAACCTCGGCGCAATTCGTGGAACTCAAGCATGCGGGTACCGTGCATCGCCGTCTTGACGTAGCCAAAACGGTTGGCCTTGACGACGTTGCCAAGTTCGGTGTCGATCACCAGCCCGCGTGTAACGAGCTTGGCATCAAACTTTAGGTCTTCAACCGGCCAACCGAGCCCGACAAGGCGTTGCCGAATATGCTCCCAGGCACGTCCTTCCCACTCATCGACAGCGTAATGGACAAGTGTGTAGTCCATGTCGTAGCCGATAGCTTGAATGCTCCGGAAATTCAGTGTGCGATTGCAAAACACACGACGCGAAAAGTCGATGTGTTCTGGATGTTGGTTCACGTGTTGGGCCATAATTCAGTCTTCCAAAGTTTTGGAGCAGCCGCCGGTGGAACAGCGGAAAAGGTCAGGCGGCGAGAATGTAGCCGCATCGTAAAATTCACAATCTGCGAGTGAGTTGGCCTCGAGGCACGGGTCGTCGCTCAGAAGCAGTCCCCGATGGATGAGGTACCAGCCCACTTGATTCGTCATAAACGTCGTGGCGTCGAAGTTTGTGCCCGTCAGAGGCGCATTAAACGTGTGCTCTCCTTCAGTGGAGAGGTAGGGGAGACGTAGGGCACTGATTCCATAAGGAGTTTTCAGAGTCGACCGTAGTGGTGGTTCGGCATCTTGGTTGGGTGGTACCGCGGCAATGTTTGGGTCGTGGAAGGTCCCGCTGTCCAGGTTATCGGCGTCGAACAACGTGTCTGGGTACGCGGGAAAACGATCCAACCAGTGGATTCCTTCGTAAATAAAGTTGTCGATCAGGTACTGGTTCTCGGGTTTTCCATAACGAGGATCATCTTCAAACACGCCCACAATGCCGGCGGTCCGTGCGATCGATATTCCCGCGCTGATTGGAACCGTTTGGTCACCAACCGTTCCGGCCATCATGAAATTTGTGGAGCCCACGTCAAACGGGGGTTTTTCGTATGGGAACGAACTTGGGCGCAGGAAAAAGCCAGGTGCGACAACTGAAGGGTCTGCGCCCTCGACTAGCGTCTGAGCCACGCCAATGAATTTTCGGAAATCCGGAGTCTGCCGTTTTAAGCCAAGGCCTTGTGCCAGCGCCGCCAAAGGGGTTCCAGCGGGGTAAAACACGTTCTCAAAGACAGTGTTCTCGGGAAATTTATCGATGCTCTGTTTGAGCACACCCTCGGGCGACCAAACTTCGATGATCAACGGGTCACCATATTTTGTGGCGTCGAGCACTGTCCGGGCTGCAAGTTCTTTGGGAAAGGTCACAGTCTCGTCCACATCAGTCACCGTGCTGTCTTGATAGGCGATATCCGAAGGATCAAAGGTTTCGATACAAGCGCGCACAGGCATGCAAACATCATCGGACCCACAAGTCTGGCCACCACCACACTCTTGCTCGCCGCAACGTGTTTTGGTGGGACATTTCATCAGATTCCCGACCAAAGAAACCCGGTTGTCGAACCCGAGCTTTGCGCGGCGCATGGTGGCGCCATCGGCATCAGCTGCGATGCCCACTCGAAACACACCGTCGCGGACATAAGTGATGCTCTGTCGGTCCTCAAAAGGCACGACGCTGCGTTTTTCACGGTTTGGATTTCTGAAAACGATCCGGTCGCCTTCGGCAAAACCGGGCACGATGCCGATGCTTACTTTTTCGCTCTTGTCCGCCGATGGAAGCGTGAAATAGAGCTCAGCGCGACCTTCTGCGTTTTCGTCACCAAGAATTCGTCCCATCAAAAGTGGCCCGATCATGCGCAGCGTGACGCCGTCGCGAGCATTACGGATCGTTGTACGAGACGCGATATCGGTGATACCGCCGCCGCCAGCATTGGAAACCGCGGCTTTGATGACGGGGTCGGCTGCAGCAATCAGTGTCGTTTGAATACCACCCAGCGATGTCCCGAAAGCCACGTAGGCTTGGTCTCCACCAAAGTCGACGATGCCGTCGCCGTTGAAGTCGCCCGCGATCTCGGGTTTTCCGTCCCCATCATTATCAAAATCCGCAACGATGGACCGACGCGCCTTTACGAAAGGGTCGTCCTCGTTTACTTCGGCCGGGAATCGATGAACGCCGTCAAATGCTCGGAGAATCCGGATGAATTGCATCTGATCGACGGTTGTTTGCCGGAAATTATCGCGTGTGTGCAAGATGTCGGATGTGAAGAACATACCGCCCGAATCTGCGATGCCGTCGTTGTTCAAATCACGAGCACGGTGGTGGCCGATCATCTTGGCAAAATTCGGAATATTGAGGGCCGGATTACGAATGGCCCGGTCAATGAGGTCGTTGTATTCTGGAGGAATAACAACACCGTGTCCCACAGCATCAATGGCGCAGGTCGCGAAACCGAACTTGGCGAGTGCGCCGCCGAAGAGCAGGATCTCGAGACGTGTTGAGTTGATCGCGTGGGAGTAAATGACGGTTGGGAAGGGCGGTTTGATAAGCTCGGTGGGCTTAGGAACCGTGCAGAGAAACGTCACTTCGCCGGGCTTGTAAAACGCTTCGCCTGTCGATGGATCAAGGTTAAAGACCTCATCGTCGTCCTGTGGATTCGAATTTTCACCGGGAGGGTCTGCGAGTCCGTCTTTGTCGGTCAGGAAGTAAGGAGAACGAAACGCTCCGGAGACAAGGTAATCCACAAATCCTAGATTCTCGGCGATGATGTCAGCACTGCCCGACGCAACCCCAAACAGACTTGGCAGCAGCGGCACCAACAGCGAGGACAGCGGCGCAAAATCGAAGGTCATTGGCAGTGGCGCGCCGTCTCGTTTACCGTTGTGAACGAAATTCAAATCGGCTGGATACTCTGTGGCAAGACGATCGAAAGTTCCATGTCCGTAAAGCCCCGCACGAATCGCCCGCAAGTCCTCGGAGGGATCTTGCGTCGTGAACGCCCATGCAAATCGGACCGTTTTCAACTCGCTATCAAAGCGCGAAGGCAGCGCTTTAGGCAAAGCCAAGCGCAACGCCGACAAGACCTCAGTCTGTCGCGTATGGTTCACATACTGGAATGGCGAATCGACGCTGTTTTGGTCTTCGCCGACCAGCGCATCGGTGAGTACCACCGCATAACGTGAGTTGGGCTCAAGGACCTGCACCGGCCGCAAAATAAGCGTGTTCGTCTCGCGCTCGTACCACTCAAGTGTGTTGCCCGGAGTATAAGGATCTTCGCTCAGGTCGAGCAGGTTTGGCTGGTCCCATACGCCGTCGTCGTCTGTGTCCTCGATAGGATCAAGCACGCCGTTACCGTTCGTGTCGACCTCGGCCACACTCTCGAACAGAAGGTTGGTGCCCTTTTTCCTTGGGTCGAAATCGTAGAGTCGGTCCGGCTCAGCATGCAGCACGGGGAAGTTCCCAAGCCCAAGGTCCAAAAGCTCAAGCTTGCCGAAGTTCGGCGATTTAGGCTCGATATTGACTAGATAGACCGCGTCATTGCTGAAATCCGGAGTCTTCTCTTGATGTCGAGTCTTCAAATTATTCAAGTCGATCGGAGCGCTAAACGGGACCGTGATAGGCGAATAGGTGCCAAATCCGGTCATCTGCCCAAGCACACGACGTACCCGTTCTTCTTGAATGCTGCCGCCGATGAGCGAGACATTCAGCCTTCGATGACTGGGAACTGTCGGGTCTATCCGAGTCGCCAAATCGTTTGGAAAAGGGATCTCGGGAAACGGCCGTGCATCGAGGTCAAATTTGACCATTGGCCCCCCCGAAGGCTGACTGAGTCGGAGGCCGACGGGGTCGGAGTTGTCCTCGATACAGGAGGTTAGGCCCAACGAGAAAATTGCGATCGTAGCGAGCTGTCGCTGGAACATTAGGCATCCGCGGTGAGATTCTGAGCGCCAAATCGTGGAGCTTAGTGAATCGAGTGTCAAGCAG
>JBBKVQ010000450.1:0-23202 GCA_037968515.1 Bradymonadaceae bacterium
TTGTCTGGATTGAGCGATGGTATGGGAGAAAAAGTGTCCAGCGGACAAATGTAGCCATGGGACATGGACCTGACTAACGACGTTGGGGGGGGATTCCACATCCACCGTCCGCCGGACCGGCCAACTATGGCACGTACCGTGCCGACGCGCAATTACACACGTACAGAGTCGAGGACACAGATCGCGCGACAAAACGCCAACAGGACCTTAACGGCCAATCAAATAACGCTTTTTAGGTTGAGCTTTTTTAGCTCAGTTTGCAGGCGATAGGTGACAGTTTCGACGCGTTTAATAATGTCACCATACGCGGAAGCTCGGCCGACAAAGAGTGCATGGTGGTTCAGAAACACCAGATACCCTGCCATCGCGTAGTCGCCGCGCCGAGCATGACTGTGGATCAACTCCAAAGTTTGATCGACATTGGCCTTCGCCCTAAACGCGAGCTGTCGCGCAGTCGCTGTCGCTTCGATCACCAACGCCTCCCCTGCCATGTTCCACGGGCGACCTCGCCACGGAGCCCGGTCGCGCAACTGTTCGAGCCGGTTGGCCTCAGCAGTCCATCGCTGGGTCAGATCGTACAGGTGTCGATAGTAGTCAGGATCGTTGTTGGCCTCGAAAGCATAGGCCTCGTAAAGCCGGCGAAGGTGCCCATCGAGTTCGTCGCGCAGCCCGCGAAGACTGCGCAACTGCCACCAGCGATCCAACTCGTCGGATCGCCCAAAAAAGATGCCTTGTAAGATCGCGACCGGGTCGACCCTGACCAACTCATCCAGATCGACTTCGAAGGGTTGGGGATCAGCGTCCATCACCCCCGACCTACCGACCTGTCGCAGTTGAACCGATTTGGGAATATTCAGGATATCTCGAGGGGACTCGCCAGATTTTTGGCTCGTGACGGCTGGAAGAGCGAGTGTTTTTCGGTTCCTCGTTGTCAGCAGCGGGAGTTGTCGCCGAGCACCAGCACGTCGATGTTCTTCAAAAAACTCTTGGATGGTCTCTAAGTTTTCGCGAACAAAAGTGTCGTAGCCGCCCTGCTCGTCCACCCGATCGACAAGCGCATCCAGGGCGATAGGCATCTCTTGCAGATCTTGTGGCAACAGCCCTTGAGACGCCATGACCTCGAGCGCAAAATCACTGGCTCCAAGGTCCCAGAACACATCAAAAACACTGACTTCAACGTTCGAGGTCAGCGCCCCACGTGAACGAACGGCCTCACGCAATCGCAAGAGCTCGCGCCGTCGTTTCTGCCGAACATACCCGACAAATCCGAACGCCAGCGCGACCATGAACAGGGTCAATAATAGGACTGAAGTGATCAACGGGACCTCCATTCGAAAACTTAGACACTCCGTCTGGGAATGCAACGTCGTAGACCGATCGAATACGGAAACACCCTTATCAACCATAGGGTTCGGACGCCCGACGAACTAGACTCGGGGTTTACTCTTCCGTGGATAATTTATGTGGACTCGAATCGGTCTCTTGATTGCATCGCTTTTTATTCTAAATGCATGCAGCGACGACACTGCTGGCGGGACCTCGACCTCCGACGCCGGGACCGAAACCGGAGGAGCGTGCACTGACGAAGATGGTGACGGATTCTCAGTTGGTGTCGATTGCACGTTGTATCTGGACTGCGACGACACAAACGCGGAGGTCTTTCCCGGACACACCGAAACTTGTTACGACGGCTTAGATAACGATTGCGATGGGGCGATCGATGAGGGCTGCCCGCAATGTGACGAGGGGGCGACCAAAGCCTGCGGAAAGTCTGTCGGCACGTGCGTCGAAGGAACCCAACGCTGTGAAGACGGCGACTGGACAATCTGTGAAGGCGAGGTTCGACCCACCACTGAGCGTTGTGACGGCCTCGATAATGACTGCGACGGCGACGTCGACGAAGGTGCCGAGGTAATTTGTGACGACGGCATCAAGTGCAATGGCGCCGAAACCTGCGTCGCGGGCATGTGTGAGTCAGGCGAGGTCGTCGATTGCACCACCTTAAATGGCCCCTGCCAGGTTGGCGTGTGCAAAGAGAAGGATGGCCAGTGTTCGGTGACCAATATCGACGACGGAACCACCTGCGACGACGGCCTGTTCTGTACACTTGAAGGTGCATGCTTGCTCGGTGAATGCATCGCGCCGGCCCTTGATTGTTCAGGTGAAGGCGATCAATGCAATGCCGGCGTGTGTGATGAGGCAAATGACAAATGCGTCAAGTCACCTGTCTCGGATGGCACCACCTGTGATGATAATGCGTTTTGTACAACGGCTGAAGTTTGCACCCAAGGCACCTGTGGAGGCGGAGCCGCCCGCGATTGCGCCGCATCAGGCGATCAATGCAATACGGGCGTATGCGACGAAACCCTCGATGCCTGCCTCGGCGCACCCAAAACAAATGGCACAGCCTGTGATGACGGAGCGTACTGTACCACGGGCGAAAGCTGTCAGACTGGCGCCTGCATGGGGGGAAGCCCTCGTCAATGTTCGGCGCAAGGGGGCTCATGTCGCACCGGAACCTGCGATGAAACGCTGGATGCCTGCACGGGCGACCCTGTGCCCGACGGAACCACGTGTGATGACGGTGCTTACTGCACGATCGCGGATTCTTGCGCAGCCGGAACCTGTTTGGGGAGCAGTCCGCGCGACTGTTCTGCCAGCGGCAATCAATGCAATCTAGGCATCTGCAACGAGACCAATAATGCCTGCCAACCTGCGCCAAAACCCAATGGCACTGTGTGTACCGATGGACTTTTCTGTACCTCGTCAGACACGTGTCAGGCGGGGGCTTGTTCTGGAACGCCTCGAGACTGCTCAGGCGCCGCCGACGTTTGCAATACCGGGACTTGCAACGAAAGCGTCGATGCTTGTGTGCCAGTGCCTAAATCCGACGGCACGAGCTGCAACGATAATTTGTTCTGCACGGTGAACGACATCTGCGGCGCGGGCACCTGCGGCAGTCTTCCCCGCGACTGCAGCGGTCAAAGCGACGCCTGCAATGCGGGCGCCTGCAACGAAACTGCTGACCGTTGTGACGCGGTCGCACGTCCAAACGGAACTGCCTGCAACGACGGCGCATTCTGCACCGTCGGCGACGCCTGCGCGGCCGGGACTTGCACGGGTGGAGCGCGTGATTGCTCAGGATCTGGAACACAGTGCACCACAGGTGTTTGCGACGAGACATTCAATACATGCACCAGCAGCGCAAAAGCAGACGGCACCGTTTGCAACGATTCACAATACTGCACAGTCTCAGATGCATGCGGTGCTGGGACTTGTTCGGGTGCTGCGCGCTCGTGCGCTGCGGTTGCCGATCAATGCAATAATGGCATTTGCAACGAATCCACGGACGCCTGCGTTAAGTCGGCAAAGGCCAACGGAACCACATGCAATGACGCCCAATTCTGCACGATCTCGGACACCTGCAGCGCCGGATCGTGTGGCGGGCTCGCGCGTGACTGCTCGGGCGTAGGCGACCAATGCAATACTGGTATCTGCAACGAAGTCTCGGATGCATGCCAACCTCAGGGACGCCCGAACGGCACCGCGTGTGATGACAGCCAGTTTTGCACTGTGAGCGACGCGTGTTTCTCGGGGGCCTGCTTGGGAGGTCCAGGACGCGATTGCTCCGGTGCCACCGGTGGAAATATCTGCCTGATCGCCTCGTGCAACGAGGGCACCAATATGTGCACGACCGCCAATAATCCGGTGTGTTGTAACGTGAACAAGGACGCTGACTTGGATGGCGTCAATGAATGCAACGACTGCGACGACTCCGATGCTTCGATTCGTCCAGGCGCGATCGAGCGCTGCAACGGCGTCGATGACGACTGCGATGGTGCGATCGACGAAGATTTCGACCAAGACATGGACGGGTTTACGCTGTGTTCCACCGATCCTGCGATCTTCGACTGCAATGATACAAACGGTGCGATCAACCCAGGCGCCGCCGAAAACTGCGGGCCGTCGAATACCGGCAACGGGCTGGATGACGACTGCGACGGCTATATCGACGAAGGCTGTAATCCTTGCACGACCACTGACGTAGACGGTGATGGCTGGAGCGAGTGTGATGGAGACTGCGCGGACAACGACAACACCCGCTACCCGGGAGCTCCGGAACAGTGCGACGGCAAAGACAACGATTGCAACATCTATACAAAGCCGAACTGTGGGGTTTCAGATACGTGCAATCAGGACCTGGACGGCAATTTCGCCAACGACCCCGATTTATGCCAGCCAGACCAGATTTGTGCGTGTCTGATTCAAGGGCGCTCTTGTTCCGGAAACTGGAGATGCACTTCATTTTGCAACTCGAGCGCTACCGGGCCGCTCGGCGACGGATGTCAGGCCGACCAAACATGCGGACTGGACCTGCTGTATTCTGCCAATATTCACGGATGCAACGTGAACACTGACCCACCCGGAACCAAACTGGGCGGCGTCGCGTGCAGCCAAGACAACGAATGCCGAAGTCTGCAGTGCGACAAACCCTGCGTCGGTCCAGGCTGCAATCAAAAATACTGCACCGATTTATGTACGGCCGACGATCGTTGTGGCGCGGGAGCCGTGTGCCGGGTGTTCAGAACACCGGCCACAACCTCAGCAGGCGGCAACATGGATGGTCGTTGTTATCCAGTAAGCCTGATTGGTGGCACCACGACGGTTGGCAACGCCTGCACCAGCGACTCGTCCTGTAACCACGCTATCTGCACGACCGACCCGAATACCGCGGCGAAGTACTGCTCACAAAGCTGCTGCGACGACTCGGATTGTTCGGGTGGTTACACCTGTTCGTATTCAGGTTCAGCCGAAGAGGCGCGGGTTGCGTTTAGTCCTCCGGGCGCAAAAGCGTGCACGGCCGACTCACAATGTGTCGGAGACGGCGGATTCTGTTTCAACAACAAGTGTTCGTGGCGGATCACGGAGACCACAGGGCAGTGCATCAAAGATGTCGCGGCGCAGGGCGTTAGAGTCGCTGGCCAAGCGTGCGTTACAAATTCGCAATGCCGCAGCAACTTCTGCGAAAAAGATCTCGGAATTTGTGTCGAACCCTGCTGCGCCGATTCGGGGTGTCCGAATGGGCTGGAGTGCGAAAAACAGTTCGTACAAACGACCAGCGATCGAGCCACGCAAGGCCGGGTGTGCATCAATACGAGCATTGATGGAGTGCTGCGACGGAAGTGATCGCGCTTGAAAGCCCCGCCGGCCCGCGATACTGCAAAGGCCGGAGGTTTTGATGCGCGTCATCTTTGTTTTGGTGAGTGTTTTCTTGGCGGGATGCGCTCGGTATCCAGCCAGCCCTATTTGCCTCGCTGGGGCATATTTTGACACCGAAAAGGCCTGCCGTGCACAACGGTCCCCTGTGCATCGAATCCCGTTTCAAAAAGGCCATGCCACTCGCGTGACTCAGGGATTTCATGGCGCAGAGACCCACGGAAATGCCCAGTCATTTGCGGTCGACTTTTTGTGTGAGGAGGGCGACCCAGTCACCGCATCCCACAGCGGTAAAGTCTGGGCGATCAAAGAGGACTCCAATAACGGTTGTCCCGATCCGGTCTGCCAGAACGACGCCAACTACGTGATTATTGACCACGGCGACGGCACGTATTCGCATTATCACCACCTGCGATATCTGGGCGCGTTGGTTAAGCCAGGAGACGACGTCTGCGCGGGCCAAATCATTGGCGTTTGCGGCAGCACAGGCTATTCAGGCGGCGCGCACCTTCATTTTGAATTGTCCGATTCCCACACCTCGATCCCGGTGCAATTTGTGGAGGGGTACCACCAGAAAGGCATCGGCACGCCGATCCCGCGCGAGACCTACGTCAGCGAAAACTCTCTGATGAATACATGTCGAAAGAATGGATACTCGACCATGGACCGCGGAGCGTTTGTCCACCAAGGTATCGTCCTGAACGACGACATTCCTGTCGTCATCGGCGACGAAAAACCTTGGAGGTTGGGTGGCAATTATCACGGAACACTGCCAAATGTGGCGATTCACCGCAGGGCAGTCGGTGGCGGGACTTGGGTCACCGAATGTGTTCCACGCGACGCAGACGGTGATTTTGAGCTGCCAGTGATGTGGAACCGGCGTCGGTTTCCAGCTGGTGGATACCTCGTGATGCTCACCGGCGCCGACAAAGACTGCCTCGCGACCGATTGGGCATGGAGTTATCCCGTCCAAGTCAGGTAATGACACCACAGACAATTTCCGATTAGATCCCCTGTCCTCCTCGTGAAAAGAGTCAATCATGCATAACGAAAAAACATCCCATAGCGAGCACGGATTCGGCACTCGCGCGATTCACGCTGGCCAAGAGCCAGAGCCTATCACTGGCGCGATCATGACGCCGATCTACCAGACCTCGACCTACGTCCAGAGCTCGCCTGGCGTACATACGGGTTTCGAATACAGCCGATCACAGAACCCCACACGGCATGCGCTGGAAGATTGCCTTGCGAGCCTCGAAGGCGGCAAACACGGGATCGCATTTGCTTCTGGTTGTGCCGCGACAACCACGATCCTGCACATGCTGGAGCCCGGCGCGCACGTCGTCAGCGGCGATGACATCTACGGAGGAACTTACCGCCTGTTCACGCGAGTGCTTCAGGGTAAAGCCGTCGATTTCTCGTTTGTCGACATGAGCGATCTGGCCGTGTTCGAGGCGTCGCTCAAACCTGAAACCAAGCTGGTCTGGCTCGAATCACCGACCAACCCGTTGCTCAAGATTTCGGATATTCGCGGAATCTGCAAAATCGCGCACAAGCACGGGATTCCCGTTGTTGTGGACAATACGTTCATGAGTCCTTACTTCCAGACTCCGCTGGCGCTGGGTGCCGACATCGTTGTTCATTCAACGACCAAGTACATCAACGGTCATTCGGATGTGGTCGGCGGAATCGTCATCACGAGCGACGACGCCATCGCCGAAAAAATCCGTTTCCTTCAAAACTCGATTGGCGCTACACCCGGGCCATTCGACAGCTGGCTTGTGTTGCGAGGGGTCAAGACGCTTCATTTGCGCATGAAACAACATGCTGAATCAGCCATGATCATCGCTAAGTTCCTTGAGGCCCACCCCGCCGTTGAACGCGTGACGTATCCAGGGCTTGAATCACACCCTCAGTACAAGATTGCTCAGGACCAGATGAAAGGCCCGGGTGGAATGATTACGTTCTTCTTAAAAGGTGGGCTCGAGCCTGCTCGGAAGCTCTTGGAAAGCGTTAAAATCTTCGCTCTCGCCGAAAGTTTGGGAGGCGTCGAGAGCCTGATCGAACACCCTGCGATCATGACCCACGCATCAGTGCCCAAGGAAGTCCGCGATTCACTCGGAATCACAGACGGGCTGGTTCGATTGTCCGTGGGTATCGAAGATATCGAAGACCTGATGGAAGACCTGAAAAACGCTCTCGCAGCGGCAATGGCTTAGCGCAAGGGCGAAAGCCGCAAGGCTTTTTCCTGCTGCTTGGCCTTGTGGTCGAGGTCGTATTTGTAGTCGAAAGACGACGATTCCCAGTAGCCGTACATGGGATTTGGCAGCATGTACCAGCCTCGGCCCCACTTATCGTTGTGCTTAGCGCCCATGGCGTTTCGCTCGTCGATTGTCCCCTTCCCCGAACCGACAAAATCCCCCAGATTATCGCCGAATATCATCACAATCCGATGAGTTTCGGCGATCGTTTGGCGGCGCGGAGTCTTGTCCGACGACCACTCCGGCTTTTCTTGCTTCGTGAGGACAACGTCAAATTTGTCCGTCATCGGAAATCCAAGCGCGGTCAAATTCTGGCGCGTAAACTCTTCGACTTCGGTGCCTCGATTAGTGACATAAAAAATTGTCACCCCCTTGGCCGCAGCCTTCTGCAGAAACTCCAGTGCTCCGGGAATCGCCACCGCTTTGGCTTCCTCACACCAGTCGTTCCAGGCCGCTTCGTTAAACGTCGAGTTGTCCTGCACCAACCGAGCCTGAAACGCCGCATTATCAAAGACCGTCTCGTCGACATCGACGATGATTGCTGCGGGTTTTTTGGCAAACTCGCCGGTCTGTTCGGTCGCTGCCGACCACTTCTTGTTCTTCAGTAGGCCTTCCAAGGCGAGGTCGGCCTGCGTGTAGGTCTGTTGCGTAAGTGCTCGCCATTCCGCCGAGGTCTGTGTCCACAGGACGGCGTTCAGGTTCTCGTTCGCAAAAACCAGTACTTCCGGGCCCTCGACGACTTTGACCTCAGGCGCGGGTGCCGGGCCAGCGGCGCAGCCAACGATTCCGAACATCAGACAAATGAAAACGATTCTTGGCATGGTGGTTCTCCGGAACGTTGATTCGAGATGGGCTATATCGTGCCACCGTTTTCCGCAAGCCGGATGGAGGTTGGTCGCAGCGGAAACCGGTGTGTATAGTGCTTTCGCCTTTGCTCAGAGATGGATTTTCATGCGCGACTTCGCCCGGTTTGTGGCTTTTATTTATTTTGCTCTTTACTCGGTTCCGGCGCTTGCCCTTCCCGACAAGGAGACCGTCGGTTTTTACACCGAGGCACGAGAACTCCTCGACAGTGATCCCAGTAAGGCTCTCGAGGTCGCGCGGAAGCTCTCGCCGATTCCAAACGCGGAAGACGCTCGATTTCGGTTGCTCGCCGATGCCGCTTTGCGCGCAGGCCACGTTGTCGAAGCTATTGACTACCTTAAGACCCTCGAGAATCTCTTGCCGGCGGACGAAGCCTTTACGGTGGAACTTCAGCGCGCAGAACTTCTGGCTCTGTTGGGGCAGGTGGACGACGCCAAGGCGTCGACCTCCAAGCTGCTGAAATTACGCAAAAAACTCCGCGGACGGGGATCCGAACGGCGCTTTTTATTATCGCGTCTGCATCGGCTGCGACACGACCTCGCTGTGGCCACGAATGACACCAAGATGGCCCGACAACTCGCCGAAGACCTGCTGATTTATTACCCGGCCGAAGTCGCATCCAAGCGTGAGGGGCTGGTCGTCAAAATTGACGATCTGAGCGACTCAGAACGCTACCGACGGGCCCGCCAGCTCATGGACGCTTGGGGATATCATCTGGCGAGGGTCGAGTTTGAGCGGCTCAAGGATCACAAAAAATATGGCGAAGAAGCTCGTTGGAATCTGGCATTAATCGGACTGCGCAAACTTCGAGATAAACCGGTCGAAGTTCGGCCATTTTTGGTCGAAGCGTCCAAGGCTGGGAAAAAACACGATGACGAGGCGCTGTACCTATTGGCGCGCTCGTTCATGCGTGAAGAAAAATACGACGACGCTCGAAAAATTCTGGCCGAGTACGAAGAGCGATTCCCGCGAGGATCCGAGGCTCAGAATGTCGTATATTACAGGGGTTGGCTCTATTACGACCATCGCGAAAACGAGGCCTCACTTAAGGGGTTTGATGAGTTCATCGACAAGTACGGCCGACGAACCCGAAAATCCTCTTACGTTTACGGCTTCAAGGCTTGGGCGTTGATGCGGCTGTCGCGCTGGAAGGACGCGATCGAGGCTTGGGAAGACCTAGTTTCGATGGGCAACCCATTGATGGAGGGCAAAGCCTACTACTGGCAGGCACATGCTTGGTCTGAGCTTGGCGAAAAGGACCGCGCCATCGAACGAATTGACCGCCTCCGCAAGCGCTGGCCCCTCACCTACTATTCGATGTTGGGTGAACAGATGCGGGCGAAGCTTGAAGGCAAGGATGCCCGCGCGTCGCAAGTTTGGTGGCCAGAAGGTGGAGGCAACCTTGATGACGCGCCCCGGATCGATGTTTTGAAGAAGTCGTTTAACCTCTCGGCAAGCGACTCCAAAGCCTGGGAGCGCACCAAAACGCTTTCGCTCCTCAACGAAAAGCACCTCGCCCGCGACACTTTTGGGTCGCTCGAGAAGAAGCTTTTGGCCCAAATCCCAGAATCCGAGAAAGACGTCTGGGTGCACGCCGCTGGGCAGCTCGTGGGTGATTATAATGAGATGTACTCAAGGGCATGGAACTCGATCACAGGCTATCCTGGGATGATCGATGGGTCGTCACTTCGAAGTGCCATGGCGTTTCCTCGCGCCTACCGAGCCATCGTCGAGGACGTCTCTAAAGAATTCGGACTTTATCCCGGCTTCATCTGGTCGATCATGCGCCAAGAGAGTCGCTACAAGCCAGGAGCGGTGTCCAATACCGATGCCGTTGGAGCCCTGCAGATGATCCCGGCAACCGCGATCAAAGTAGGCCGCGACATGGGAACCAATTTTAATATTGCGACGTTCTTTCGCCCCGAAGTCGGTTTTCGATTTAGCGGTTATTATATGAAGAAGGTCAGCGAGGCGTTTTCTGGACTTTGGGTTCCGACCGCGACCGCCTACAACTCCGGGCCGGCGCCGGTGGCACGCTGGTTCAAGAAAAATCCCGACGCATCATTTCCATGGCTGGTCGAGGAGTTCGAGTACAACGAAGGGCGCGCGTACGGACGCAAAGTCTCGGAACATATGCTGCGATATCTGTATCTGTACGAGCCTAACGCCGAGGTCAGAGGGCAAATTTTGGACAAAATGTTCCCGCTGGATCGCACGATCGACATTCCGGATGACGTCGGGTATTGAGACGCTACTTCGGAGGTGAACGATGATCCCCAAGCAATATGTGCCCGAAAACCTTGAACACGAGCTTGGTCAGTACAGCCCAGAGCCCATGATCCGCGTGGTCATGATGCCAGCCGACACCAATCAGATGGGTTTCATCTTCGGTGGTGTGATCTTGGGGCACCTCGATATTGCGGCAGGCGAAGAAGCGCTTCGTTCTGCTGGGCGTCCTGTCGTGACCCGAGTCATGCACGAGGTCGAGTTTCTGTCGCGAGTTCACGTCGGTGACTGGGTGAGTTTCTACACACGCACCGAAAAAGTTGGACGCACCAGCGTGACTGTACGTGTCTTAGTGGTGGCTCATCGTGGTTCGTTGCGAGACCGTCTGTACAAGGTCACCGAAGCGGAATGTGTCTTTGTCGCCGTCGATGAAGATGGCCGCCCTGCCCCACTACTCTACCCCAATGCGGTCATCGATTCATGAGTGCCAAAGAAAGTGTTTTTGGTGAGGTCTCGCGCGTGTATCGCGAGTCCCGAAAGGCCCACGATATCGCCTGGAACGTTTACGTGGCGCGGCCTATCGCGGCCGTTCTGGTCGCGATCCTTCGGCGAACCCCGCTGACGCCGAACCAAGTCACAATTTTGGGCGCAGCAGTCTTCATTTTGATCGTGATTCCGGCGCTGATGATGCCTAGTTCGGTCGGCTTTTTGGTCACCGCGCTGGTCGTGCAGGCTGCGTATATTTTTGATTGTGCAGATGGGCAGTTGGCGCGGCTGAAAGGCATGACCTCCGAGGTCGGCGCCTATTTCGACTTCCTGATTGACGAGTTCAAGGCGCTGCTCCTGGTGGCTGTGTTGGCGATTCGGCAGTGGATGGTGACCGACGATGTGACCTGGCTCTTCGTAGCGATCTACGGGGCCCTGGCAGTGTCTGTGGCGACCTCACTTACTGGGTTTGTCCGTCGTCACGAATATTCGGGAGTCGACATCAAGCCGGGTGCTTCCGCGCATCAACCGGGGATGCCTGACGGGCTGCTGCGCAGGGTGCTCTGGCTCGTCCAGCGGGTTGCGTCGTTTCTGGTGCACTACCCGTCATGGATCGTAGTGGTGGCGTTGGCGGATTTGCACCCTGATATCAACGGCGTGACCGTTTTCTTGGCGCTCTTCTTGGGCGTTTACAGTGTCTATATCGCCAAAATTGGGCTCGGCGTCGTCGTTAAGCTTGGTCGGCCCTCGTTCTATCGGAGCTAATTTGAAAGCCATCATCATCGCTGCCGGAATGGGCAGTCGTCTTGAACACCACACCACCGAACGTCCAAAATGTATGGTGGAAGTGCAGGGACGCAGCATCCTGTCTTACCAACTTGAGGCGCTGGCAGCCCACGGCATTGAAGACCTTCATGTCGTCCGAGGATACCTGTCAGATCGACTCTTTGTGCCGGGCGCGACGTATTACGAAAACACGGACTACAAGAACAACAACATCCTTCATTCGCTGTTTTTTGCTGAAGCGGCGATGCATGGCCCGTTCATCTCGACCTACTCGGATATCGTCTACCGCGAGGAAGTCGTGCGCGCCGTGGTGGAAAGCCCCTTCGATATCGCGCTCGCCGTCGACCGTCGTTGGGCAGACGCCTACGAGGGCAGGCATGACCACCCCGTCGAACAGGCTGAACTTGCCGAAGTCGATGGAGAACAAATCTTGCGCGTGGGAAAACAGGTAGGGCCTGACAACGCAGCCGGGGAGTTCATTGGACTTGCACGCTATACGGCTGAGGGCGCTAAGATCATGCGCGAGACTTGGGCTGATATCCGCACAGAATATGCCGACGACGCGCCTTTTCAAAATGCCAAGCTCTTCCGTAAAGCCTACCTGACCGACCTATTTCTGGAAATCATCGCACGCGGCCATAAAGTGGGTGCGGCATTTATCGACGGTGGTTGGCGAGAAATCGATACCGTCGAAGATTTAGAGCGTGTTAGCGGCGGCTGGTAAGCCAGATGCACGAGCCATCAGGGGCAAGGAAACGCGGCGGTTAGATAGTCGGCGACTACCTGAGCATTGAAGTTCGCGCCGTCGGTCATCAACTCCCCTCTCAGCTCGACACCAGATCCGGGTGCCCGTGCTTCCATCTCGCGAACCAGTGACCCTCCCAAGATTTTGATGAAGGCGAGGTCGGCATCTTTGGTGGCTCCGGTGTGGTTTTGCATCGCTGCAAGGCGATCCAAAACGACCTTCGAAACACCATAGAGCATTCCGCGTTCGACCTGTGCCAGTGCCTGATCCCGCATCGTTAGGTCCGTTGCCACGTCCGCGTTGTCCAAATCACGCCAGCAGCGAAAGCCCAAAATACCGTCCCAAACATAATCGTGAGCAACTGGCGCCGAGGTCCTCAAATATCCAGCAAGTCCGATGCCTTGGTCACGTGGGAAATCGCCGGTGTAGTAAGCGTAGGACGAATCGCAGTCTTTCTTCGCAGTGGTGCAAGTTGTGGCTTCTTTAAAGACTGAGACGTGGAAAAACCACAACAGCGTCGCTTCGATTTTGGCGGCGTTAATCTGAGGGTCGTTGCCAAGAATTCCCTGTTCGAATGAGGTCGTAAGCAGCGGCACCATTTGGGCCGGGCCAACACAGCGATCCGCGTCCATTTCGGGCACGCCAGCGTCGCGGCAACTCAACACAGTGCCTCCAGCATCAGTCACTGGAGCAAAATGTTCGTCTTCACGGCGCGATACCCGCGAGAGAAGGCCCTCGCCGGGGGCAAAAGCATCGTAGGCATCTGTGAAGTCTGTGGGTGACGGAACGCCGTTTCGCCAAAGCAGATCCGCGATCGTCTCGAACGCACCCACGCGAGCTGCCGAGGAGATATTGGGTTCGAACGCATGGTAGGTATTATCGTCGGAAATGCAGGCTGCCCATGTATCATCAGCGCCTGGCGTGTAGTCCGTAGCCAACCTTTCGCAGCCGTTTGTGGCGTTGTTCGACCCGTTATTCGTGGCGTTATTTGACCCATTATTCGTGGCGTTATTTGACCCGTTATTCGTGGCGTTATTCGACCCATTATTCGACGCATTATTCGAATTATTGGCGTTATTGGCCGTGACAATTGGGTCGTCTTCGCCGCAAGCAGCAAGCGTCAACATACCGATCAAAGACACACTCATCAGCTTCAGTTTCATGAGATCTCCATTAATATTACCGCGCCCATCGTCTTATCAAAAACCCACCTCAACCTGCCACGAAACACTACGCCCTGGCCCGTTGATGCTGCTGCCGTGGTAACGATAGGCCGCATCGCCGAGGTTCTCAAACACCGCGCTAATGGCCGCACGCTCGCTCACTCGGTAGCCAGCTCGCAGATCCAAAACTGCAAAACCGGGCGTGCCGCCTCGGGGAATTCTCTCGTCGCTGATATCCTGCAGCGCCAGCCGATCCTGCGACGTCGACCAGCGCAAAGCTAGCCCAAGATGGGCGCCTTTAGCAAAACGCCAAGTAAGCTCCATCGTCCCATTCAGCGGCGGGATCCGCGACAGCGCCACCCGTTCTTCTTCCCGTCCTGATTCTGGAGAAGGGCCTTCGCCCCATGCGTAGGCAACCGTTGCACGCGCGGTAACCTTGTATGGCAAAAACCCAACGGCGCCCCCTTCTGCCCCCCAGATTTCAGCGGTTCCAGGCAGATTCACCAGGCGAAATCTCGACCAAGAGCTATTGCAAGCAGGGGTTAACGGGGGACATTCTGCGGTGTTGCTGGGCTGACGGGCAATGGCGTCTTCGAGCGTGGTGCGAAAACCCCAGACATCCAACTGCAGCGCCGAAGTGCGCACGACGGCGCCCACTTCGGTGGTCAATGAACTTTCAGCATCAAGTGACGAGTTTTCGAATTGATAGCCGGGGCCTGTTTGCTGGCGAGAGGTCAAATCATCAAGGTTGGGCGCGCGAAAACCCTGATCGGCATTAGCGATCAGTGACAGCCAGGGGGTCGCCCACCACTCCAGCGAAGCGTGACCAACGACGGGTGTCCACGATCGTTCGAATTCCGCGCTACCAGACCCCACATCACCGGGGCTGGCTGCATTCACATGGGAAACTCGGGCCCCTACGGTGGCCACAATCTGATCAAAAACCACATTGCGAATATCGGCAAACGCACCGCCCCAAAGGTACGAGGAGCCCTCGATATATTGCCCTCGGCTGCGTTGCCTCACGATGTCTAGATTCGTGAACACCTGCCAAGCCTTGGATGACACAGAGTCCGCGTAAAGATCCGCCCCCCACTGAAGACTCGTCTTGAGTTGTTTGACTGGTTGCCATCGTTTCGACTCCGCCTGCCATGCCAGACCAAACGTGTTTACGTCGTCTCGACCTGTCTCATTGGCCAACGCAAAGGGCCGGACCAGCTGTCGCCGCTCGTGTTGACGCTGCCAAGAAGCGATGGCGTAGGCATGCTTTGCGAAGGCTCCTAGATCCGTGTCCCAACGCAGGTACGCAATATCGCGGAATTGCTCGTCGTAGATCAAGCACTCGTCAAAGGGTGCGTAGGCGGGTGGACAAGCGTCCGTGCGCGGAACGTCAAATTGCCTGTAGTCGAAGAAGGCCGCCTTCAGGCGGTCTTTTGGAGTCACCTGCCAGATCGCCGATACATCTGCTGCGAACTCGTCAAAACCAGTCCCATTTTGAGTCCGACCATCGCTGCGAAACCGCGGAACCTCGGGCAATCGGCCATCTTGAGGATTGTAAATCGGCCCACCACTCTCGAGTTCGTCCACCAGCCGAAACCCCGCCCCGCCTCGTATCGCAAAATCGCCGACAGAAGTTTCGGATTCGGCTCGGACTCCCCTTGTGCGGTCGGCTGTTGCAAATCGTCCCACCAAGCGGGCGTGCAATGCGTCGTCGTCAATAACCGGATCAATCGAATAAGCCCTCAGCACCCCGCCAATTGCATCGGAGCCGAAGCGGGTGGAGGAGCTGCCGCGGATCACTTCAATTCGGTCCAGCGTCAGCGAATCGATCGTAAAGAAATACTGGTTGGGCCCTTGCCTATAGAGGCTGTTGTTCATACGAACATCGTCAAAGAGCATCACCGTTTGTTGGCCGGTGAGTCCCCTCACAAAGGCCGAACCCTGGCCGTGCGCTGTCTGCTGCACAAACACGCCTGGTTCGTAGCGCAGGGCATCTGGCGACGATCGAGGCAATCTCAGATCGAGTTCTTCGCGGGTCACCTCGGATGCCGCTTGGGCAGCCGGAATGGTGTCCGCCGGGGCCTCGGTCGTAACCGAGTATTCGTCGACTGGTGGCTCGGCCCAAGCCCTAGGGCCGATAAGGCTGGTTGCCACAATGCAGCCAAGGAGCCTAAGCTGACGCCGTTTCAAATCGGGATTCATACCTTCCATTACCTGCCACGGATGGGCGATGAGACAATACCACGACTTGCTGAATCACGTCCTAGAGCACGGCGTGCTTAAGGCCGACCGCACCGGAACCGGCACAAAAAGTGTCTTTGGATACCAAATGCGGTTCAATCTCGAAGACGGCTTTCCTGCGGTTACCACCAAAAAGCTGCATTTTCGATCGATCATCCATGAACTTTTGTGGTTTTTGCGTGGCGACCAAAATATCGCCTACCTCAAAGAGAACGGCGTTAAGATCTGGGACGAGTGGGCCGACGAGAACGGTAATCTAGGGCCGGTTTATGGCGTTCAGTGGCGATCGTGGCCAACACCAGACGGCCGTCATATCGACCAAATCCAGCGGCTCGTGGACGGCATCAAAAACAACCCGGACTCACGGCGCCACATCGTGAGCGCTTGGAACGTCGCAGAGATCGAAAACAAGGCGTTACCGCCGTGCCATGCGCTGTTCCAGTTCTATGTCGCCGATGGCCGGCTGTCTTGTCAGCTGTATCAGCGAAGCGCGGATATCTTCCTTGGCGTGCCGTTCAACATCGCGAGTTACGCGATACTCACTCATATGATCGCGCAGGTGACCGGTCTTCAAGTTGGTGATTTTGTGCACACGTTTGGCGACGCACACATCTACTCAAATCATTTTGAGCAAGTGAACCTTCAGCTTTCACGGCCATCATTCAAGCTGCCACGCCTTGAGTTGAATCCCAAAATCACGCGCTTAGAAGACTTCAGTTACGATGACATCAAAATCGTCGGGTATGAGTCGCACCCCTCGATCAAAGCCCCGATTGCCGTATGAAAATCTGTTTTATTGCAGCGATTGCCCAGAATTACATCATCGGTCATGAGGGCGATTTGCCTTGGCGACTTCCATCGGACCTTCGCTGGTTTAAGAAGCACACGATTAACAAGCCGTGCGTGATGGGTCGTCGCACCTACGACTCGCTTGGAAAGCCCCTGCCCTCGCGGCAAAATATTGTGGTGACTCGGGACCTATCATTTGAGGCGCCCTGCGACGTTGCGCATTCCATCGACGAAGCGTTGGCGTGTGCTGGCGATGCCGAGGAAATCATGATTCTAGGTGGGGCCGCGATTTACCAGGCTCTACTCGAACGTGCTGATCGCTTCTACCTCACGGTTGTTCACGCACGGCCAGAGGGCGATACGTCATTTCCGGCATTCGACCCCGAGCAATGGAACGTGGTGTCACGCGAGGATGTGGATCCCGACGAAAAAAACCCGATTGCCCACACATTTTATGTGCTGGATCGGGTCATTTACGCCCCTGTTAAAACGAAGGGCGACACGCTTCCCGCCGAGTTCTTACGCCCTACGTCTTCGTAGAGCTTCGACGCTCGTTTTGTTCTTGAAGCCATACGCCAAGAAGCGCTCGGCTCTCGACCGGAAGTCCTTCGATGCATAACGACAACGTCATTTCGGGCTCAAGCCTGCCGGATCGCCCTGAACAAACTGTGTCGGCGTTCGACACGACCTCGCGCCCCGTCACCACCCACTTCGCCTTGTCATCGTACCCCAACCGAAATGTCCAACCCTGGGCGAACTCTACGTATCCAATGAGCTTGGCGTTGGCTCCAAAAATAGCCCAGCCACGATCGACCGGCTCAATTCGAAGTGAATCCGCACATTCCCAAATCCCGCTCGGATCAGGCTCCAGGTAACTCGTGGTCGTTTCGCCATATCGCTGAAAGCCGAGACCGTTTTCGTCACGACTGACCATGCCAAACGGCAACATATCTGGCCCATAGAGCCGTGTCCCGTCGCTGCGAATACGTACTTTTGCGAGCGTGTCACCGTGATCGTTGACCACGATCAGTTTTCTGCCAATGGCATCGGGGGTCTTGTATTTATGCCGCGGCGGCGACTGGCCCGACATATTGCAGCCCGTGAGACTTAGGGCCAAAACCAGCAACAGGAATCTCATTTGATCGCGATTCCGTGATTCTGACAGGTCTGGTCAAGCAGACCATTCACGAACGCCGGTGTGCCTTTTTCGCCGTAAATTTTAGCGAGGTCGACGCAGGCGTTGATCACTAGGAACGGCGGGATTTTGCCGTGGATCATTTCCCAGATGCCCAACCGAAGAATTGTCCGGTCGACGGGCGCCATGCGCTCAATTTTCCAACGCGGGCTCACTGTGCGGATTTCTTCATTCAGCTCTTCCAAACGTTCGTGAACGCCGCGAACGCGCCGAGCCACTTCGGTCCACTGAGCGCGGACCTTCCCCGAGTTTTCGGCCAGTGTTTCCTGGTCCGCGATGCTCGCTGGATAGTCCTCCAGTGCCTGCTCCACATCACCGCCGGTGATGTCGATCGCACAAAGCACAAGCAGGGCCGCTTGGCGCGCCACTGCAAATTCGTCGTTGGTTTTCATGCGTCGAGCGCCTCGTACAAGCTAGCCATTTCGACAGCTGCCATAGCGGCTTCCGCACCTTTGTTTCCGGCTTTCGAGCCGCTGCGTTCGATCGCTTGTTCAAGCGACTCGACCGTGATGATGCCGTAGGACACAGGGATTCCTTCGTCCATCCCCACTGCGGCGACACCCTTGGTCGCCTCGGCCGAGATGTAGTCGAAATGAGGCGTCGAGCCGCGGATCAACACACCAAGGCAGATGATCGCGTCATACTTCTTGGATTTAGCCATACGGGCTGCCACCAGCGGGATTTCGAAGGCACCCGGGCATTTCACAACGCTGATATCTTCAGCCGTAGCGCCATGGCGTACCAACGCGTCAACGGCTCCCTCGACCAATCGGTCGGCGAAAAAATTATTCCAACGGCTTGCGACGATTCCGAATCGCTTTCCATCAGCGCGAAAAACGCCTTCGAATACTTGAACACCCATTTTCGACTCCATGTTCGGCAGAGACTTGAAATTAAACTTCGGGGATTGGCACCTGTTCGACCACTTCGAGTCCATAGGCATCTGTGCCCACGAGGGTCCGTGGTCGGTTGGTCAAAATGCGCATCTTTCCGACGCCACTGTCCACCAATATCTGTGCGCCGATACCGAGGTCTCGGATGGCCGCACGCGGTTTATTAACGTCCTGAGTGGTCTCGGAGACCTGTCCCAAATTATGTTCCACCATCTCGATACCCGTGCGAACTGCACGGTCGAGATAAACGATCACACCCACGCCAGCTTCCGAGATCGCTTTCATTGCCCCGGAGAGCTCACCCATGGATTCACTGCGTTGCCGCGTGAACGCGTCGAACGTATCGGCGCGATGCTGCACTCGAACCAGGACCGGTTCGTCCGCGGTTGGGGTGCCACACACAAGGGCAAGGTGTTCGCCACCGTCGACGATGCTACGGAACACACGGACCTTCCAGTCGCCAGGCCACTCGGTCGGTAGGACGTCGTCTTTGACGAGTTCCACAAGGCTCTCGCGCTGCAGACGGTAGGTGATGATGTCCATGACCGACAGTCGCTTCAAGTTATGCTGTGAAGCAAAAACCTCGAGCTCAGCCATCCGAGCCATCGTTCCGTCTTCGTTCATGATCTCACAGATCACAGCAGCGGACTTCAATCCTGCGAGCCGTGAGAGATCCACGCTGCCTTCAGTTTGTCCGGTTCTGACAAGCACTCCGCCTGCCCGAGCGCGCAATGGGAAGACATGACCAGGCATGACCAAATCGTCCGGCGTCGAACCATCGGCCACCGCAACTTGAATCGTGCGAGCACGGTCCGCTGCAGAAATCCCGGTGGTCACGCCGGTGGTCGCTTCGATACTGACTGCAAACGCCGTCTGATACGGACTCTTATTCGAGGTTACCATCATCGGAACACGCAGTTCTTCGAGCCGTTCGGCGGTCAGCGTCAAGCAGATCAGCCCACGGGCGTGCGTGGCCATGAAGTTGATCGCCTCAGGCGTTACTTTCTCAGCGGCCATCACCAGATCGCCCTCGTTCTCGCGATCTTCGTCGTCCGTAAGGATCACCAACTCGCCGCGGGCAATTGCCTTGATGGCCTCTTCAACGCGTTTAATTGCTTGCTCTTCCATCACTCTACCTCAAACCCGTTTTGTGCCAGAAACTCGGCGTCAATGCCGCCTTTGCGCGCCCCGACGAGCTTTTGCACGTATTTACCGAGGATGTCACCCTCAAGATTCACACGGCGGCCTGTCTTGTAATCTTCAAGACGAGTCTTACCCTGCGTGAATGGGATGATCGCAACGCTGAAACGATGCCCCTGAGTTGTATTAATGGTCAGACTAACGCCGTCCATCGCGATCGACCCCTTCTCGATGAAGAGAGACGCCATTTCCCGTGGCGCTTCGATCTCGAGTTCCACGGCGCCGGCGATCTCCTTTCGACCAACGACCCGACCCACCCCATCGATATGCCCTGAAACCCAGTGTCCCCCGAGTCGATCTCCCAAGCGCAGCGCGCGCTCCATATGGACTAGGTCGCCGGTCTTACGCTCCCCAAGAGTCGTCCTTTCCATCGTCTCGTTACTCGCATCCACGTAAAAACTGGTCGCATCAAATCGTGTCACGGTCAGACAAGCCCCGTTGACCGCTATGCTCTCACCAAGTTCGAGCGTTTTGGTGTCGTAGGAGGTTCCGATCCGGAATGTCTTCGAGCGACCGCCCGTGACCTCGCGAATCGTACCTAAGTCAGTGATCAAACCGGTGAACATTCTTCCTCCACGTCGCCAATAATCAAGAGATCGTCGCCCAGGGATTCGTACCGAGTTCCCGACAACCGAACGGCCTGATCCATACTGGAGATGCCGTGTCCCGCAAGTGGGCTTGGCGCGGCCTGGCCGCCCACAATCTTTGGAGACACGAAAGTCATGACTCGGTCGACTAAACGATCGTCGAAAAACGAGCCCAACACCGCCCCTCCGCCCTCGACCAGAACACTCATGACATTTCGTTGGCCCAGTTCACTGAGCACTGCGCGCAAATCAAGGCCACCACCCTTGTGGGCAACGCGGATAACCGTCGCACCTTTGTCAACAAATGGTGATTCCATTGCCGACGAAGCCGAAGAACCGCAAAAAACCAGCGTGCCAGCCGAGTCGAAGATCCGCGAATTGGGGTCCAATGATAACTTCGAATCGAGTACCACTCGGATCGGGTTTCGGCCCTCGGGTAAACGGCAGGTAAGTTCGGGGTTGTCCATCCGAGCCGTCCCCGCGCCGACCAGAATCGCGTCGAGTTCGTTGCGCAATTGGTGAACGCGGGTTCGAGATGCATCGCCAGTAATCCAGCGCGAGTGGCCGGTATGGGTCGCGATCTTTCCGTCCAAAGTCATCGCCCATTTCGCCACAACCCAGGGTTGTCTGGTTCGAATGAACTTGAAAAAAGCGCGGTTGATTTCTCGGCACTCGTTTTCAAGCACCCCCGTCGTCATTTCAATTCCGGCAGCGCGTAGTTTCTCGATTCCACGGCCACTGACCTCGGGATTCGGATCCATGGCCCCGACCACAACCCGAGCCACGCCAGCATTTACCAAAGCATTCGCACATGGCGGAGTCCGGCCATGATGACTGCACGGCTCCAGGGTCACGTAGGCCGTTGCACCGCGAGCGTCCCCGGCGATGCCAAGCGCTTCGACCTCGGCATGGCCCAAACCCGCTTGTCGATGCCAACCCTCGCCCAAAACCACTCCGTCGCGCACCAGAACACAACCGACCGCTGGATTGGGCCGTGTACGCCCTAGCCCATTGGCCGCTAGCAATAATGCGCGCGTCATGAATTGTTCATCAGTCGTCATTGGCTCCCTCCGGCGGGTTTACGACTTCCTCGGGCGATGAATCGAGGTCGCGAAGCTCCTTCAAAAACTCTTGAATGTCGCCGAAGGCCCTGTAGACCGAAGCAAAACGAATATAGGCCACAGGGTCTAGGGTCCGCAGGCCCTCAGTAACTTGGGCTCCAATCCATTCGCTGGACACTTCTCGCGCGCTCTGTTCAAGAAGTCGTTTTTCGACTTCATCGACCACCGCATCGATCTGCAGACGAGAAATGGGGAGTTTTTTACAAGCGATTCTAACGCCCACCACGATCTTCTGCCGGTCATAGTCCTCGCGCGTGCCATCACGTTTCACGATCTGCGGGTACATCTCTTCGATGTGCTCGTAGCTTGTAAACCGGAGGGTGCACTCCAGACATTCTCGGCGACGACGAATCGATGCACCATCTTTCGATTGGCGCGAATCGACCACCTTGTCTTCGAGATGACCACAAAATGGGCAACGCATACTTAACGACCGCGAAGAGCCCGGGTGATTAGAGGTTCTCGAATTCAGACAACATCTGAACTCGACGACGGTGGCGACCGTCGTCACCCGGATCAAAAGATGTATTTAGGAAGGCTTTGATGCATTCAGCGGCGAGGTCCGGTCCGATCATCCGAGACCCCAAACACAACACGTTAGCGTTGTTATGCTTGCGACTCAGCGCCGCCGAAACAGGCTCATTCACGAGCGCCGCTCGAATTCCTGGCAGCTTGTTGGCGGCAATGCTCATTCCGATACCGGAGCCACAAATCAGAATCCCAAAAGGGACTTCACCTTTGGACACACGGTCACAGACCATGCGTGCGAAGCTAGGGTAGTCGACCGGCCGAGTATCGGCTGGACCGAGATCCAAAACGATCTGGTCCTGTGCGCGCAACCAAACCCCAAGAAACGATTTGAGGTCTACTCCGGCATGATCCGACGCAATTGCGACGTCTCCACCATCATAAACCTCAGAAGGTTCTTTCAGACCCTCGACCAGTTCGATCAATTCCCCGACCGTGCGCAAGCGTTCCATGGTCGATTCAGGAGTTTCCACCAAGCCAAATTCATCCTCAACCCGCCAAATGAGGTTAACGATATCAAGGCTCGTGGTACCCAAATCGGCAACAAAATCCGTCTCGTGACGAATCTCATCCCGAGGCACTTCAAGTACCTCGGAGATGATTGCTATGACTTGATCACGGGTAGCCATTCGGAGGGATCCCGGGTGAGATGCGCGGAAGGCTGATGCGCTAATTCATGGGTATGCCCGCAGGCACACCACTAAATCAGACTTCGAACACTTCGAGAACTTGCTCACCGCGGTACTCACCGCAGGTCGGGCATACGCGATGCGATTGCTTCACGTCGCCACATTTTGGGCAATCCTGGAAGCCCGGCAACGTAAGTTTCATGTTTGCGCTCTTGCGCGAACGTGTTTTTGACTTCGATTTTCGCTTTTTTGGAACCGCCATGGCTCTCTC
>JBBKVQ010000451.1:0-29501 GCA_037968515.1 Bradymonadaceae bacterium
CTGCTCACTGCTCACTGCTCACTGCTCACTGCTCACTGCTCACTGCTCACTGCTCACTGCTCACTGCTCACTGCTCACTGCTCACTGCTGACCGCAGCTGGCATCAACGCTCGCAATAACACAAATCCCGAGGCCCCAAGCGCACCCAGAACTCCGATGCCAATCAATAAGTCGTTCAGGATAGGGTCGGGAACGGTGTCCCAACCCACGATTCGCGGCAAAATTACCCCGTTCACTGCGTTCAACGCAGCATGACTGGCGATGGCGGGCCACACTGAATTGGACCGCCAGGTGAGCCACGCAAAAAAAGCTCCCACAATCGTCAGCGGGACCAGCGACATTTCGTTGAAATGAATCATCCCAAAAAGCAGGCCGTTCAAGCCAATCGCCAGACCAGCCGGCAGATGTCGAAGCTGAATTTTAAGCAGGGTTCCACGGAACAAAACTTCTTCGCAGACCGGCGCAAACACAGTGATAGCGACGGCTCCCGCCATGGCCTTCCACAGTTCGGGCGGATTCAAAAGCTGTTGCATGACGATCATGTATTCGCCCTGACGCTCATGCAGCGAGGGCACAAAATAGACGACCAAGGCGGCCAAAACATTGGCCCCAAGCCCGATCAAAATCGTGGTGGTGAACATCAAAACGGTCGGTCGCGCCCCAAGAGGCCACGGAGTCGATCGAAACACCGGATGCCATGAACCTGGAAAGGCCCGCTGGTAAGCAAGAGCCGGCCCGAGGACGCAAAGCGTTTCACTGAGCATCAATGCGAATGCCAGAGGCAGCAGCAGCTGCAGGAAACCCCCGACGGCGACCATCAGAAAAGCCACCACAAAAAACAGCGCATATGCTGAAAAGGGGGAGGGAGAATCAGTACGCATTGAACTCAAGCGTGAGCTCGATATCTGCCTCGAAAGGCTCGTTACCAATGCGAGAGGTGGGGCCGGACACGCCAAACAGGAAATCACCCGCGAAGTACTTGCCTTCACGTGTGAAGGCCGGGCGGTCAACGGTCACATCAAACGATAGCGGCACCAAACCTACGGTTTGCGATGGTGTGGTGGCAGTTCCCGCAACCAATGTGTTGCCGTCGGTTGGTTGCAGCAGCAGCTGGATATCGTCATTCCACAGGTAGGGCCATGAGCGAACTGCTGACGTGGAACCCTCGACGACCTTCATCGATGCCGAACTGAGTTCGATTTCGTTGGCAGGGTGTCCAAGCGATTCCTCGGCCTCGGCTAGGAATGCTGAAAAGCCCTCAAAACCTTGTTCGGCGCGGCAAACTTCGAGCTCGTCGGTGCATGATCCAAAACCATCGCTGAAAAACCCGTTGGCTTCATCGCAGTCTTGGCAGTTTGTCCCCACATAGCCCGTGGAGCATTCGCACGCTGGAATGCCTTCGTCGTTTTCCATGCACACGCCGTTGCCTGCGCAGAAGCTCGCTGTGCAACCCTCGTCGATCACGCAGAGATTCTCGGCATCCAGGCTGGTTCCGGGCGCGCAATCACAGCGAAATACCGTCCCTTGAGCCAAACAACGTGTTTTACCTTCTTCTTCGGTACATGGATTGGGATCACACGGACCAAGTGTGCATGAGCCGCCCAATTGAACCAGCGCCTGAAGTTGCCCTTTTTGGACATCACGCGGGCCAACACCTTGAATCTGAACCACAAGTTTGGTTGTGGCCGCGGGTTCCTCGCATCCAGTTGAGACGAGAGCCGCTGCGGCAGCCAAGAATAAAAGAACACGTTGCATGGATTCCTCGAAATACCAGTCGCCTGCACTTTATGCCGCCTTGCGAGTGGGGACAAGGCTGTTGGCTAGCAGTCGCTGACTGCGCTAAGATCCCCTATGCTCGCTCGGAGGTTTGTATGTCTTTTTCAGATCAGCTCAAGAAAATCAAAAAGGACCTCGAGAAACAAGAGAAGTCCGGCAAGAAGCACGCAATCGAGCAAATGGCCCGGCCACCCAAAACGCCAAAACCAGTAAAGAAATCGCCAGAAAAACCAGAGCCCACGACTGTCGAGACCAACCTCAGCGACGAGGAGCTTTTTGCGCAGTCGATCGCTGGCATCGGAAAAAGTGAAGTTTATAAGGGCAAATTTGGTGATCCGCTGGACCGCTGGGAGCCCAAAAAAGACACCGACAAAGTGGTCGACACCAAGACCCTGGCCGAGGAAGCCGAGGCCCGGCAATTCGTCGAGGAACTTCGGGAGCAACGGACCTTTGAGCAAGTTGTCGGGAAACTTGATAAGCGGTTCAAGGGCGAAAAATACCATGTGCCCAACAAGGCCACCGCGATGCCCGCCGAGACCCCACTCCACACCGAGTCGCTCGCCTTAGACAGCGACGGACTGCGGTCGGTCGAGGTGAAGCCCGCCCATCGCGAGCTGTTGAAACGCGCCGATATTTATCGAAAAGAAAAGCGGATCCCTGAACTGAATCTGCGTGGTCGCACCAAAGACGAAGCGCTGCTGCGGCTCGAGGGGTTTCTGGAAATTGCGCAACGACGCGGTGACCGCTACGGCCGTGTGATTCACGGTAAAGGGAAGGGCTCTCAAGACGATCCGGTGATTAAACCTGCCGTTTTGATTTGGTGCGAAGGCCCCGGCGCAAAATCCGTGTCCGGTTACGCCCCAGAAGTCAGCGAGGACGGCGATTACGGCTCGATTATTCTTGAGTTTCGCAAGGTGTAAAAGGCGCTGAGTGACGAAGTTTTTTGCCTATTTTAACGCCGAATCGTCGGCCCGAACCGAACTTTTGGTGCGGCTGATTTGTCTGCTTTTTGCGTTCGATGTGTGGGCCAATCCCCTTGCACGTGCGGGCCGCTACGGGCACGGGAACTTCAACGTCGCCCATTTTCAGGTCTTTGATTTCCTTTATCCCATGGCCTCGCCACGCATCTACGTGGTGGCCTTACTTTTGGCCTCGTTTGCCGCTGTTGCGGTGGCGGCCTTGGGACCTACCCGGTGGAACGTACCGGTTTTGGCCGCATCCTGGGGATATGCTTGGTCGTCCGCCTATATCGACGGCTTTCAGCACCACTACTTTTTGGCCCTTGTTTTTATCTGTTTTCTGGGCGTTCCTCGCCGCGATTCGCCTCGCGTGGCCTGGGGTTATCCCTTGATGTGCGCGACGATCGCCAACATGTATTTTTGGGCGGCGGTGGCCAAGACAGACCCGACCTGGGTCGACGGCTCGCGACTGGCCACAATCGTTGGCAAACGTCGCACGCCGATCGAAGAGTTTTTTGGCGCGATCAGTCTGTCGGCCGATTGGGCCTGGTCGGCGATTTCAGTGTCCACGATCGGTGTAGAGCTCGTGGTTTGTGCCGCGTACCTGATCGCCCCGTGGGCCTCAAAACGCTGGCATCGGGCGTTATTATGGGTCGGTCTCGTGCTGGCACTATCGCTTCATGTGGGAGCCGAATTCATCGGTTTGGATATCAAGTGGTTCTCTCATTATATGTTGATTCTTGCAGTGTTCTGCCTGACCCCGGGTGGGGCGTTCCGCGGTTGGTTCGGTAGGGTCGAGCCTAGGATTAAGACTTGGTCCGCCAGATTAGCGTTTAACCCCGATTATAAGCCCCCAGGCCCCGCTTGGCTTTGGGCGCTGGGCTCGGGCCTCGCGGTGCTTGGTTATATGATCCCAGCTGACCTTCCAGGCACATGGGATGTCGCCGCCATTTTGGTGTTCGTCTTACTGGTCGCGACCTTTCTGGGTTTCGCCAGAACACGAACGCTGGCAGCTGCGATGGCCCTCGGTGCTGCGGCATTTTCCTTCACGATCGATGTGTCCGAGTCACGTTACGATTATTGGCGGTTTATTGGAGCATCGAGCAGTCGCTCGGCGCGCGTTCAGCCAGACCGGGCCCGCGAAATCGAACACCTGGAAATTGCCATCGACGCCTACGAACACGCGCACCGTCATACCCCGCGCAAAAGCCGCGAAGACACCATTATAAGGCTGCAACGCAGACTTGAGGCGGCCAAAAAATGAAGGTCTCAACCCAGCTTTTTATCGGGGTGTTTTTGGCGTTCCAACTGATCTTGCCGCTGCGCTTCTACGTGATCGACAACCTCGACGAACGTTTCGCGTGGCGCATGTTCATTAACCCTCATCACAAGACTTGCACGCCTCAAGTGACCGTGACTGCTCACGGACAGGAGCATCACGTCGATCCAGTCGAAATCCTCCACCCAGCCTGGATTTCGAATATCCAAGAAAACCGGCCCGAGATCATCGAACCCTACCTGGTTCGACTTTGTGACGAACCCGGTGTCGACTCCGTCGTCTTGGTCAACAACTGCACTCCGATAGGTCAACCAACGGACACAAGCGTCTACTCGCACGACTGTTCTGAACCCTAAGTTCTTAGATCAAGAAGGAAAACAAGGTGCATTTGCGCGGTTTCCCAATTAGTCTAGGCGCCTAACAGCCAATTTTTGATGAGGAGAATGAAAAATGTCTAGTTTTGCCACACCCGCAAGCAATCCGATGGGTCAGTCACTTGGTGTCGATGACATCGAGCTTCAAAACCCGGCTCAGCCCAAGGTTGACCTGGTTGCGACGTTCACTGACGCCCTTGAAATCATAAAACAACATCCGGCTGAAGCGATCGGTGGTGCGATGGGCATCATGTTCCTCACCCTGATCGTCAACCTCATCCTGTCACTGATTTCCGGGGTTTTTGTTGGCCTGCTAACCGCAGCGGTCGGGCAGACGGGATCGGAAGGAGCCATGTACGCCGTGATGGGTGTTCAGGTGGTCGTGCAAATCTTCGTGACCGTCCTTCTTGTCGTGGTCCAAGCCGTTTTGTCGGGTGGATATTATATCATGTGGTTGCGAATGGTTCGTGGCGAAGAGGTGTCGTTCAACAACTTCATGGACGTCAAACCCTTTATTCTTCCCATGATTCTCACGGCCCTACTTCTTCAGTTCAGCATGATGGTAGGTATGCTTCTTCTGGTCGTCCCGGGCATCCTGATTGCGCTGGGTTGTTGGATGTCTCCATTGGTCGTGCTCGATAAGAACTTGAGCCCAGTCAACGCAATGAAGGGCTCGTGGCGCATCACTGATGGCTACAAGATGGACATCTTTCTTTTCGGAATCATCATGACCGTAGTCAATATTGTGGGTCTGATTCCCTGCGGTTTGGGACTGATCGTCACTATTCCGCTTAGCCTTGGCGCTATGGTCAGCTTCTACAACCAGATCTCCGTGCCTGGTCGTGCGTACGCCGAAGGCGAGCAACTTCTTCACGCTTTCGAATAGGGTTAGAAATTCACGATGACGCGTCCAAAGCACCTTGCGAGAATTTAGGCCATGAGTGCTTTGGACGCCGACATCGACAGCCGACTCGCCGAGCTTCGCGCGGACCCCGAGTCGTTCCTCCATCGGTTTGATACCAATCAAGATGGCAGAATTGACGGCCTCGAACTGCAGGCCGCACGCGCAGTTGTATCCCATGAAATCTTGTCTGGGGCGGGTTCTACCAACGAAACAAGGGTTGTTAACGACCGGTTCGAGTTTTTGTCCGAACTGGGCCATGGCGCGCAGGGTGTGACGCACCTCGCGCGCGATCGGCAGACTAATGAGCTGGTCGCGGTCAAAACCCTGAACCTGAAGACCGCAAAGCAGTGGAAAGCAGTCGACCTCTTTCACCGCGAAGTCGAGGCGCTTCGCCGCCTTTCCCACCCTCAGATTCCTGCATTTGTCGACGCGTTTGATATCGACGAAACCGAGTTCTTTTTGGTCCAAACTTTCGTTCCTGGCGATAACCTCAGGACACGTTTGGCCCGACAGGAGCTGTTCAACGAGGCGCGCCTGAAGGATATCGCTGAACAGTTATTGGAAGTTCTTACGTACCTTCACGGCCAGTCGCCGCCGGTGCTGCACCGCGATGTGAAGCCCGCCAATATCATCATAGGAGACGATGGGAAGGTCACTCTGGTCGACTTTGGCGCGGCTCAAAATCAAGGCTCCCGCGGAACCACGATCGTAGGAACTTCTGGTTATATGCCACCCGAACAGCTGACGGGTCGTGCCGTACCGGCCAGCGATGTTTATGCAGCAGGTGCGCTGCTGGTCCACGCGGCCAGCCGAGTTCACCCCTCGGATCTCGAGGTCTCCCAGTTAAAACTGCAGTGGCGCTCCAGAGCCCGCGTTGGTGACGCGCTCGCCGACTGGATCGACCGCTTGATCGCGCCCGTCGTCGAGGACCGCCCCAGAAACGCCGACGAAGCGCTGCGCTGGCTTAAAGTTGTGGCGTCGAGCACCGACGCCGCGAAAAATACTGCGCCAATCGCACGTCGTCCCTCAAGCGCTCTTGTCCAAAACCGCACTGCGCCTGGCGGATCGATATCGATCACGCAAAATCACGATGGTTTTGTGATGACGATTCAACCGCCCTCATGGACGTCCTTTTTGCTCAAGTTTGGTCTGGTCAGCATCCCGGTGCTGGTCATCGCGTTTCTGGCCATATCTAACGTTTATTCGCTTTTTGTCTTAGGCGTGGGCCTGATCGTGGCGTTGTTTTACATCTGGCATTTCGTGCAGGGACATGCCTTGCGGAAACTCGCGTTTTCGCCCGAAAAGGTAGACGTTTTTCGGGATGGTGTTTTGGAGGCGTCCATAAATATCAACGACCTAGATGGTCCTGCGGTCTTTTACAGGAGTCACGTTAAAGGCTTTTACCTTTTAAAGAAGGACGGCCAAGCACGTCGGCTAACACGTAGAACGCCGGGCAAGGACGAAAAATGGGGCGCCCACGAAATCCGTAAGTATCTGAGCGAGCTCAAATGACGAGTTTTTCTTCGCGCTTCATCAAAGATGAGCTGATCTCGGGGGGGCAGGCAATGACTTGGAAGGGGCATGATGTCCCTACAGGTGGCCAAGTCGTCATAAAAGAGTTGCGCTTAGACGACCGTTCACAGTGGAAGGGCCTTGAGCTCTTTGAGCGCGAGGTAAAAGTACTGCAGCAACTCAAACATGGCTCGATCCCGGCATTGCTCGAAGCCGACCTTGGTCAAGAAGACCCATGTATTTGGCGTCTGGCGCAGCAGTGGATCCCCGGCACGGACCTCCGAAATCCGCCGGAAATGCACGAAGCCGCGATCGTCGAGTTAGCAATGGAGATCCTCGAGATCCTGGCTTATTTGCAGGCGTTTTCGCCGCCCCTGATCCACCGCGATATCAAGCCCGCAAACATTATTCTAAACGGCGAGCATCCCTTTTTGGTCGACTTTGGAGCGGTGCAATTGGTGACACCCTCGGACGAAGGGGGCTCAACCATCGTCGGGACCTCGGGATATATGGCTCCAGAGCAGCTGATGGGCCGCACCAGCGCGTCCAGCGACCTCTACGGCCTTGGAATGACCTTGGTTTGGTTGGTGACGCGGCATGAGCCCGACACACTGCCGGTGAATCGTATGAAGACGGTCTGGGAAAACTCCCTGAGCCTGTCGGTCTCCGCCGATTTAATCGCTTTCATCGATAGAATGATTTCACCTCTTGAAGAGGATCGTTTTCCTGACGCCAGCGCGGCGCTAAAGGCGCTGCAGCAGAAAGAAACCGCCATAATCCGTAGCCGTCCTTCTAACGCCAGGATGGATCTGACAAGAAGCGACCAGCTGCTCGAGGTGATTTGTCGACCGCGGACTCCGGCGTGGGGCGCGGTCGCCATCTTCCTGATTCTCTCGGTCCTTGGTGCCTTATCCCCCATTTTTTGGGAATTCAGCTTCGATACCTTGGCGATGATCGGCGTTTTTTCGTTGTGTTCATTCCTCGTTTCGATCGTGGTCGTCGTGTCGGTCATGACAACCTTTCGACTCCGGATCACAGGTGGCACCTGGCGTTTTGAAGCCGGCAAACGCCTATTGGCTCAGGGCCCTGTTGCGGAGCTGCATGGATTTTCCCATATCAATGGCGAGCATGGCAAAAAGTCACTTGCACTGGTCTGCGAAGACCGCACCCAACCGCTTTTTGAAGTGAACCAGCATGAACTGGAATGGCTGGAAAGCGAGTTGAGCGATTTTTTGAGCCGTCGGCGGTGATGGGTCCTTCACGTGGGCTTCGATTTATGAAATCTTCCTACGATTGGTCAGACAAGAAGAATTGAGGGAGTAGCTTTATGATTAAGACCACGAGTACAGGTTGGTTTTCGAGGATCGGCAACAGCTTTGGCGGCATGCTTTTCGGTCTGCTGCTCTTTTTGTTGTCGTTCGCGCTGTTATTTTGGAACGAAGGCCGCGCAGTAAAACGCGCGCGAGACCTAGAATTCGGCGCCGAAAACGTCATCAAGGCGAGTGCGGCCGCAGTGAATCCAAAGAGCGAGGGTAAGCTGGTACATGTCAGCGGGGCCGCCACTGCGACGGGCCCCGCGGTTGACCAAGAGTTCGGAGTGCAAGCCAAGGCGTTGCGCCTTGAGCGCGAAGTCGAGATGTATCAATGGAAAGAAAAAGGCACGTCCAGAACCAAAAAGAAAATGGGTGGCTCCGAGGAAAAGTCTACCCAGTATACTTACGAAATGGTCTGGGAAGACGACCTTTTGAACTCGAGTGATTACGAGGAAGCCGGACACGTTAATCCGTCTACGATGCCGTATTCGGGTCTAGAGGCCGCGGCCCCTGGTGTTAAAATCGGAGCCTATAATATGGCGCCAAATCTGATGGGGCTGTTCAACACCGACACCCCCTTTACGGCAAAACCCACAAAAATGCCGGCGGGCTCAAAGATGGCTGGGAACCTGATATATATCGGCGCCTCGGCGCAGGCGCCCAAAATTGGCGACGTCAGAATTTCTTACAAAATCGCGCCCCTTGGCGCGTATTCGATTGTCGCTGGACAGCAAGGGGGTGTGTTGATCGAATACGCCCATGAAGACCTCAACGACCCCGTGATCTTGCTTGAACGCGGCAATCTGAGCCCCGAGGCAATGTTTAAATCCGCCCAAGATAGCAACTCTTTCATGACCCTGATGCTGCGATTTGTCGGGTTTTTCATGATGTTTTTTGGCCTGCGAATGATCAGCAAACCTCTGTCGGTTTTGGCTGATATCCTACCTTTTGTGGGTACGGCCGTCGGTTTTGTCACAGGCTTCGTGTCGTTTTTCATCGCCCTTGGATTTTCGATGATCACGATCGCTATCGCCTGGATCTTCTACCGTCCGCTGATTGGCATCCTGATGCTGGTGGTTGCTGGTGGCGCCATCGCGGCTGCGATTGCGTTGTCTCGTAAAGCCTCCAAGGCTTGATTGGCGCGCCTGAGTTTGGTTCGCGGGTTTCCGACCCGCATTGTAATGCTTTTGGGAGACGACTTATGACCACCGAACAACGCAGTCACATTTTCAAACAGCTGGTGGGTTATGACATTCAGGGACGGTTTGTACTCGAAGAGTTGATTGGAATGGGAGGGATGGCGGCCGTGTTTCGCGCTCGCCAAACCAGCGTGAACCGTCATGTCGCGATCAAGCTTATTCCGGCGGACGACCCAATATTGGTGGAGCGTTTTGAACGTGAAGCTGGCCATGTGTGCAAGTTGCGGAATGGGCATAATGTGACGATGTACGACTTCGGTCACACTCAAGATGGGTACGTGTTTCTGGCGATGGAACTCTTGGACGGTGAGACCCTAGGAGAACGGCTGTTGAAGGGACAGTTGTCGATCGAAACCTCCCTTAAAATCGTCGACCAAATCTGCCAAGCGCTCGGTGAAGCGCACGAAATGGGAATCGTGCATCGGGATATCAAACCAGAGAATATTTTTTTAGTATCTTTCGAAGGCGACAATTCATTCGTGAAGGTTCTGGATTTTGGAATCGCAAAATCGCTGGATAGCCAAGCATACCCGAGTCTTACCGGTGTCGGTCGAATCATCGGGACGCCACGCTACATGTCGCCCGAGCAAATTCTGGGCGACGAAATCGATCAGCGCAGCGACATTTATAGTCTTGGCTGTGTGCTCTATCAGTTGCTCTCGGGACGACCCCCTTTCATCGCGAATGATTCGGCCACGTTGATGAAGAACCATGCTCGCGATCTGCCGCCCGAGTTTTCTGAAGTTGTTCCCGACCGCGCCATTCCCCATCACTTGGAGGGTATCGTTCGCCGCATGATGGCCAAGTCGCCGGGTGACCGTCTGCAGACGATCGGTGGCTTGCGATCGGAATTGGCGCAGAGTGCTGTGCCGACAGTGGAAACGCCCACAGACACGAGCCCCAAAAGCGAGCCACTTTCACGGATGTTCGTTGGTATGATCGTCGCGTCGCTTATTTTGATGTTTGGATTGGTGGCAGCCTCGATGTCGCGCTTAAACCAAACTGCTCCTGTCGCGGCTACCGATCTGGTTCAAACGAAGATCCTACAGCAGCCAGTTCTGGCGCAGGTTTTGCCAGTTTCAGTCGATGACGAGACTCCGTTAGCTACTCCACCACCAAGTGAACCCTCGAAGGTTGATTCACGTCCCATAGCCGAATTCATGTTTCCGGTCTCCAACCCCGATCCCCCAACCAAACCCGCATCTAAACCCGGTCCGACCGTCAGCGAACCTGACGCCGAGGCGCGTCGAATCTCAGCTCAAAAGACGCTCTTCAACGGGGATAATCGAGGTGCAATTCGGGAATGCGAGGGCGTTAAAACGCCAGCCTGTTATCGGATTATGGGACTGGCCTATATGAACCTAGGGAAGACTTCGAAATCTTGCGCCATGTATGCACTTGCCAATGTCGTCCCTCCGCATTGCGACTAGTTTCGTGGCCGTCGACTAAAATTGTCATGTCCCAAGTTCAAAACACTCCCAAACTGGCGTTGGTTCACGCATTCGGTTCGACACCTTGGCGTCGGAAAGCAACTGCAAGCAGGTAGTCGCCGGATTTGATGTGCCATCATCCTGCTGGACCGCGGCAATCTGCCCTGTCGGTTTTGAAATGCTGCCCTTTGTGGGCACAGCCGTGGGCTTTGTCACCGGCGTGGCGCCCTCGGCTTTTCTATGATCACCATCGTTGCGACGATCGCGCCAATCAAGCCTTGGAGGCGTTGCGCTTTGCGCGACTTTGGTTCGTTGTGAACGGTCCGTTAGGCTCCAGCCGTGGCGGTGTCTGTGCAACTGGCCCCGACGTGTGCTAAGGGCGGCAGTCCACAGGGGGAACATGTCTTTTCGCCAAACAATCCAAGACGTCATCATACGTTCCGATACCAAAATCGGGCGACGATTCGATATCTTTATTCAGCTTTTGATTGTGGTGTCTTTGATTGGCGGAGCGGTGGAATCACTGCCTAATCTTTCTGCCGGTGCGACCCGTTTTTTACACGTCGAAGAGACCATTATTATGGCCATCTTCACGACCGAATACATACTGCGGGTTTACGCTTCCGACGAACCTCGAAAGTTCATCTTTAGCTTTTTTGGCATGGTCGATTTGATCGCGATTCTGCCCTTCCTGCTGGCAACAGGCATGGACTTGCGCTCCATACGTACCCTTCGACTTTTCCGAGTGATTCGAGTTCTAAAACTCGCCCGTTACGGCAAAGTTGTGGAGCGATTTAAGATCGCGTTTTCGCTAGCCAAAGAAGAACTGGTTTTGTTTGTACTAATCAGCTCAGTCTTCATCTACGTCGCGGCGGTCGGCATTTATTATTGTGAACGTGACGCCCAACCAGATGTCTTTGTCTCAATACCCCATGCGATGTGGTGGGCCGTCGCGACCCTCACAACAGTGGGATACGGCGACATCTACCCCATTACAGCCTTGGGCAAATTGTTCACGGGCTTCATTGTGTTTATTGGGGTAGGCCTGATTGCAATTCCGTCCGGCATCGTCGCTACCGCGTTGGCCGAGGCGCGGCACATCCAAGACGAAAACACGGACGCGAACGTGGATTGATTGACTGCACGAACTGAATCAGAACTGTGAAAAGGGTCCACCCTGCAGAATCTCTAAAAGCCGTCCACCAACACTAGAAGGCAGCACTTAGGCTTTTCCTGTCGAGGTCAGAGCAGAATGCCGCAAAACGCGTTTCCATCCCTTAAGCCTAAGCAAGTGTACCCCTCGCGACAATCATCGCTGCTTTCGCAAGCGGGGAAACACTGGGTGAATCTGGTGTAGACGAGGCAGGGGTTTTTGGCGCCACAGCCTGTATGGTCATTGGTCGTGCCGCTATGGATTGGCGCGTTGGCGCCCGGGTCACAGCCAAGGACGATGCAATGACCGCCGGGCGCCAGGCCGTCGCCTGCGTCTTGGTTGCAGGAGTCGGCGAGCAGCCCGCCGTAACAATCGGAATCCGAGCTGCACGCTTCTCCGAGTTTTGGAACCGGACATCCGCACGCATCAAATCCATATTTGTAGCACCGGTCATAGAGGACCGAGGGGGTGTTGCAGTCTTGGTCCCACCTTTCATCGACGTCTTCTTTAAGTTCAATGTCGATATCATAACGTTCGATGCAGCCATTTGGGCCAGTGCTTGTGCATTCGGCGAGCGCGCCGGCGGTGGCTGTGGCCAGTTCGTCGGGGAGGGTGCAGACGTCGGAGACACAGCGGCCAAACAGGATATCGCAGTAGTGCTGGCAGCGGGTCTCGATCGTGTCTTCGCGGACTGCGACGGTGTTGTTGTTGGTCTGGTTATTCGTCGCGTTGTTGGTCGCGTTATTGGTGGTTTGACCGCGTTCCGCGTTGGGATCGGGCTGTGGTGAATCGGCGCAGGCCGCCAATAACAGTGCCAACGCTATGAGTGATCGAAACATGTGCCCGCCCTAAAGGTGAAGTCTGGAATCACAGGTTAACGGCACGTGGCTGGCGGGTAAACTCAAAAGCATTGCAGAATCGCGGGCAGGCCACAGGGGCTGCGTCTCGGAATCGCTAGACAGCGCCTACCAGAACGGCTAAAAACCCGGCATGTAAGTGACTACTCACTCAGAGGTTTGGCATGCAAGAAGCGTATATTTTGGACGCAGGTCGCTCGGCAATTGGCCGGCGAAAAGGTCTACTTAGCACCACTCGCCCCGACGATATGGCGGGCGCCACGCTCAAGGCTTTTGTCGAGCGCGCAGGCATCGATCCTGCCGAAGTCGAAGACGTGATCATGGGTTGCGTGACCCAGATCGGCGAGCAAGGCTTCAATATCGGACGAGTCGCGGCGCTGATTGCAGGGTTTCCTGTGACGACCGCTGGAACGACCGTGAATCGTATGTGCGCTTCCAGCTTGCAGGCCGTGAACTTCGGCGCGCAGGGCGTGATGAGTGGCATGCATGACCTGATCATTGGTGCGGGTGTCGAGTCGATGAGCCGCGTCGGAATGGGCACAGACGGCGGGCCGCTCAGCGAAATCCTGCAAGACCGTTTTGATATCATCAATCAAGGCATTAGCGCCGAGATGATCGCTCAAAAATGGGGGCAGACTCGCCAACAGCTCGACAAGATGGCGTTTGAATCGCATCAGCGCGCGATTGCTGCGCAGGATAACGGTTGGTTTAAGGCCGAAATCTTGCCGATCGAGGTCACAGGCCCCGAAGGCGAAAAAATCATGTTCCAAGTCGACGAAGGGCCACGCCGTGGGACTTCGATGGAAAAACTCGCGAGCCTCAAGCCCGCGTTCAAAGACGACGGCGTCGTGACCGCAGCTGGTGCTTCGCAGATTTCGGACGGTGCTGCAGCCGTGTTGATTGGTTCAAAAGCCAAAGCCGACGAGCTTGGCCTAAAAACTCGCGCAAAATTTCGCGCAATGGCCGTGGCTGGCGTCGATCCAACGATCATGCTGACCGGCCCGATTCCAGCGACGCAGAAGGTCCTTAAAAAAGCAGGCCTGACGATGGACGATATCGGGCTTTTTGAGGTCAACGAAGCGTTTGCACCCGTGGTGTTGTCGTGGGCGCAGGATATGGCGCCGGGCAACCACGAAAAACTGCTCGAACGCACCAACGTCAACGGCGGCGCGATGGCTCTGGGTCACCCGCTTGGGTGCTCGGGCGCTCGTCTTTTGACAACGCTCCTGCACGAGATGGAACGCCGTGATGTCCAGTACGGACTCGCGACACTTTGTATTGGATTTGGCATGGCGGTTGCGACCGTCATCGAGCGCTAAGGAAAAATCATGAAATTGAAAAATAAAGTAGCTCTCGTGACTGGTGCTGGTGGCGGCTTAGGCCGTTCGTATGCGCTTTTGTTTGCCAAAGAAGGCGCCAAGGTGGTCGTGAACGACTTGGGCGGCACGCGTGACGGTGGAGGCGCTGGGAGCGCAATGGCCGATAAAGTCGTGGCTGAAATCAAAGAAATGGGCGGCGAGGCTGTGGCCAATTACGGGTCGGTCTCGAACGCGGCTGATGCGCAGGCGATGGTCGACCAGGCCGTGAGCGCCTTTGGCAAAATCGACATCGTTGTCAATAACGCCGGTATTTTGCGCGATAAAACGCTCGTGAAAATGACCGACGAGATGTGGGACCTGGTGATCGAAGTCCACCTGAAGGGCACGTATCTGGTGACCAAAGCAGCCGTCCTAGCGATGAGCGAAAACGGCGGCCGCATCATCAATACCTCGTCTTTGGCAGGGCTTTTGGGCAATTATGGCCAAGCAAATTACGGCGCTGCCAAAGCAGGAATCGCCGGTTTGACCCGGGTGGTCGCCAAAGAAACCCAAAAAATGGGCATCACGGTCAACGCCATTGCGCCTGTGGCAAAAACCCGAATGACCCAAGAAATCAGCATGGTTCCTGAGTCGTTCGAGCCCGAAGACATCGCTCCACTTGTGGGTTGGCTGGCCAGCGACGAGGCCTCGCACGTTACCGGCCGGGTTTTTGGTGCCCACGGTTCGCATTATTTTGAGTACGTTGTTGAGCAGACTCCGGGCATCGATCTGGGCGAAAAACGCTGGACTTTGGAATCCGTGGGTCAGCGATTCGACGAAATTACGGCGATGCCCAAAGGCGCACCAGTGCTGGACGAAGCAAGTGGCGGACTGGTTGAAGATGCGCGGAAACTATTTGCCGCAATTCCGGCCACGTATCGCGCCGAAAAAGCTGGCGATTGGAAAGCCAAAATGAAATTCGACCTCGGCGGGTTGGCGACGTTCTCGTTGATTGTCGCTGGTGGTGCCACTGAGTTCCTTGATGGCGCTGTTGACGGCGCGACGGCCACTGTGACGTTTGATGGCCCACAAACTATCTTGGACATGGCGCGGGGTGTTTTGGCGCCTGAGCAGGCGTTTATGGGTGGCAAGGTAAAGACCGATAACATGGGCGCGCTCATGAAATTTGGCCAGTACTTTAATTTGGGCAAAGCAGCTGCGGTCCTTGGTGATATCGCCCCGGTTGCGGGTGCGGCGCCTGGAAAACATGGCCTTAATAAAGATCTTGTCGGTAAAGTTCATCGCGGCTCGGCAGCCTTTGTTTTGAAAGAAGATATTCAAGCATTTGCAGGCGCCACTGACGATCAGACCAATCCCGCGTATTTGGATGGCACGCAGGCACCGGCTATCTTTCCGGTCCGCCCGCTCTTGTCGATGCTGCACGCCGCGATCGCAGATCCTGAACTGAACGCTGATATGCTACGTCTGGTTCACGGCGAACAAGACATGCGATTTCATCGTCACTTGAAGCCTTGGGATCTGGCCGCGCCGCGCGCTGAAATTCAGTCCATCGAAACCAAAGCTTCAGGCGAATTGTTGAATATTCGTCAGTGGTTAATGGTCGACGGCGAGCTGACCACGGAAGTGATTAGCGGCTTGTTTATTCGGGGTGAAAGCAAAGGTGGCGGCGAGAAGAAACCCGCCGCAGAAGCTCCAAAACGCGAATATATCTATTCGGAAAAACACACGGTCTCGTCGGATCAACCTTCGCGGTATGCCGATGCCTCGCTCGACCGCAACCCGATCCATCTTGACCCAGATGTCGCCAAAGCGGCGGGCCATCCATCGGTGATTCTTCACGGTCTTTGCACGATGGCTTTTGCCTCGCGTGCTGTGATCAATGGGGCCTGCGGCGGCAAGCCTGAACGACTTCAGCGATTGAAAGTTCGATTCTCGAAACCCGTGCTTCCAGGCTGGGTACTTGAGACGCGAATCTGGAAGGAATCCAGCACCCTCGGTATCACAACCTACGGGCTAGAAGTCGTGAATCAGGATGGTGTTGCGGTCATCACGAACGCCATCGCCGAAGTTGCCTAGCGGTTCGGCCTAAAACAGAAAAAAGGGCGCCCTCAAGGGCGCCTTTTTTTGTGCACGCACGACCAACTGATTCATGTGGAAGAAATACGAAATAGTCACTTTTCGAAGCAATACTGGAGAATTGTATTCCAATGATTACAAAATGTTCCCCAACCTCGGCTCCGGCTAAATCATTAAGAAATTGCAGTCGGAAATCGGTGAGAGCTTTACACTGCTCGTCCACCTCGATATCTTAAAATACGATCGTTTTCGTATCTCGGAAGTGGCCACTCAGATCGCCAAGAATATGCAGCAAAATGGACTTCTGGTTTAGACCGATGAAACGGCGTGGGATCGGACGATTTTCCTTCCACACGAGTGATGTATGAGCACCCGAAGTCATGAAATTAATTTGAGTTTAGTCCGATTTAATTCGGAGACGGATCTAGGAGAGTTGCGTGCGCTCTTGAAATTGATGAATGTTTTGCATCCTTCACAAAGCGAACTGGAGTTTTTACGTGAGAATGCCGCGATCATCGCGGCGGTAGGACTTTCGGAGGAGTTAATCGCGGCAGTAAACGCATCACGCGCCGCATTTCCCGAATTGGTCGAACAAATCGAAACGTTAGTGAATTTGATGTTTCAACCCGTTCAGGCCGCCGTCACCCTGAAATCCATGGCTTTCCACGATACGATGCGAGGGCTCGACGTTATTAATGCCTGCAATCGCGGCGACCTTGCTGGTGGGATTCTAGCTGCGGAGAGTCAAGGCTGGTTTCTTGAGGATGCTGATTTGCCTCATGCACTGGCATACTCAGTTTGGCTCCTTTTGATGATGGAGCGAAGCGATGAGGCTGACGTTCTCGCGGATACTTGGCGCGAGCGGCACTTTGGGAAGTCGCCGCGTGGGGACTATCAGATACTTCAGGTGCAAGCTCTCTTGGCTTCCGCCAAAGATGACTTCACGTTGGCGGTTCGTCTTCTTGAAGAGGCGGAGATTGTTGCTCGGTCCAGTGATTTTTCGATCGAGGCGATGTTCGTCCAGGCTCGTCTCGTGTCCGCATATGCTCAAGCAGGACAAGAGGAAGCCGCGCGCGAGCTCAGCAGCGCTTGGCCGCCTTTTGACGAAAACTCAAAGGTCGACGCGGTAAGAGCTCTTGCGCGTGCTGAAATCTCGATTATCGCAGGCGATTGGAGTGCGGCCGAGGAGGCAACAGACTTTCTGCTCATGTATCATCGACGAAATCCAATCTATCGAATCTATACCCTCTTTCTCCGAACGATTTCGGCATCTGAAGACACTTTTGAATCCCGGTTCAATGCGTTCAGCGAGGCAGTGCCCCGACATCCAAGTCGACGCATGCTGAGGCGTTTCGCCGATCTCGACAGACTTGTTCAGGCGGGGCTTTGTAACCCTCGTACGGCAGAGGTTGTGTTTATCTCAAAGACGCGCAAAGTTCATTATGGCCTTGCCCGCGTTTGGTTCCCCCCCGCGGTCCAGAAGACCGGTGTTTTTGTTGATTGTGTTCGCAAGATGTTGTTCTTTCACGGCCGAGGCCCCTTCGAGCCCCGGGTGTGTCCACGGCGTTTTGACGTGCTCGTTGCGGTCCTAAAGGCTCCAGACATGAAGCTGTCGGTGGCTGATACGTTCCAATTGGTTTGGGGAATGCCATACGATGCGGGCCGTCACGAGAACAAGGTGCACGTGACGGTGCACCGCCTCAGACGGCAACTGGACGAACTTGTGGGTGAGCCACTGCATTCAATCCGCATCCGCGATGGCTTCCTTGAAATGCACCCAGATATTGACTGTTTTATTCTGGATTTCCCCACTGCTTCAGAAGCTTCTTTGCCAAGCCAGTCGCTGACCGATCAGATTGCCATGACGCTTAAAGGATCGGTCATATTGCCCCCACGCGAGCTCGAAGCGCTGCTACGTGTAGGTCGGTCAACGCTACGAGCCGCTCTACAGGAAATGCAGGCGAATGGCGTCGTCGAAAAAGTGGGAAAGGGACGTTCGACTTGTTATCGACTTTGTGTCGAATCCGACGATTGAAAAGAACTCAGTCAGAAAATAAACTAATAAATTATGTAATAATTTGTAAGGCTATTCTGTTGCCGGAACTCTCAACCATCTTGCGTTCGATGACGTAAGGTCACCGGCTTTTGCGCGTGCGGCGAGCACGGGCCTTTATATTCTTAGACCAAATAGTCTTTTCCTGAGATGTCTTCAGGTGTTTGGGTAATCGCGTTCGCCGAATTAAACTGTTTAAAAATGTCATTAATCGTAATTTAATATCGCAATCGGCCTGCGTGATTATGCTCATGATACAAGGCTAAACACATGGGGGCTGTAAGAAAAAGTAAGTTGTTTTCAACGCTTTGCGCACGTAGCGTTACTCCTAACCTTATGTCTCACGAGTATTAAGTCACGGCGATCGACCTGAATGGGTCGCTGAACGTTTGTTTTGCTGATGTTTGGCAAGAACACAGGGACGTTTTGGAATTAGGCCAAATATGACAGACGATCACTCTAAAAATCCGGAACGCACATTTCGAATGTCGCGTGAGGCTCTTATGGAGCACTTCCAATCAATGCAGAAGGATCGGCTTTCTTCAGGCGGCGAGGATACCTGTCGACTTTCGCGGGCTGAAGTGATGACGCAGTTGAACCGCGCGGCTGCGATGCCGTCCGGTGACGGCTCGTATGACGACAGCACCAAGGGCATTAGCAGACACGACCTGGCTTTCCTGCGTGACAGTTCATGGTCACCGACGGCCCCTGGCGCAGCGATTGTCTCTCGGAAACTCGAAAAAAAGAGAAATAGGTCGGGCGAACCTGAGTTCCTTGATGATTTTGAAGATACCGGCGTCCTACTCGATGACTTGGATAGCATGGAGAAATTGGACGTCTTGCTTGAGCGACTCGGGATCGCTAACGAAATCGACATTGTGCCTGATGATGAGGATATTGCCTGGCAATTGCCCGTGACGCCGGTCGAGGAAGTGGCGGCGCTTGGCCCTCAGATTCGCGAGGAGGAGTTGGTCGAGGTGTCTGCGGTCGCGATCAACCTGCCGGAACCTCCCCAGATTATGCCAGCCGAGAAGGCAGCGATTGTCGAAGCGATCTTGGAGCCTTTGGTCGCGGGACCGCAGATGGTGGAAGCGATCTTGGAGATTGTGGTCATGGCACCGCTTGGCAATTCTTATGAACCAGAAATGCTCCACGAACAAAACCTGTCAGGGCTGATGCTAGAACAGGACGACACCGCGTCGGCACAACGCGAAGGTGAAGTGCGGCGAGGGCCGCTTGTCTTCAGTTATACGTGCGCGCTCGCGACCGGCGTGCTTGTGGTCATTTACCCCGAAGCCCTCTTGCTCTCGGTCGTCAGCATCTGTGGAGGCCTTGGCCTTCTTTTCAGCCTCAAACGCGACCCCGCTGAAATGCTTCTCTTTGCCGCGGGTCATGTGGTCATTTGCGGCTTAGTTGGCGCAGTCCTCGCCGGATTTGGCTCTCTTGAATACGCGGCTGCTGCCGGAATGATGTCGTTGATCACTCTGATCGGACTGCTGATCTCCCGGCCCAGTTTCGACAAACCTGCAAAAATTTGACTCGACCAGGCAGAACGTGATGACGGAAAAAAAGAAAAACACTTCTAAAATCGGGGAGCTCGGTGCCGAAGATTCGGAAGTCGATCTCCAATTGAATCCAGATAGCCTCCTTGGCACAACTGTGGCCGGGCGTTACGAGATTATGCGCTGTATTGGCGTTGGCGGCATGGGCGTTGTCTTTCTCGCCCATCAGGTGGGATTGGGGCGTGAGGTCGTCGTCAAAGTCATGAAGGCAAGTCAATCCGGTGATCAAGAGGCCCGGGCGCGATTTGAACGAGAAGCCCAAGGGCTCAGCAAACTGGACCACCAGAACATCGTCCATGTCTACGACTTCGGGCGTGACCGCGACATGTATTATATTGCGATGGAATTCGTGGATGGGGAGACACTCTCAAGGTTCATGCGTCGCAGCGATTCGATGGATTTTGCAACGTTTGGACCGATCGCGATTCAGATCGTTGGCGCATTAGCCGAGGCGCATCGTAACGGGATCATTCACCGCGATATCAAGCCCGGAAATATCATGCTCTGCAATCGGCAGGGTTTTCCAAGCTTCGTGAAAGTCCTCGATTTCGGCCTCTCAAAACTCATCAATAATCGCAATGATGTGACCAAGAAGAACGACCTGATTGGGTCCGCTTCTTTCATGGCTCCTGAGCAAATTCTGGGCAATGCACCTGTGGACGAGCGCGTGGATGTGTACGCACTGGGCGTGCTCTTCTTCTTCATGCTCTCGGGCAAACGCCCATTCGAGGGCGATGATGACATCTCCATCCTCTATCATCAGGTGCATACACCTGCGCCCCAGCTCAATGAACTTTTGCCTGCACGCCATGACGTTCCACACGAGGTCTCCCTCCTCATCGCTCGCTGCCTCCGCAAGTCTCCAGAGGACCGACCTCGTGACGCTGGGGAGTTGATCCTGTTGCTTCGAAACGGAGTCGAAAATTCCTCCCTATTGCGCACTCCGTGGGGGAGTCCCGGGGAATTCACGCCGTTTCCTCGCCCCAAAGCCGATGCAATCTACATGAACCAGCCACACGCACCGCCAGAGAAATCCGACAAGAAAGGCATGATTCTCGGACTCGCGCTGCTTGCGATTCTGGCGCTCTCAGGGGCGATCTATTTTGGCCTTAGCGCCAGAGACCCAGAACCCGCAATTCCGGTGGATGTTTCGAAGGTCGACGAGGTTGCTGATGACAAAGCGGTTGCTAAGGAAGGCGACAAGTCAGGTATAGCGCGCGGTCTGCGTGTGGCCGGTCTTTCGGCCTTGGAGTCTGGGGACTACGAGGACGCCGTCAAAAACTTCGCACGCGCATTGCAGATGGGGGGCGCGGGTGATGACGTTCCTGAACTTCTGGAGATCGCGCGGTCCTTAATGGACAAATCCGGGGAAAAGTCCCCACCGACTGTGGCTACGACCCAAGAGGTCAAAGCCGTCGCTCCCACTACTGCGCCGTCGAGAGCCCCGGCTCCAGCGCGGAGTCGAACACGGACTCGGTCCGCGCCGTCGTCCAAACCGACCGCTGAGGAAAAGGAAGAGGCGCCCATGGGAATGATGTTGATTGCATCCAGCCCAAACGGCATTGTTTTCAAGCTTGATGACAGTGACGGCGGCGTAACTCCGGCGAAATTATCTGCGTCAGTAGGCACCCATAAAATCACCTATTTCAAAGACGGCGAAGTCGTAACCACGCGGACGCTTGAAGTCCGGGAGGGGAGTCTCGCGATTGCGGACGTCGATATTGCCGCCCTTATGGCTCCGAAGGTCGTGGAAGCCGTCGACGAGGCTCCAACCAAGCCCGCAGATACCGTCGTGGAACGTTCCGCCACTGTTGAGCCACCGCGTGCTGTCGTGGCCACCCCGACCCCAACTTTAATTATACCCAAGAACACCCCTAAAGCTTCAGAGATCGGGGAATTATTGGTTCAATCGCCCAACGTTTACGGCGAGATTTATGTGAACGGTAAGTCCGTCGGCTTTCCTCCGATGGTGGTCAAGGGGGTCCTGATCGGGCCGGCAAAAATCGAAATCAAAGTTGATGGAAACGTCCGCCGAACAAAAGTCGTGCGGGTTAGTGCCAACAAACGAACCACCATTCGTCTTTGAACCATCCAGATTATGCAAACTCATTGAGCTCCAGAGCTTGATCTTGCGCAGTGCAATATGAAAAAGATCCGATATTCGAAATATGCCTTCATGGGTGTACTGGCCATCAGTATTCCGGCAGTGGCTCAAGAGCCAAATCTTGAACCACCAGAGTCGGTCACGTCAGATCAACTTGTCCCCGGTCCCTTTGTGGAATCGTCAGTGGAAGCTGAGGTTCCGGCGCCGGTGGAAGAACATGTGTGGGAAGAAGAATTCACGCCAGCCGAGGAACTGCGTGACTACGTGTCCGTGTCTACAAAATACACGCAGCCGTCCATTGAGACTCCCGCATCCGTTAGCGTGATCACACGTCAACAGATCGACCGCGCGGGGTACCGGTCAGTGGGCGAGGCGCTCAGGAGCTTGCCGGGGGTGTATGTTTCGTTTGACCTTGTGAACTATCAGGTCGGCCTTCGGGGTGCGTTTGGTGGTGCCCGGGCCGGTTCACGTCTTTTAAAGATCATGGTGGACGGCATGCCAATGCCGTTTACACAGGCTGAGACCTACTTTCTGGGGCCGGAATTCATTCCGATATCGTCTGTTGAGAGAATCGAAGTTCTGCGGGGGCCCGCGTCGTCTCTATACGGCGCAGGCGCCTTTTCGGGCGCGATCAACGTCGTGACACGTCGAAGTCCGTACGAAGGCTCAACCACCGTTCATGCGGATGTGCGCGGTTACGGTGGCGGCGGTTCCCAGTCGATCGGGGGAATCGATGTCATGGGTGAGGTCACCACAGCCGAGGGTGCCCTACTTCTGTCTGTGTCGGGTTTCTTGGAAGATCGAAGTGGCCTCACCACGCCCGATACCGGCGCCCCGTTTGGAGTCACCGGAACGAGCGGCACGGATAAGGCGACGCCATTTTCTGTGTATGCGAAGGCCGATCAGCAGCTTTTTGGCGGACGATTCACGGCACGTGGACTCCTTCAAGGCCATAGCCGCCAGGCGGAATTCGAGTTTCTCTCCCCACTTGGCGAGACGACCACCGGGATTTCTAATTATCGCGTCATGACCGGATATGAGCGGGCCTTTGGCGAGGGTTGGTCATTTTCCCTCAATGGTGGTCTTGGTGGGTCCAGTCAGCTTGATTCGGACAAATTCGGCCAAACCGGAGACAGCTTTTACGTGGAGCGTGACTTGAGTTCGTCCCAGTTCCTCGGGAGCTTGGAGCTGCGTCGCGAATTCGAGAATGGTGGTTTCGCGCTGATTGGTTTTGACGGATCGACCGACGCTCAAAAACTCCCTACCTACACAGAATATGACCCCACGACGAACACACCTGTGCCGTCGGCGACGCCGAGATTTGGACGGGAGGTCACGATCAATTCAGGCGGCGCTTTTGCTCAAGTTGTCGTGCCCATTGCAGAAGTAGTCACCATGTCGGCATCGGGCCGCGGTGATTTTAACAGCGAAGTTGCGGCTCAGGCCGCCGGTCGTATCGCGGCCGTAACGACGTTCTCTCGCCGCTTTGCTCTCAAGCTTATGGGGGGCTCATCGTACAAGGTACCATCCCCCGAGCAGCTCTACGCCATTCCTATTGTCAATGAAAACGATATCGCCGGCGCACGTGTGGGCGCTGGATACGACCTGAAAACTCAATATCTTTACGGTGTTGAGGGCGGTATTGAAATCTATCCGACGACTTGGAGCCAGCTCACCGTCACGGGCTTCTACAATCTCTACTTCGATACGATCGGTTACAAGCTTGAGGGCACTCGTCTTTCTGCGAAAAACTACGACGCCACCAATATCGGGTCTGAGGCTACGGCGCGTGTGTTCTATACCTTTCAGGATGGCGAGAGTTTCATCGATTTCGGCAGCTCCCTGAGCCTTCAAAATACCGTAACCGAAGAAGTTCAGGGCGCCTTGACGATTGAAAAAGACTTCCCGGACAATGAAATCGTGCCAACCATCATGGTCAAAGGACGCGTCGGCGCACGCGTCGCCCCAATTTATTCGACGTTATTTGTCGAAGTAAATTACCACGGTGAACGGGTCCCATCGCAAAGCAATTTGACCGTATCGGGCACCACAACGATGGCAGAGCCTGCCTACTTCCTCGCCCCATATGCGACTTTAAATGCAGCGTATTCAACTACTCCCATCCAGTTGGGAGGTCCGTTTTCGGTGGCTGCCATGGTCAAAGGGGAGAACCTTCTCGATTCACGATACGCGGAAATCGGTTTCAACGGTGTGGATGTGCCAAGCCTGGGCCGCACCGTGTGGACGAGACTCACTTTTACGATGTGATCAGTGCAGCACCTAAGATTCAACCGAATAACACCCAACATTATGCTGAGTACGCTCAGCAAGGAGACGAGAATTACATGAAAAAACATTCAAAACGAACTCTTCTAGCCTCAACAATAGTTGCGGCCTTGGTCGGCCCCATGACGAGCTGCGGCTCCGATTCAAATGCCCCCGCTGGTGCAGTCGTCAATATTGCCCTCGTCTTGCCCTACTCCGACGATTTCGCGTCCCGTGGAAAGGCATATGAAAATGCCGTAACGATGGCGGTCGAGGACCTGAAAGCCGGCGGGTTCTCGGAGGCCACAGGAAAGAACTTCAAATTCACACTCATCAGTTCGGGCAACGGCGCTGGTGAAGTGACAAGTGAACTTCAGAAAGCGTTTGATGCGAACAAAAACCCGGATGGAACCGTGAATTTCGCGGCTGTCATCAGCTCAACGGGGACGGCCCAAATCGGGTCGACACAGATCGCTGGTGAGAATCAAATTCCCCATTTTGAGACGTCGTCTGGCGCCCATCACAATGAATTCGTCGACGCTGGAGTCAGCGACGACGAAAGAAGTTTCATGTTCTCGACACGGGCGCTTTGTGCGCCCGAGGCCGAATACACGGCGGACTTCATTGCTGCGAAGTTCCCGGGAAAGAAAGTCGCGTTATTCAGGGGTAATCAAACCCACGATATCATGCACACCAACACGATCCGTGCGCGTCTGAAGGAAATCGGTTGGACGGGAACCATTTTGGAATCCAACGACGCCGTTGCCGCGGATGCCGTTTTTGGTGAGAATCAAGGCGACTATATCCTGGACTACGACAAAGGAGTATTTGACGAAGAGATCGGCTCGGTCGTGACCGCGGAAACACCTGATGTGATTTTCTTTCACCTCCGTGGTGATAATCATAATTTGCGCTTTCTCCAGGACGCCAACCGTGCTGGATTCCAGGGAGCCATCGTCACTTGTGGTATGGCTCGGAAGGGCGCGATTCTTGACCCAGAGCAAAACGGAAACATCAGCGACTTTCTCGAAGACCGCCTTAACTTTGTGATGCGTGCTCCGATTCCGTCCGACGACCTCACAGCGTTCAACGCACGCTATGCGTCGCAGTTCACCAATTTCACCGTGGATGAGTTTACGCCTTCGAGCTACGACGCGATGATGCTGATTGGGTTGGCATTAGTGCAGGCCAATCCTGACACTAGTGGTACTACCATCCGCGAGGGTATCTTGTCGGTGGCGTCCGGCGGGACCAAACACACTTTCAGCGATATTAAAGCAGCGATCGCCGATATCGCGAAAGGCGTGGACGTCGACTATGACGGCCCATCGGGTACCTTGGACATCAGTGATACGCATATCGTGCCAGGCAGCTATTACATCGACGTCGCGAAGAAGAAGGCAGATGGAAGTGGTCTGGAATACAAAGAGCTCATTGATCCCGCTCGTGAGACGATTATTGGCAACTGAAAGAGCGTTTTCCCGGTCAGGTCGAGTTTCACTCAGTGGGCCTCAACGCTTTAGCCATATAATCGAGCATCCGCGTGTGAAACTCTTCTTCGTGGTCGTCGGTAATCGCCAACCATCGCAGGTTCAGCGAAGTAAAAGCGCTCGAAACCAGCATGGCACGCCATACCGGGTCGTCAGTCGATAACGCCAGCCGATTGGTTGGATGCGTGGGGTCAACCTGGATGATGTTGCCCTCGGCCTGCGACGGCAACCCAGTGCCAAGCTCTTTGAGCTCGATCCCACGCACGGCCACGTTTGCAAACACGCCACTGTCACCCCGGATTTCTTCCAGAAATCGAAAACAGGCGTGTTCTGGTCCGAGGACTTTTGGCGCCGGCGCCGCGACTTCCTCGGGAGCGTGATTCGCCTTGGGCAAGGTCAGGTTGGTCGCTGCACGCACATGGTCCAAGGACCACCCGCCAAGACTCGTGCCGCCACCGCGTACGGCCCGAATGGAATCGGGGTGACAGTCGTTGTTCTGCAGCCACTTAAGCAAGCACTTGCCGCAATGTTCTTTGATTAATTTATCCGCAAGGTTAGCGCCCTCTTTGATCTCGGTATAGAGCGCGTCGAGTTCGATATCATCGATGTCGACCACAGCCTCAAATTCTCCAAACGGCAAGGTTAAAGTGTGGGTGCCGACGTGCCGCTTCTGATGCAAAACCGTCACGCGCACCATATGTCTCTTTAATCCAACTAAGCCGACAACCCCTGTAATTGTGTTGGTTATAAACTTCGCTTTGGCCAGCCCAAATGGACCTTCTGGTGCGGCATTCGCAGAAAAGTCTCGATTTAATTCTATCGGTTCAACTTTGGACCCTAGAAATCTGTCTTTTGCTGCTCTGCGCTGCTGGCGGAGCTCAGGCGAATCCGACACGTCCTTTGAATTGGGCAGGGCGTTTTCTGGAAAGGAACTTGGAACGACCAGGACCGGAACACCTTTGATCATCATGTTTGGAGCCGCAGGATGGCCATGACGCACAAACTGAATCTGTGGCCATTCTCGGGCTGCCATCAGGGAATGGCGCTCTCCGTTAAGGTCCCCTAATACCGCCAGCGCCTGCGCACCCTGATGCCCAGAAAAAAGCAGCTGCGAGTAGAGTGGCACCGCCAGGCTATCCAGCACAGGTGTTGAGTTATCCTCGATATATTTCAGAGCGAGCTCGGCGCATATATCTTTGATGTCGGACTCCACTTCTAAACGTGCGTCGTTCAGAAGAAAACCCTTATAACTCGACGAAACGGTCAGGCGTGTATCATGGCACACCACCACAAAAGCCCCCGCGCGCGAATCTAAACGGACCAGCTCGACCAAGCGCCCGTCGAGCAGATAACGCACTTCGATTTGTTTAATGGGCCCTCTCGACAAGCCAGCCAGATATCGGCCTGTGGATTTTTCGAGGTCGGTGGTCAACGCAAATTGATCTAGACTTGGCAGCGCGAACTCTATTCTTTCTTTGGCAATAAAATCCGCTTTTCCAATCAGTTCTCGGTGCCTCGATGCCGCGTGCATTGGTCGCGAGTTGGTGATCCGGCCCAAAAGGTCTTCGGTAAGTTGGTCTCCGACAACCACAACCGTGTCGGGATCAAGCTCACTGTAGTTCGCCAGAATCAGCCTTTCCGCCTCGTCCGCATTGCAAACAGCGAGATTTTTTCCAGACGATAATATTTGGCGTAGCGAAAGCAAGGGTGTCGCTTTTTCCAAAAAAGCACCGCCAGTAACCAAACTCAATAAATTCTTTGAAAGCGCGAACAGCTCTGCTTCCCTGGTTAGGGTCGAAAATATTGGCACGTCCGCAAAATCCGAAGGGTGTATTTCTACTGATTCGGAGGCGTTCTGACCAAAATGAATCAGCTCAGCCTGAAGCTTATCCTTGATATAAAGGGTCGCCAGACGGTGCAGCTCCGCATAAGGTTCGCGTGCAAACAGGGCGCTGATTGGCCTGCTTTTGGCCAGCCTGCCAAGGAATTCCAAGTAGACGCCGGTAAATTGTTTGGCCAGTTCAGCGGCTCGTTCATCGTCTGCGATACCATCAAAATGTTGGTTGGGATTTACGTTTTGGATCAATACCCGAACGCCAGGGATAAGGCTGACTTGAATCAGAATATTTCCTTTGTAGGTGAAGACAATCTCGCTGGTCAACGGAGCTTGCACATGCCCAATTTGAACCAATGTATCTTTGGATGACACGAAGGTGTTGGGCTCCACACGCTCTATTAGTGGAGTCTTGATCGGGTTCTGACGCCATCTGGCTTCGGCTGTAATTCGCCGCTGCGACGCTTGAACTTGAGAGCTGATGTCTTCCGACGTGGCCTCTAAGTATTTTTCGACAAGCGGTCGAGGCACCGACTCGTAAATGGTCGCGTAATTTGTATCTCGCCCGGTCATCAATACGGCGCGGTCTCCAAACTCTGCCGCCAGTTTTACGGGCGAGCGATGCAGGTGATTTCCGTTTGGCATTGCGTCGTTAAGGCTGACAAGCCGGCCGAAGGTTGGGGCACTTGGAGCGCCAAGTGGCGATGTCCCAGCACAGGCCCACATTCTGTGACCACGAAGCGCGTGTGCCAGGGCCAGATCGACCGCAGGGGTCTCTTCAAAAAAAGTCCGGTTATGAACAAATTCCGTAAGTAACACCACAAATAATCGAGTTTTGATATGGTCGAAACTTGACGCCAACGATCGATCTTCCATTCGCCTAAGGAAAACTTGCCGCGTGATTTGAATCAGGTCAAACATCGTCCGATCATAGGCCTCGTCACGAATGACCTGAGTGCCCGAAAGGTCGTAATTTAGTCGTTCGGTGCGCACGACAATATCGGCCGGGATATGGGCATCGGTTTCGATGGTTTCGGTGATCACCCCGTCACGCACAAAGGTGACTCTGAGGACATCGAAGGTCAGGTTCAATGAGCCTTCAAGGCCGTTCGCATCGAAATTGTTTGACTGATTACCCAGGCTTACGAAGTTTGGATCGGTGACGTCTTTCCCGCGCAGCTTGACTGGGGTTTTCGAATATTTTGCGAGCGTTTTTAGGTAGACGAACTCCGGAAGAAGAGTTTCGCTGATAAATAGTCGAGAGAATTTAAGCGGAATTCTGACGTAGATTTGGATCGAGTTTGTCGCGGGATCTTCTGGGAAAAGCTGGGTCGTAATCTTTTCGAGAAGGCTACGGTTCGAGGCTTCGCCCAGATTGGCCTCTACGTTGCCCGAACGTAAAAGAATCCGAGTGGGTTCCAACGATTCAGCCGAGATCAAGCCCAGCGCAATGTGTCGGGTTACGGGATTGCTCAGCTTTTGAAATGGCGCCTGCCATAACGTTTCGATGTCGTTTTCGCTTAATAAGACGCCGCTGATGACGATCATGACCTCGTCAGAATCAACCTCAACGGAGACTTCCGATGCACCGCCAAGGTTCGCCGCGGCCACGATTTCGAGCAGCCAGCGGTGCGGGTCGGCAAGTCGGTAATCGCGCAGCTTTCTTCGGGCTTCTTGCGGGTCGAGGGTAAGTTCGCCCTTTTGAACAGAACTCCCAGTACGCCAGTTTTCGATCGTCATGAGCGACTCCTTTCGACTCGCCTGGTCGTGACCTTTTTCATCCACAGGGAGTCCATTTCGGTCGCAATCCCCGTTCTGGCCAGCAGTAGTTTCGACAACATATATGCGGCAAATTCCGGTTCCTGCTGGGAAATCTCTACAGCGTTTTTGACCGCCGGATGAGACCAGTTGAATGCTACGCGTTCGAATTGGAAAAACTTTTTTTCTCGAGACTTTTTCCAGTCTAAAAGATGAATTTCGTGTTCATCTTGGGCACCCCAGATGGCGACTTCCCTCTTCGCTGCCGAGCCCTCATATGCAAG
>JBBKVQ010000452.1:0-4218 GCA_037968515.1 Bradymonadaceae bacterium
CTTTCCCGCGATCATCAAATCCGACAGCGAAAGCGCGATGGCGAACAGCGAGTTCACGCTCAAGCGCTCAGATTTCGGCATCGTTTACGCCGGCAAGCCAGACGACCTCATCAAGGAAGAAGTCCTGATGAAGATCAGCCTCAAGCTCGCCAAGCCCGAGTAATTACCCACACGCGCTAACATGGTGTTAACATAACGTTATGGTCAGCTACCGCCGATGTTCAGCCTGCGTCTACCAGCCGCTTGCACAATACACCTCCGTCCGGCCACCGCCTTGGTTGCCCGGCGGAGAACTTCACGTCTTTTACGTGTGCAAAGTCTGCGGCAGCATCACCGTTCAAGCGCCCGACAGTCAGAATAGTCATAGTCAGCTCTGGTTGCTCGAACCCGGCGCCATGGCGCTCTTGCGCACTGACGTCACGCCTTCCCAAGTCATCAAATACATCTCGTCCGACGATTTTTTTAATAATCGAGCGATCACGGATGGCTTGTTCTCTTACTGGGTTCGGGCCGCGATCGATGTCTCGATGTGCGTTAACGACCTCATACAGCGATGTGGCTCCACCGAGGAACCGCGTCGGCTGGCAATGATTCTTGACCAATTGGCCATTGCGCTAAACGAAATCAGCGACCGACTGCGTCGCGGTGACGTGCGCTGCCGTGTCAGCACAATCGCTCCAATTCTAGCCGTGGCGGCTGGCAGATTGAACCTGGTAGATTCTGCCCCCAAAACCGTGGCGTCGTTGCGGCTTTCGGCCATGCGGTCGCTCGAACTCTTGGCCCGTCCCGACATGACCAAATTGCTTCCGCCGGAAGCACTGGTTGAACTCGATATCGCAATTGACCACGGGGTCTTGATCGAGACCTCGCGATTGGATGTGGTCCTTGCGCGACAGCGAATGCATTCGAACGGGCCGTTCAAGATCTGCGAGGAAGCTATCTTTCTGCGCGGCATCTTTGCACGTCGCGAGGCCCACCTAACGACCAAATTCGGCTCGTTGATGTGGGCTTGCCTGCTCGACCTTCATACCCGGATGGCTCGGGGCGATCGGGGTTCTGCACATCAGGCATACGCGGCCGTTCAGTCGCTGCTTGAAGACCAGCTAGTGGCATTCGGCCTGGAACATATCTCGTGGCGAACCAACGAGGGTGCCGCTTTCCACAATCCGCGAACCGCCGAGGTCATCTTGATTCGGAGATTGGCGCCGCAAGTCGAAATCTATCTGTCGATCCGCGACACCTCCCCGAGCGCGATGTTCGACGCCTGGTTTGATGTGTTGGAACATATTCGAATCCGTTGAGGCTATAATGACGGGGTCTATCGACGCCCTCTGAGGCATCAACACCCCACATTTTGGGCCTGAACCCAACTAAATCCGTGTATGTGCATGTAATCCGAAGTGGCATGATCGTTGCTGTTCTATTTGGACCATGAAGCCACTCCTACTCATACTTGTTCTCGCTTTCACCGGATGCATCCCCGAAAGCGACGTTCAGTATGCGACAGCCCGTCAGGAGATTAAAGGCGGTCAGGTCGAGAATAACCAGACCGCTGTGGTTGGGATACTGGCTCAGCTTCAGGGCGGCACCGGAATTTGTTCGGGCACCTTGATTGCACCAAATCTTGTGCTTACCGCTCAACATTGTGTCGCCGAGTTGAACTCGCAGTTTGTGAACTGTGGCAGCACACCGTTTGGCAACAAACACGACGCCTCAGCCATGTACGTCACCACTCAGACCCAGATGAGCAACGACCCGAGCAACTACACTCGGGTGTCTCAGATCCTCATTCCGCCTGGTGGCAATGACACCTGTGGTTTTGATATCGCCCTACTCGTGCTGACCCAGAATATCCCTTCGAGCAACGCCACCCCAATCGTCCCACGCGTCGACTCCGCGCCCGTTGCCGGCGAGTCCTACACAGCCGTCGGGTATGGCCATATCGGAGACGAAACAGGCGCTGGCACCCGGCGAAGCCTCGGCGGCCGCACCGTGCAATGCAACGGCGATCAATGCCCCTTTGACGCTCAGACTACAGCCTCAGAATTCGAGGGCAGCGACGGAACCTGTCAGGGCGACTCCGGCGGCGCCCCGATTGACTCAAAGGGCCGAGTGATCGGTGCACTTTCCCGCGGCCCGGCACAATGTGCAGGTTCGGTCTACTCATCAGTATATGCGTGGAGAGACTGGCTGCGTGAACAAGGAGCGATGGCCGCCCAAGCAGGCTCTTACACGCCCCACGCCTGGGTCACAGCAGGCGTTACCGAGGTCTCTGCGGATGACGTCGACTCCGACGGTGTCGCTAATTCCGACGACAACTGCCCCGGAGTCGCAAACCCTGAACAGACCGACGAAGACAGCGACGGAACTGGCGATATCTGTGACGAAGATGCAGACGGCGATGGTGTCCTGGATGGATCGGACAACTGTCCTGTCACCCCGAATTCAGACCAGCAGGACCGCGACGGCGACGGAAAAGGTGACCTGTGCGACACCGACGACGATAACGACGCCATCGATGATCGCTTCGACAACTGTCCGACCCTGCCCAATCCAGACCAGGCCGACAGCAACGCCGACGGCATCGGTGATATTTGTTCTCAAACGTCTATTTGCGATCGCTATAATCCCGATACGGGACTTTTTGATGGCTGCGCAGATGACCGATCGCCAGACGTGTTTGTGATCGGCAACGAAGACCCAAAACATATCGTGGGTATCGGGCAATTGGCCTGCAGCGCTGGGGACCCGAGCCTGTTCGGATTCATGGGACTCTGGCTGATTGGCCTGGTCTACCGACGCCGCTAAGCGAGCATTTCGCCGGCAATATCGCGCATCAAATACTGTCGCCGTGCCGCAGGGTCCTCGTACACCGCGATCGCGTGCATCAGCTTGGTCATCGCCGACTCCACGCGCATTTCTCCGCCCGGAATCGCCCCGCTGTCCTCGAGCGGTTTACTGTTTTTGTAGAGCCCAAAATCGACGCGGCCCGACGACGTCGTAATCACAACGATGTCCAGACCCCGTGCGACACCTTGGGCAATCACGGGGGCTAGCGGTCGAACGCTGGTGGGAACGGTACCCGTTCCAAACGCAACCACCACCACGCCTTTAAGGTGCTCAAGTTCGAATAGGCCTCGCAACATCGACGGCTCAATCCCCGGGGTAATGGGCACCAGCAATACATTCGGATCGAAGCGAGAATCGACCTTAAGTGGCCGAGTCGTGTGCCGAATATGCGTCCCAAACGTCACGTCGACGCCCAACGTGGCCAAAGGCGGACAGTCGGGGCTCAAAAAACCTCGATAGTCTCGGGCGCTGCTTTTGGTGGTCCGACACCCTCGCAACAACAAGCCGTCAAAACAGATCGCGACCTCGGGGATATTGCGGGTCGCAAGCTCCACCGCATCGGCAAGGTTGCGCCGCGCGTCGGTGCGCAATGCGGTCAACGGACGCTGCGCTCCTGTCAAAATCACAGGCTTGCCTACGTCTTCTAAAGCGAAACTAAGCGCACTCGCCGTGTAAGACATCGTGTCAGTCCCATGCACCACCACAAAACCGTCGTAGTCGTCGTAGGCCGCTTGAATTCTGACCGCAAGGTCTGCCCACAGCTCGGGCCCCACATCGCTTGAGTCCAGATTCGCGACGATTTGAGTGTCGAGATCCGCGATCTTGGCGAGTTCAGGCACCGAATCTTGAAGCTTCGACGCAAACACGTCTGGCTCAAGGGGAGTGCCCTTCATTCCCAAAGTCCCGCCGGTATGAAGTATAAGTACACGTGGCATAATGACCTCCAATGGCTCCTCTTAGCACCCGGGTCAATCGATCGTCACGCGGGAGCTTGACTCAGAATTCTTCGTGGTGGTAATCGACGCTCGTTCCAACAAGGAACACTTTGAAAATGACACGTCTCGAGGCAGGAAGTTGGTTCATTCCAACGCTGCCCCCGCAACTGTAATCGGCGACGAACCTGACAAGAACCACTGGGAAACCGGGAAGGTGTCGGGCAAGGATGACCCGTGAGCCAGGATATTGCCTCGAACGTACGCACCTAATCGCTTCGGGTCGGAAGCGAGGGGGACTCGGTTGCATTCCTGCGCCGAATTCACTCTCTCCTTTCGCTCGGACATTTGCGGAGAACATCATGTTCCGTAACCGAGCACTGCTTACTCTTGGAATTCTTGGGACCCTTGGACTCGTTGCCTGTGGCGACGATGC
>JBBKVQ010000453.1:0-7884 GCA_037968515.1 Bradymonadaceae bacterium
CCTTCGCTCGTCCAGAGTCGGAGCCATGAAGGGTGATTTAGAGGCGTTTCGGTGCGCTCAAGCGCGTTGCGCATGAGCCGACAGACCTCGACCACTCGAGCGGGTTCGGCGGCGTGGGATTCCCGATCAAAGGCTTCGTCGAGTGCGATCTGGGCGAAGGTTGCGTTCTTGGCTTCGACAAAATGGCGCGCAACCCGAAAAGCCAGCCCCGGATGTTCCGGCGCGTATCGGCTGGTGAGCATGCGGGCGCACGTCAGATTCAACCGTTTCCAACGTTTCTGTTTATGAGCGTGTTTTATCAGGGCGTCTCTGAGGAGCCCGTGAACAAACGAAAACCCAATCGCGGTACGTTCGGCGAGTCGAGCTTCTACGAGGGCATCGACTAGGCGGAGTGAAGCGGCGATCGAGCTGAGCTGACAGGCATGGTTCCATTCGTCGGTATCGACGTCGCGGCCAAGCGCGGCCGCCATTTCCAAGCGTTTCCACACCGCGTCAGGGTCGGCGACAGCCGAGAATTGATACTTCTGAAGACTTTTGGCCTGCGATAATTCTTCGACCAAATGATCGAGTCGTGACTGCCACAGGTTCGCAATGTCGAGGGGCGGGATCACGGTGTCGTCGACCAGCTGGATTTGTCCGTGTTCGGCGATTAGTGCGCCACGGCTCAGCCAGAATTCAACCAATTGCGTCGCGTAAAGTGGCGAGCCATCGCATTGCGAGCTGACCAGCGCAGCCGCAGGCCCGGTGAGCATCAGGCCGTCGCGAATCAGCCGCTCGAACGTTTCGTCGTCAAAAAACTCAAGGTTTATCGTGCTGATTCGCCGAGACTGATTGATCGCGTCAAGCGCCTCACGAGCGCGCAGGTCTTCAGCTAGCGCCTCTTCCCGGACGGTCAGCACGAAAAGGATTGGGTCTGTCTCTGCGTTCAGGACTGTCTGAACGAGTTGAATCGACTCGCGGTCCCAAATGGCATCGTCAAGCCAGACCACCGCGACGCGATCGCCCGCAGTGCGCACGATATCGCGCCGGATATAGTCAACGCGTTGTTCTACGGTCAAAGAAATTTGGGTGGTTTTTCGCCCATCTTCCGGTTCTTGATCCGCGCGCTCCACACGCATGATATTGGCCAGCGCCCGGGTCTCGAGCTCTTCGACGAGGCCGTATTCCTTGAGCACGCGGTGCACACGGTCGTGCGTGTCGGCGGGACGCAGCCCGGCACAGCGAAAACGCTCGGTGAGCATCCATGGCAGGCCGTGCATGGCGCCTGGTTCGGCTTGGTGGGTTGCTCGATAACCCACCGCTGCGCCTGACTCTTGTGTGGTTTGGAAGAGCCATTCTGCCAACCGGCTTTTTCCGGTGCCAGCAAGTCCGCGAATGATCACCGCACGAGGTTTATGGAAATCATTGACCTCCACGAACGCTCGCCACAACGCAGTCCGTTCGTTTTCGCGGCCGATAAAAGGGATGGTGCGCAGCCCAAATAGGCCAAGCCCAGCGTCCATGTTGCCCGAGGTCGAGCGCAAATCGACGTCTCGCCAATCCCGCGGTGGGGGTGGTGCTTCGGTTGACCCTTCGGGAAGGACGACCGGCATGAACATGGTCGGCATGTCCTCGAGTTCGGCTTCACTCGGGAAAACATCGAGTTCGCTGGTTTCGCGGCATTCTTCGGGGTCTTCAAGGGCGAGCAATGCCCAGCGTGCGTCGGCTGCGGTGCGGTATCGTTCGATTTGAGACTTTTCTAGAAGCCTGCGCACCCATTTTTCGAATCCCTCAGGCACCAAAAACCGCGGTTTAAACTCCGGCAGGGGCTGGGTCATGTGCATGCGACCCAAACTGTAGGGATTGACGCCGGTAAAGGGTGGTTTTCCGGTAGCGAACTCCCAAGCGACCACGCCAATGGCGTACAGATCTGTGCCAGGGCCGTAATCGCGGAACTCGCCACGAAATTGCTCGGGGGCCATATAGAGGGGTGTTCCGGACATGTCCTCGTTGCTGCGCGCCGTGATATCGTCGCCGTAGGTCGTGGTATTTCGTTCGATGGCGAAGGCGATGCCAAAATCGGTGAGTACGGTTCGTGGCGCGCCGTCCGAATACGAGCCCATCAGCACGTTATCTGGCTTGATGTCTCGGTGAATCACACCGCGTGCGTGGGCATGAGCCAGCGCCGACAACACGTCGTCCAGCACGTGGCGAAGTTCGGGCCAGGTGAAGTTTTTGCGGCGTGTCGTCAGGCTTCCACCCGACACGTATTCCATCACAAAAAATGGGCTGTCCTGAACCAGTTCAAGGCTGGCTGCGGCCTCAGGTAAAAGCCCAAAATCGAACACGGTCACAATATTGGGGTGATGCAGTCGTGCCGTGGATTCGACCTCGCGTCTGAACTGCGACTGAAAGTTTTCGCTGAGCGCCGTGACGTCGGTCATGACTTTGATCGCGACCGTCGAGGATTGCACGATGTGCGTTCCAAGCCAGACTTCCCCCATGCCTCCTTTGGCAAGGCGTGAGTCGATTGAATAGGTGCCTAATTGCATAAGTTGGAAGACTACAACGCGTCTGCCGAGGCGGCAACGCGGTCAAAAACCCGGTTGTGGAATTTGACAAAGGGCCGCGCGCTCAACAGACTACGGGCAACTTATCCTTACCCTATGGAGGGCGTGAATGAAGAATATTACTCGAGCATTTTTGGCTGTTAGTCTTATTGGTTTTGCTGCATGTGGCGATGATTCTTTGAGCGAAGAAGACTCACAACAAGGTTTTGCCGCGGCGAACGTTGTGTTGTCCCAAGGCGGGGCGTCAGCTCAGTCAAGTGCGGCCAATGGTGCTGTGGCCATCGACTTTTCTTTCAATTGTCTTGAGGGAGGAACCGCAAATTTTGTGGGCTCTCTTGATGACACCCAAACCGGGACCACCACCGACGCGACTTTCACCTACGTTGTGACGTTTAATGACTGCGTTTCTCAGGGAGTCACATTGGGAGGTGAAGTGACCTACAAGCTTGACATCAAGGCGAATGATACGTCGTCGACACTCGAATACAGCTATGTCGGAGACCTTTCGTTCGCGGGTGATATCAATGGTGATTGTTCGTTGGATATGTACTCAAAGCTCACGACTTCGAATGATGGGGCCGGCGGCGGAACAGCCAACTTTGAGTACCGCGGAAATATGTGCGGTAACGATGCTGGCTCGATGAACGGTAATTTCAGTATTAATATCTGATTTATTTCTTCACCGGGTTGTTTTACGGAACGCCCCGTGTTTTAGTTCATTTTCGGACGCGCCTCTGGGCGCTTTTTTTTTAAGGACGATTGATGCCACGAACCACAACCACACAAACGCTCGGCGCAAAAAATTGCGTCGTTATTTGCGTCGATTCGGGTCGAGGCTTCTTCAGCTCCTAAAAATGTCTAAAATAGTCATTGGAAATGAGCTGCAGAGCATACGATCTGCGGCTTTTTTTTGATGGTTTTGCGATTCCGTCCATGAAAGCCGCAGATCCTTTTCGGGTTTAAAACCCACTAGGAGGATGTCATGGAATCGCAGAGCGCGACAAACGACGGGAGCTTGAGACATGTCTCGAGGATCGCGTGGCCGCTTGTCGTGAGTAGTATTTCGTACACCGCGATGAACGCCGCGGATACATTATTTGTGGCGGGGTTGGGAGTTTCTCAGCTGGCGGGAGTCGGTCTTGCGACCATCATTGTGTTTCTATTTGGTTCGCTATTTGTGGGCATGATTCACGGAACAAAAATTGTGGTCTCCCAGGCGACCGGTGCGCAAGATGATGTGCTTGTTGACCAAGCGGGTTGGCACGGTCTGATGCTCGGCCTGGTGTTTAGCATTCCTGTGATTGGCTTGGTTTTTTTCGACGAGACAGTCTTGTCGTTGATGGGAGCCAGCGAAGCGGCCTTGGGATTTGGCGTGGCCTACTTGGGCTGGCGAGTTTGGGCGTATCCGTTCTGGTTCGGCGTCATTGCCTTGTCCGACTATTTTCAAGGCCGAGGCGAACCTAAGACTGCGATGCGCGTGAATCTTGTCATGAATCTCTTGAACGTGATTTTGGACTATGTGCTCATTTTTGGGATGGGCCCGATTCCCGCGTTCGGCGTGTCGGGGGCGGCGATTGCTACCGTGATTTCCTGCGCGATTGGGTTCGTGTGGATTCTTTGGGAGTTCGTAGCTGCCGTGCGTCCTTTTGCGGGCTACGACGTCGCTGTTATGAGGCGAATCGTGAACTTCGGAACACCACTAGGCCTGCGGTATTTCTTGTCGAGCACTGGGTTTTCGGTCTTCACAGCGATCGTTGCGCGGTTGGGCGACGATGCGTTAGCGGCGCATCAGATCGCGTTTAGAATCGTGGGCATCTCGTCGATTCCTGGCTACGGGGTCTCCGAGGCTGCAACTGTTTTGGCCGGCTATTTTCACGGAGCGGGGCGACGTGATTTGGTGCGCCGTAGCTACAAGAACGCGACCTTTTTGGCGGTGGGGCTGATGGGAGCATGCGGTGTCGTCTTTTGGGCGATTCCAGAGGCGTTGATCGGCGTGTTTCAGGCGGAGCCAGCTGTTCTGGCGTTGGGCGCGAGTCTGCTGGCCGTGGCGGCCGTGTTCCAGGTTTTTGACGCGATCACGATGGTGACATTTGGTGCTCTTAACGGGGTGGGAGACACCAGATATTCGATGGTCGTGCTGGTCCTTGGGGCGTGGTGTGTGCTGGTGCCGGCCGCGTGGTTTTTTGCGTTCTACCTAGAAATGGGCGTGGTCGGCGCATGGGTGGGCATCACTGTGGAGATCGTCATTCTGATGGTCGCCGCGCTTTGGCGGACGAGGCACGTCTTTGGCGGCTGAGCGGTGAGTGCGCAGCAGGCAGTACGCTTGCTGCGCGCTCAATCACGCGCCAAAAATCAGTGCCATCCAATCGCGTGTTGGCGGACCGCACTATGATGTGTAAGTTGCGCCCCGTTGCAGGAGGCACACGTGGATGATCTTGAATTGAAGATGGAGTTTGATGTCAGTCCAGTCACGCTTTACGAAGCCTGGCTTGATTCTGAGACACATGGCGAGATGACCGATAGCTCTGCGGAGATCGACCCCAGAATGGGTGGTCGGCACTCGTCAGGCGACGGCTATATTTCCGGAGAAAACCTAGAGCTTGAATTCGGTGTTCGAATCGTTCAGTCTTGGCGAACCACAGACTTTGAAGACTCTGCCCCAGACTCCCGGTTGGAACTCACGTTTGAAGAGACCGACGAGGGAAGCCTTTTGACCCTGCGGCACACGAATATCCCCGACGGTATGGGTGAGAGCATTCAGAAGGGTTGGGAAGAGTACTATTTTGATCCGATGGAAGAGTATTTCGACGGAATGGAATGAAGGTTTGGATTTTCATCTTGTTGGGGCTCTGTGGTTGTCTCGAGGACGCTCTGCCTCAAAACGATGCAGACGTGGGCCTTGCAGACACGGACGTTGAGACGATCTGCGAACAGTCCGACAACAAGCAAAAGACAGTCGTTTGGAATGGTGAGTCATTTCAGGTCCAGTGTCTGAAAGACTATGGTGGTGGCTGGCTTCTAGTTGCCCGCAGCGGTCGAACATCAGCGATCGACCAATTTGGCTGGTTAAAGGAAGATGGCTCGCTCGATGCGCCGGAGAGAGCCTATTCGCTTGGCAAAGAGCTGAAGTTTACCGAAATGTTGGTGGTGGCCGGCCCGTCTGAACGGTTGACGACCCAAGAGTTCACGGAGGTCGTCAAGATTCAAATCTTCGTAGACGACTTTATCCACGACTACGCTATTCGGTCTGATTCAGGCTTGGTCACGATGCTTAAAGGTGAGTGTAATAAGGTAGACGTCAACATTTCGGCATTTGCCAAGCTTGGCCAAACTAGCCGGATCGTGAGTTATTGGTTTGGTGAGTCTGACGGTCTCATGTTGAGCGCCACCGGCTTGTATCCTGATGGCTGGCGCTTTCGTGGAATGTCTTGTGAGGCGGACGGGAATTTTGGTGAGCAGCCCGGAGCGATTTACGTTCGAGCAGTGAGAGACCTAGGTCCATGAGGCTGGTTATGAAAGAAAAGCCGATTCGAATGACCTGCGCTTACGGCGCCTTTTTTTTGTTTGTTGCCGCGTGTGGCAAAGACGACGCGGCGAACCCGCAAGTTGATGCTGGGCTTGATGCTCAAATCATCGAAGCCGATGTTCGCCCCGATTCCAACACGATCGGTGACGTGTCGACGAATAATGGGGTAGACGCCGCAGACGTCGGACCCACGTCGACCGGCATGTACGGACCAGCCGCCGCATTTTTTTATCAAGATGTCAGCGGAGAGGCCGCAGCGGCAGAATCTGATGCTATGATTGGGGCGCTCAGAAGCGCCGGTGGTTGGGGTAATAACGACCTGTTCCAAATCGACTTTTCTTTGGACGTTTTGACCGCGGATGCTTCCACGACCAAGCGTGCTTTTGAACCAAGTAGCGCATTCTACTCCCCGGATTGTGACCCCGCGCCGATTCCCGTACCAGAAAATGGCAACATCGAAGGCGAGGACGGCTACGCGTGTGTAGGTGATGGCGACTGCCATTTGCTGGTGCATGCGCCGGATGAAAACCGGCTTTACGAGATGTGGCGTGCCGATATTCAAGGCAACACGTTTCAGGGCGGATGTTTGGCGATCTGGGACACCTCGAAGCTCTATCCCGAGGTAGGGCGTGGGGACCAATGCACCAGCGCCGACGCCGCAGGATTCCCGATCACGCCACTTCTGTTCACGGCGGACGAGGTCGCTGCCGGCGAAATCAACCACGCGATCCGATTTATTCTGCCCAATAATCGTGTTCGCCAGAAGATGTACGTTCGGCCCGCAACTCACGGCACCAACACCACAGGCGGCCCCGATGCGCCGCCGTATGGCGTGCATTTTCGACTGCGTGCAGACTATCCGCTCGACACGCTCCCTAACGACGGTGCACGAGTCGTTGCGCGCGCGCTGCAGAAGTATGGAATGTATCACGCCGACGGTGGCAACATCGCGCTCACGGCGCAAAGCGATCGTCATACTACGGCGAAGTGGGAAGGGCTTTTATCGTCGCGCGACCTTAAAGCGCTGGACGTTGAAGATTTCGAAGTGATTCATCACTCGGACGCCATTCCCGTTACATTTGATTGTGTTCGCACGCCTATTTCGCAATAGTTCGTGTACACGAAGTTTTAAGTTTCCCAAGAGAACAGTCATGAAGAAGATTTGGGTCCTCCTGTCGATCACAGTACTCGCAAGTTGCGGACGCTCTGACCTTTTTGACCGTTCGAATTTGGACACTCAAGGTGGGCCTGATTACACGACCGAAGATGTCGGAACAGATGTTTCGGACGGCGATATGGGGTCGGATATCGGTGATGTCTCGGGCGGTGAAGGCAAATTGGGAGAACCCTGTGAAACAGGCGCAGACTGCGAGTCTGGGCTCTGCCGGACCTTCGATGACGAGGCGATTTGTACGATTCAGTGCGACTCCGAATGCCCCGCCCCCGGATTTGTGTGTTTCGAAAGCCTGTGCACGCCCGAGGAATACTGCCCAGAAACAGGAAACGGGCCTGGCTGCATCGTATCCTGCGATCAATGTGCCTCCGAGGCCTCTTGCGATACGGATCCAGATACGGGCGAGCTTAGCTGCAACTGCTTGCCTGGGTTTTCTGGCAACGGTCTAAGCTGTGATCCCGACCAATGTGACTCCATGCCATGCGCTGAAGACGCGATTTGCACAGAAATTGATCAGGGCTTCACCTGCGAATGCCGCTCGGGCTGGGTCGGTGACGGGTTTGTGTGTGACGACATCGATGAATGCGGTGAGTTCACCGATAATTGTTCGATCAACGCGCGGTGCATCAATATTC
>JBBKVQ010000454.1:0-4858 GCA_037968515.1 Bradymonadaceae bacterium
CGGTTTTGATCAGTCATCGAAGTGGTCCCCTCGACGGGTGTGCTTCTATAAGAGAAATCAGTGTTTAAGGCCTTCGCGGGAAGGTAGCACAAGGGTTTTCGAAGTGTCCAGAACTTCCCTTCTTAGCGATGGCGTACTCGAATCACCCAAGCCAGCCGCACCATGTTTTTCAGGACATTCGGCACGCGTCGAAGCAGGTTGATAGAGGGCGGACGTTTCTCGACAATCGTCACTGGGATTTCGATCATCTGATACTTCATTCTTTCGGCTCGTATCACGAACTCACTGGCGAAGAGGTCCTTGTCGACCACGCATCTGCCCACAACTTCGAGCAGTCGGTCGCGTCTGAAAGCCTTCAATCCGTGCGTGTCTGTGCCCTGAAAACCCACAAAAACGCGCAGCATGAAATTGAGCACAAACGTAGCAAGTTTGCGGTACCCGGGACGTCGGTCAGAATTGGGATTCAGGCGTTTTGACCCGATCACCAAGTCGAAACCGTCATCGAGTTCCTTGAGCGCACGTACATAAAAGTCCGTGTCGCACAGGTCGATTTCGTCACAAATCACGTAATTGCCGTGGGCAGCCAGGATGCCTTGACGCATCGCAAGGCCATAATTGGGCTCACCAGTGCTGATCAGGCGAAGCTCGGGATGCCTCAGCATCAGCTCGTTTGCCGCGGCGATCGTGCCGTCGGTCGAGCCGTTTTCGCTCAAAATGATTTCGTAAGAGCGGTTCCATGCGGGCTCACTGGCGAGCTTCTCGGTGAGGTCCGCGATGGATGCGGAAAGAATGCCTTCTTCGTTATAAATAGGGATAACGATCGAGACATCGATGGGTTTCGAGTCATTCATGAGAGTATCGCACAATCCAACGGTAGATGAGTATCAACGCAAGCACGTTGGCCACGAGGACCGATATGCCTACCCCGATGAGGAGCCAAAAGGTCGCGGGGTCTTGCTCGCCAATGGCAAAATAAAATGGGATAAATGCCGGGATCACAAGGAATGTCGACGCCACAAAAATGGCGGGTTTTCCTATGGTAGTTTTAGGGGTGTCGTTCACGTCCCAATCCCGCGCCAGAAGCCGAAAAGAGCGCGGAGCATAGCGGTACTCGTAGAAGGGAGCAAAGTGGATTTTTCGAAGGACGATGTCGATGCTGCGGCCGCGATGTTTCTGGCTCGGCGAGACTATTCGCGAAAGGAACTGCGTGGGAAGCTCCTCAAAAAGGAATGTCCTGCAGATCTGGTCGACGAAGTCCTCGACGAGTATGCCCGACGTGGGTGGCTCGATGATGTGCGCTTTGCCGAGCTTCAATCTGAGATTTTGGCACGGAAGCAATGGGGACCAGCCAAAATCCAGTCGAAGCTGGTTCATCACGGGGTCGAACGAAACGTCGCGCGCAACGCTGTGGACGCGCTGGATGTGGTTTGGGAAGACGTCGCTAGACAGCGCGTAGATGGGCGTTTCTTGAAGGGCGAGGCGGCAAAAGCCTATCGGCACCTAGTGCAACGCGGCTTCAGCGCGTCGATTTCACGCAAGATCGCGTTTGCGTTGGGCTAAACCCCATCTCATCGAGCGCGTCAGTCAGGTCTTCCGGAAGCCCCGCCGTGAAGCTTACAGGCTCGCCGGTCGTGGGGTGGTTAAACTCGATTCGGCTGGCGTGCAGCGCCAAACGTGAAAGACCAAATTGTTTCGCGAATTCCCGATTCAACCCGCCTTTGCCATAGTTCGAATCACCGATAATCGGGTGATTAATATGCTTCAGGTGACGGCGGATTTGGTGGAATCGACCCGTTTTGGGGCGCGCCTCCACCCAAGTGACTTCGCGGGGTTCGACCACGACATGTTCAATGGGGTGAATCGTCGTTAAGGCATCTACGCGCTCGCCGCCTTCCGCCTTTGGGACCGGGTGGTCGACAATGACATCTTCGGCAATCAACCCACGCACCAGCGCATGGTAGGTTTTTGCCACCGTGCCGGCTTCGAATTGTGCCTGTAGGATTCTGGCCCCGTCGCCGTTCACAGCAAAGATCATCACGCCCGAGGTCGCGCGATCGAGCCGGTGAACTGGATGGCTGGAGCCCAAGTAGTCCCGAATCAAATCGACCAGAGTGATGTCATCGCGCCCGTAGCCGCGGTGAACCAACAAACCACTGGGCTTATTCAGGACCAGAATTGCATCGTCTTGATGCAAGACTTCGAACGTGTTGTCTTGAAATTTACTTCGCAAAAGCGCCCTCAATTGAAATGCGGTTTTCGGAGTTTATCTGGGTCCAAACTGGGGCCGTGGTGGCTTTCGAAAAAAACGCAGCCACGGGAGCTGGCAGCTCTTCAGACGGTGTAATCGTTTGCCATGTGCTTACGCTGTAGGAGCTCCACTCCCCGTCAGAACAGGCGTAGCAGGCATCGGTGGTCACAAGCGCTTCGACAAATGCAGCGCTGCCTGAGAACCGTGTTCGAAGATTGGTGACGTTCATTTCTTTCGACTCGAGGTCGGGGTGCGCTGCGAGAAGGACCGACCAGGCTTTCTCGAAGTCGACCTTGGGAGCTAACTCATCGACTTTGGTCGACTCGCCGGTGCCCAAATTGATGGCCACAGCTTCGCAGGAGCCTGACGGGTGGGCCGCGCCGCAGGAATAGCCGGAGCCGCAACCCTCGATGATGACATGATTATCGACCACACCGTTGAGGGCGAATGAGACGCTTGATTCTGAGTCTGGAGAGCTCCACGAAGGGAACGGCCGCAGCACCTTAGAATCACGAAGCCGTGTCAACGTGACGTAAGGTTTTCTAACCGTGTTGGTGCAGTCGTCGGGTTCGACGCCGTCGTTGAAGGCCTGCATGAAGCAATCGCAATCGGCCTCAGGTTGGTCCTCGGTGAGCGTCTCATAAATCCAAACATCTTTGCCGTTCGTGACAACACTGCCGTCCCGCTTTGCCACAACTTCAAACCCGTTGGTCCCGTCTAAGATCAGGGCACTGGTCAGCCCGTCCGAGACCAAATACTGGTTGGGCGAATCCAGCGGATGCGTTGTGGTGACGGGTGCAGAAGAGCAAGCGCTGACGAGGGTTAACACGACGAGGGCGATGGTTTTCATAAGGTCTCAATCGTTGCTGTTTGGTTCATGATCTTGCGGGCGGCGCCTGCCGCGTCGTCGATTTCGCTAAGATAGTGGAAATCTGCATGCATGGGGCGTTCATAGTCCTGTCCAAGTCCCGTCCAATCTGGGATTTCACCATTTGCGGCTTTGGCCCACAGGCCCTTTGGGTCACGACTTGCGCACACTTGGGCGGAGCAGTCGACAAATACCTGAAACAAATTTGATTTCAGAATCGTGGAGGCGAGCTCTCGGTGTGACTCCATCGGAGAAACCAACGCGCAGATGACGACGATTCCGTGTTCGTTTAGGATTTTTGCCGTTTCGGCGACTCGGCGCACGTTTTCGGTACGGTCCTCGACACTGAAGCCTAAATCCTGACACAGGCCCGCGCGAACAACGTCGCCGTCCAGCAGCACCGCAGATTTTTCGCGCTTGCAGTGTTCGGCCACAAGGGCGAGCCCGAGCGTGGTCTTTCCGGAGCCGGGCAGGCCGGTGAGCCAGTAAGTCTTGGTCATAATCTACAAAAAGAAAGGCGGGCCGAAGCCCGCCTTGTTTCTTTAGAACGCTGCTCGCAGCGCGTTGACTTTGTCGGTCTTTTCCCACGTGAAGAACTCGAGGCCGTTCTCTATGTAGGGTTCGCGTCCAAAATGTCCGTGGCGCGCGGTGGGGTAGTAGATCGGGTTGCGCAACTTCAGTGACTCCATGATGCCATGGGGCGTCAGCTCGAACAGTTCGCGAACCACTTCGCTCAGCTTGTCTTCGTCGACGTTCGCAGTTCCTTGGCAGTCGATGTACACCGACGTTGGTTCCGCCACGCCAATGGCGTAGCTGAGCTGGATTTCGCAAACGTCAGCCAAGTCGGCTGCCACGATGTTTTTGGCGATATAACGAGCCATGTAGGCTGCCGAGCGGTCCACTTTTGTTGGATCCTTGCCCGAGAAAGCTCCGCCGCCGTGGCGACCACGTCCACCATACGTATCGACGATGATTTTACGGCCTGTAAGGCCACAGTCGCCGTGAGGCCCACCGATCTCAAAAACACCGGTTGGATTGATATGCACTTTGATATCGTCATGCCAGTGCTCGCCGAGAACTGGCTTGAGCACGTGTTCGCGCACAAGGTTGCGAAGCTCAGGCATCTTGTTGGTCCACAGCGGGTCGTGCTGCGTGCTCAACACAACCGTGTCGACATGGGTTGGCGTGTTGCCTTTGTAGGTGACCGTGACCTGGCTCTTGGCATCTGGTCGGAGGCCTTCAATCAGGTTTTCGCGACGGACTTCTGCCTGGCGTTCAACAAGGCGATGCGAAAAATGAATCGGCAGCGGCATGTATGTGTCGGTCTCTTTACACGCGAATCCGAACATCAAGCCTTGGTCACCAGCGCCGCCAGTGTCCACGCCCTGAGCAATGTCCGGGCTTTGTGCGTCAAGCGCTACGAGCACCGCACATGAGGCCGCGTCAAAGCGCATTTCAGCGCTGGTGTATCCGATGTCACGAACCACTTCGCGAACCACGGCGGGGATATCGACATACGCGTTTGTGGTGACCTCACCGCTGACCACGACCATACCGGTCGAGGTCATGGTTTCGCACGCAACGCGCGATTTCGGGTCGATCCTCAACATCGCATCAAGGATAGCGTCCGAGATTTGGTCGGAGACCTTGTCTGGGTGGCCCATCGAAACGGATTCAGATGTAAATGGGTAGATTCTGCTCATCTCTCAACTCACTGCAAAGTAGGGTTCTACTGTTCATTG